>JBBING010000013.1:0-40598 GCA_037444005.1 Chloroflexota bacterium
CAGCCCCGCCTCCGTGAGCGCCGCGGCCGCGAGGCTCGGGCCCGGCAGGACCCGCACGGGCGCGCCTCGTGCCCGGAGGGTCGCGGCGGCGTCGGCCGCCACGGGGTCGTCGAGCAGAGGGTCGCCGGCGGCTGCGAACACGACGCCCCGGGCTCGGCGGGCGAGGCGCGCGAGGTGGGCGAGCGCCGAACGATGGTCGGATTCGAGGACGCGGTATCGCGGGCCCTCGGGGAGCCGGAACCGCTCGAGCGTCGCCTGGTCGCGCAGCCAGACCTCCGGGGCCGAGAGGAGCGCGTCGAGGGCGTCGCGGGTGAGGCTGCCCGGCCCGCCCGGGCCGAGCCCCACGATGGTGAGCCCGCCAGGAGCGTTCATTTTGCCTGTTCGCGTCGCCGGATCCACAAGCCAATCATCTCGTCATTAGACAATGCGCACTCAACCCATTGCTCAAATTCGCACTTCGTTAAGTGAAGCTTGCGCGCCAGCATGCCCAGTTGAGTATCGTTCAGCGCGCCGCGCCAGGAATGTGACAGCTTCCCCACGGTGTACTCGCGGTCCTCGTAGCGAAGGTAGAAGAAGATGTGGTGGCCAGAAGAATCTTTTAGGGCACCCAGTTTGTTTGTGAACGCGCGCTCCACATCGCGGACCCTCAATGGAGTTGGAGGGGTACTAAAGCAACTGCCTCAAGCGATTCAGGATGGACTGGTCTATCTCAGCCAAGGGTCCCGTTCGTCGCTCGAGCGAACGCAGCCTGTCGACTAGAGACGACAAAAAGTCGGCGATAGCCTCCTCGCGAGACGCACCATATCCTTCCTCGTCCAATTCTCTCGACCTCACGAGGTATCCGTCGGCCGTCGCCTCAATCTCGGCCGTTAGGAAGCGCTTAAGAGACTGCCCTTCGTGTCCGGGGATCGGGGTGCCGGCGCCGAAAAAAATCGTCTCCGCCTCCGTCAGCACCGTTGCGCGCACCTCGCCTTCGCTTTCAGCGCGCCAAGGATTGCTCAGGCTCGACACGATTCGAGGCACGTCGACTCCGCTCATGGGGTACCTACCAATGCTGAGGGTGTACACGATTGAAGGGACATTTTGGGTTCCCGTTGCCATGGCATTCGACCCCGCTGTAACCTTGCTCTTGTCCTAAGCCCAGAACGCGTCCCAGTCCTCCGGACTGATGCCCAGTCCGTTCAAAACTTCGATTGGCACCGGAATCCGCGTTCCTGTCTGACGCTCGTGCTGCATCAGTTGCCGTCTCAAAATAAACGTCATCACTTTCAGATGCTCCAGACTCATCCGCACCGTGGCCATCCGTTCAGTCTGTGGTAGAGTCCCAGGTGGAGGCGGAGACGGGCTAGACAGCATAAAGTTCAACGTGCAACCGTATGGCCCGGTAGTCACCTGGAATTGGTCGCAGTAGACGTCGAGTGGTTGCAGATCACCAGGATCCGTCATGTTGAGCTCCGTTCCGGCTAAACAGCCGCTTGCGGGTGCTCCGAATGCTACGTTTCCGCGTGTCGCGTGTCAAACGTGGGGGTCAGCCGCCCACCTGGGACATGCTGCGGCTGGCGCGCTGGAAGCCCGGTTCGTTCACCTGGTGCTTCAGCTCCTTCTGCCACACCGCGTCCCGGATGATCGCCTCCATTTCCTCGTCCGTGGCGCCGGAGCGTAGCGGCGTCCGGAGGTCGGTCTCCCAGCGGGAGAACAGACACGTGCGCAGGTGCCCGTCGGCCGTCAGCCGGATGCGGTCGCACGTGGAGCAAAAGGGCTCGCTCACGGGGTTGATGAAGCCGACCTCGCCCTTGCCGTCGGCGAAGGCGAAGCGCTGCGCCGTCTGGATGCGGTCGTCCGGGATGGGCACGAGGGGGTACCGCGACTCGATGATGGCCCGGATCTCGGCGCCGGTGAGGACGTCCTTCCGGTCCCACTTCCCCTCCGCGTCCAGGGGCATGAACTCGATCCAGCGGACGACGTAGGGCTTGCGGCGAGCGAGCTCGGCGAAGGCGAGCACGTCCTCCTCGCTGAAGCCGCGGATGGCGACGGCGTTGACCTTGATGGGCCGCAGGTTGGGGTAGCGCTCGCACTCTTCGAGCCCGGCCATCACCTTCGGGAGGGCGTCCCGTCGGGTGATGTGGGCGAACTTCTCCCGCACCGGCGTGTCCAGACTCACGTTGATGCGCTGGAGACCCGCCTCGACGAGCTCCCGGCACATCTCTTTCAGTGTGAAGCCGTTCGTCGTGAGGCTCAGGCTCTTCAGGCCATCGATGCCCCGCAGCATCCGGATGAGGTCCGGCAGGTCGGCGCGGACCGTCGGCTCGCCCCCGGTCAGGCGGATCTCCTCGACGCCGATGCGCACGAAGAGGCGGGCGAGCCGGGCGATCTCCTCGTACGTCAGGATGTCGGCCCGCGAAAGCCAGGTCAGCCCTTCCTCGGGCATGCAGTACCGGCAGCGGAAGTTGCAGCGGTCCGTGACGGAGATGCGCAGGTTCTTGATCGCGCGCCCGTGGCCGTCGCGCAGACGCCCCTCCCACGGCACGCTGGTCAGGGCTCGATAGCCGTCGCCGTTCCGGCTCACGGGCCTGAGGGTGAGCATGTCGCCGAAGCGGCGCGTGTCACGTTCCATGGAGCATCGCTTTCAAGATGGCCTTCGCCTGTTCTGCGGCGCGCCCCCGGTGGCTGATGCGGTTCTTCTCCTCGGGCGGGAGCTCGGCGGTGGTGAGGCCGCGCTCCGGCAAGAGGAAGATCGGGTCGTACCCGAAGCCGTTCGTCCCGCGCGGCTCGCGGGCCAGGCGCCCTTCGACGGTCCCCTCGGCGTATCGCACGTCTCCCTCCGGCGTCGCGATGGCGATGACGCACCGGAAGCGCGCGGCGCGCCGCTCGTCGGGAACGTCGCGGACGGCCGCGAGCAGCCGCTCGACGCGTTCCTCGTCGGTCAGGCCCGGCCCGCCGTACCGGGCGGACCACACGCCCGGCGCCGCCCCGAGCGCGTCGACCTCGATGCCGGAGTCGTCGGCCAGGGCCACGAGGCCCGACGCCCGCGCATACGCCTCGGCTTTGATCCTAGCATTCTCGGCGTACGTCTGTCCGCTCTCCACCACCTCGAGGTCGATTCCCAGCTCGCGGGGCGAAACGAGCTCCCAGCCGCAGCTCTCGAGGAGCTGCTGGAACTCGCGGAACTTACCCGGATTGTTGGTGGCGACGAGGAGCTTCGGCAAGGGCGGTTCGGCTCACGGCCACATGCGCTTCGGACCGGACGGGCGAACGAAACTGCGTTCGCCCGTCCGGACGCTCATCTCCCTAATCCAGCGGCTCCCAGCGAGGGGCGACCTTCTTCGCCACCGCCGGCATGGTGGTGTACTCCATCTCCTCGAGCGGCAGCCGGTGGGGCTCCCACGGCCCGTGCCGGCGCAGGTACTCGGCGATTTCCGACGCCTTGCGCCGCGCCTCGTCGTACGCGGGGTCATCGAACATGTCCCGCGGGCCGACCAGCCGCCCGTCGGCGATCTGGAAGCCGAGGGCGGCGATCCGCGGTGGGCCGTCGAAGCGGGACGGGTGCGCGTCCTTGAGGCTCACGGGCATCCACGGGCCGTTGTGCGAGCCGCGCATCCACCCTTCCACGATGGCCGGGAAGGCGAACGGCTCGAGGACCTCGCCGACCGCGGGGAACGCGCCCTGGCAGCGCACGATGCAGGTGGGGTCGTCCTTCCCGACGTACCGCCCGGCGATGAGGGCGAGCTTGTCGGTGCTGGAGACGGCCGCGATCTCTCCGGTGTGGCGCGAGTACACGGCTTTTACGGCGTAGCGCGACGGCGTCCCGAGGAAGATGAGCATGTCGTAGATGTCCTCGGGAGCGTTGAAGGTGATCTTCTTGTGGTTCACGACGTCATGAACCTCGAACGCGAAGCCGGCGTGGAGCGGCTCCGCGATGACGAGGCCCGCCGTCGTGAAGGGGTCCGCGAACATCTTGTAGAGCGGAAGGTTGAAGGAGCCCGCCGAGGTCTTGTCCCCCATGAACACGATGATGGGTTCGGAGGGACGCTCTTCGATGGTCATCTCGGCGGAGCCGGGCCCCATCCCGCGGATGTTGCCGGAGAAGGCGTCCGACAGGAGGTCCTGTCCGGCGCCGTAGAGATGCAGCTTCTTGGCGACGTCGGTGCCCGCCACGAAGGCGTCCCAGGCCGCGCGGTGGACCTGCTCGTCGAGCTCGCCGCGCTCGTGCGTCATGATGAGGAAGACGTCGTCGCCGCAGTGGTTGACGTGATAGTCGGTGAGGACGCCCTGCTGACGGGCGCGTTCCAGCACCTCGCGGGCGGCGTTCTCGACGTCGGGATGCATCGCGGAGTGGCCGACGAACCCGCCCACATCGGCCTTGATGACGCTGATGGTAAGGGACATGACGGATCCTCCTGACGATGTGACCTGCTTCCCGCCGGCCCCGCGGGACCTGCGCGGCACCGGCTCGCGAATCGTCCGCGGAAGAAACGAAACGGAAGCGCTCGCGCGCTACCGTTTCCGGCAGGTCCCGGAGCGCGCCGATCGTACGGCCGGGCCTGCGGCGGGTCAAGCGACGGCGACGCCTAGCCCCGCGTTATCATGTGCGCCGCGATGACCTACGACGACGCCCTACGCTATCTCCTGTCCTTCGCCGATTTCGAACGCACAGGGCGCTTCTCCGAGCGCCCCGACGTCGAGCCCGTCTGCGCGGTGCTCCGGGAGCTGGGCGACCCCCACACGGGCCGCATCACCGTACACGTTGCAGGCTCCAAGGGGAAGGGGAGCGTCGCGGCCATGGTTGCGTCCATCCTCGCAGCGGCGAGCCTGCGCACGGGCCTCACCACGAGCCCGCACCTCCACCGCTTCGTCGAGCGCGTGATGATCGACGGCGCGCCCGTCTCGCAGGAGGCGTTCGCCGCGGCCGTCGAGCGCCTTCCCCCTGCGGTCGAGGCGGTCCGGCGCCGATTTCCGGACCGCGAGCTCGTTACATTCGACCTCATCACAGCGGCGGCGTTCGTGGCGTTCCGCGACGCCGGAGCGACGGCGCAGGTGGTCGAGGTCGGCCTCGGCGGCCGGCTCGATGCGACGAACGTCTTCGACGCGCCCGAGGTGTGCGTCATCACGCCCGTGAGCCTGGAGCACACGGCGATCCTCGGTCATACGGTCGCGCAGATCGCGCGCGAAAAGGCCGCCATCATCAAGCCGGGCGCCACCGTGGTCATGGGGCTGCAGCGTGAGTCGGCCGCCGACGTCATTCGCGCGCGGGCGGCCGAGGTCGGCGCCGAGCTCGTCGAGGTTGCCCGGGCGTGCGCCCTGCGGGTGGACGACCGTGGGCCCGACGGACAGCGGTTTACGCTGCGCACCCCCGCCGCCACGTACCGGTTGAGCCTTCCGCTCGCGGGGCGGCATCAGGTGGAGAACGCCGCGACCGCGGTGCTCGCCGCTGAGGCGCTCACGCGCCGGGGCGTTCGCATCGAGTCCGAGCATGTGCGGGCGGGCCTGGCGTCGGTACGCTGGCCGGGACGGCTCGAGCGGCTCCAGTCGCGCCCGCTGTTTCTGGTGGACGGCGCGCACAACGCAGACTCGGCGCGCCGCCTCGCCGAAGCGCTGCGCGAGGAGTTCGGCCTGAGCGCGGTGACCTTCGTGGTGGGCACGCTCGCGGGCAAAGACGTCGAGGGCATCGCCCGCGAGGTCGAGCCCGTGGCCGCGCGCGTGATCTGTCCCTCGTGGACGCATCCGCGGGCGATGCCGGCCCCTGACGTCGCGCGGGCGTTTGCGGCGCGTGACGTCGTATCGGAGATCGCGCCCTCTGTCGACGCGGCGATCGAGCGGGCACGGTCGCTGGCGGAGGGGGGCGCTATCTGCGCGATGGGCGCCATCGCCTTCGCGGCGGCGGTGCGGGAGTGCCTCCTGGGGATCGAATCCGATATGATGCGCCTGCAATCCGCCGGGGTGGAACAGCCATGACCACGAATCACCGTAGACGGGTCGTCGTCACCGGCATGGGCGCCATCACGCCCCTCGGGCTCAACGTCCGCGAGTTCTGGGAGGCGTGCGTCCAGGGGCGGTCAGGCGTGGGTCCGCTGACCGCCGTGGACGCCACCAACTACCCGGTGAAGATCGCCGCGGAGGTCCGCGGGTTTGACCCGTCGGCGTACATCGAACACAAAGAGGCGCGCCGGATGGCGCGCTTCACCCAGCTCGCCATCGCGGCGATGCAGGAGGCGGTCGCGGAGGCCGGCCTCGACATGTCGAAGGAAGACCCCGCGCGTGTCGGGGTGCTCATCGGCAACGGCAACGGAGGCTACCCGAATACCGACGAGGCCGTGCGGACCATCATGACCAAAGGGGGAAATCGCATCGACCCCTTCTATATGGTGAAGATGCTCCCGAACATGGCCGCTGCGAACATCGCGATGCGCCTCCAGGCCAAGGGCTACAACAGCACCGTCACCACGGCGTGCGCCGCCTCGACCCAGGCGATGGGCGAGGCCCTGGAGGTGATCCGCCGCGGGAAAGCGGACGTCATGATCACCGGGGGCACCGAGTCGGGGCTGTGCGAGCTGGGCCTCGCCGCCTTCTCGATCATGAAGGCGCTCTCGACCCGCAACGACGAACCTGAGAAGGCGAGCCGCCCCTTCGATAAGGAGCGGGACGGCTTCGTCTCTGGCGAGGGCGCGGCGATTCTGGTCATCGAGGAGCTCGAACACGCCCGGCGCCGCGGCGCGCCCATTCTGGCCGAGTTCGCCGGATACGCCGCGACGTCGGACGCCTATCACGTCGTCGCGCCGTGCGCCGACGGCGAAGGCGCCGCCCGGTGCATGCTGTTCGCCCTCGAGGACGCGGGCGTCCGGCCCGAGGAGGTCGACTACATCAACGCGCACGGCACGTCCACGCCGCTGAACGACCTGTCGGAGACCATCGCCATCAAGCGGGCGTTCGGGGAGTACGCCTACCGCATCCCTATCAGCTCCACCAAGTCGATGGTGGGGCACACGCTCGGGGCCTCGGGCGCGATCGAGTCACTGGCCTGCATCAAGACCATCCAGACAGGCATCATCCACCCGACGATCAACCAGGAGGTGCCCGACCCCGAGTGCGACCTCGATTACGTGCCGAACGTGGCGCGGAAGGCGGACGTTCGGGTGGTGCTGAAGAACAGCTTCGGCTTCGGCGGGCAGAACGCCTGTCTCGTCTTCAAGCGCTTCGAGGAATAGGCCGTTGCGGGTGCTCGTCACCGGCGGCGCGGGGTTCATCGGCTCCCACGTCTGCGCGGCGCTGCTCGAACGCGGGCACGACGTCACTGTCGTGGACGACCTTTCGCGCGGGCGCCGCGAGCTCGTGCCCGAGGGCGCGCGCTTCATCGAGGGGAGTCTCGCCGATCGGCGGCTCGAGACGTGGCTTCGAGGGCACGACGCGGTCATTCACATGGCCGGCTTCATCGAGGTCGCCCGCTCGGTCGAGGAGCCGGTGCGCTTCGCCGAGAACAACATCGTCAACTCGGTCCGTCTCCTCGAAGCGATGCGGCGCGCGGGCGTCGGGAACATCGTGTTCTCGTCGAGCGCGTGCGTGTACGGCGCGCCGCAACGCCTGCCCATTCGTGAAGACGACCCGCTCGGGGCGCAATCGAACCCGTACGGCGCCACGAAAGTCGCGATCGAGACGTTTGTGACGACATATCACTACCTCCACGGCATGGACGCCGTCATCCTGCGCTACTTCAATCCGTACGGCCCGGGCGAGCTGCACGATCCCGAAACGCACGCGATTCCCAACTTCATTCGAGCGACGCTCGAGGGGCGGCCGGTGCCGCTGTACTGGAACGGCGAGCAGGTGCGGGACTTCATCTACGTGGGGGACCTCGCCCGGGCGCACGTCGAGGTGCTCGGACGGCGCGGGCTCGAGGTGTTCAACGTGGGCTCCGAGACTGGGATGAAGGTGCGGGACGTGCTCGAGCTGGTGTTCGAGCTGTGCGGACGGCGGGCGCCCGTCGAAGACCTGGGGCCCCGTCCCGGCGACGTGCCCGCGTCGTACGCGTCGTCGGAGAAGCTGATGCGTCTCACCGGCTGGCGGCCGGAGGTCGACCTGCGCGAGGGGCTCCGGCGCACCATCGCCTACTACCGCGAGCGCCTGGGGATCGAGTAGAAGCGCTCACGGTCCCGTCTGGAGGGCGAATCTCCCGCTGTAGCTCTTGGACGGCGGGACGGACGCTTTGGAGAACACTACGTGGGCGATGGGCATCAACGGCTCGAGGACAATCGTGTTCGGCCCGAGGTTGTACATCTCCAACACGATGACGCCGCTAAAGCCAGGGTCGATATGGCCCGATGTGGCATGCACCATGAGTCCGAGCCTTGCGAGGGAGCTCTTGCCTTCGAGTCGACCGACGAGATAGTCGGGGAGCGAGAGTTTCTCGTGGGTGGCCGCGAGCACGAGCCGTTGAGGCTCGAAGTTGTATCCGTTGGGCTCGAGCTCGACCAACCGTCCGTAGAGGTCGGGCGGAAGCCCGGCCCGGGGCCTGATGATGTGGTGCTGATCGAGCTCGGGGATGCGCAGCGTGGTGCCGAGGCGAAGGTCGACTGACGCATGTCCTATTTGCGCGCGTTCGACCGGCGGTTCGAAGCGGATGTTCCCCGACTCGATCTCGAGCAGGATCTCGCGGTCGGTGAGAATCATCGGGGTCAGGCCACCTGGAGCACGTCCGTCGATACGGTCAGCCTTCCGAGAGCCCCCAGAGGCTCACCGGGCAAGGCAAGCAACACCTGGTCCCTCCTCTTTTCGAGGACATCCACCATCAGCCTTCCCGGCAGGCCATCGGGGCCCGGTGTTCCTTCTACGCTGACGAAGCCCTTGTCGACGAGAAGATTGAGGCTCTGGCCGGCCGCGCGGATCTCGACGCGGAATTCGGAGGGAAAGACTCCCGGAAAGACGCGCACAGGGATCCAGTAGGGATTGGTTCGCATGGCCTCTCCTTCGGCGTGTTGGGCGGATGGTACGGGTTCGCTTTCGAATCGTCAAGCGTCCAGGCGCACGCCAGTGGCACGCGGTCTGCCGGGCGCCTTCGAATGGTGGGTGCACCCGTCGGAAGCCTTTCGCGTTAGCGGACGGCCGGCTCCTGATAGAGGGCCGCTTCGGGAACCATCCCCTCGAGGATGCGCTCGAGGGCCATGGTGTGCGCGCACGCGCCCCATCCCCGGAAGAAGTCGCAGGTACAGCGCCACGCCTCGCCCTCCAGGGACACGCGATGTGTCGCGTTCTCGCCCCGGAAGTCCACCTCGAGGCTGCGGAACGTGATGCGATCTCGCTCCATGGCGTAGCGCTTGGCCTTCTCGATCTTCCCGATGAGGCTGGAGTTCATCGCTGGCTCCTTTCGGCCCGATGTGCGGGTATCCCCGCGCCCGCGAGAGGAAAAACAACAGGGCATCCGCACTCGACGGATGCCCCGGTGAGGCCTCGAACCGTTTCGAACCGGTGGGCGTCCAGCATACGCCGCTCTCCCGCTCCGGTGTCCGCATCTTAAGACTCGGCCCGCCGGGCGGTCAAGTGAACATCGGACCCTTCGGAGTGGCGGGCCGTCAGTCTGCCGGGAAGCTCGCCAGCCGCTCGTAGATGGAGCCCCCGGGCGCCAGCGTGCTCTTCATGAGGCTCACGCGGTCGGCGACGAACGGCGGCAACGCCGGGGGCGCGTAGCTCATCACGGCCGCGTGGAGCGCCGCCCGCTCGGCGCGGTCGACGCGGTCGGCGAGGCGCGCCAGGGTCAGATGCGCGCGGAACGGCCGCGTTTCGGGGGCGTACCCTAGGGGACGGACGGCCCGGTCCACCGCGCCCGCGAGCTCGGCCAGGGCGGCGACGTCACCCTCGAGCCCCACCCAGAGGGTGCGCAGGTTGTTCTTGCCGCCGAAGTTGCCCACTCCGTCCGGCTGTAGCGAGAGGCGGAAGGGCGGCACCGCCGCCCGCAGCGCGTCGACGAGCGGGCCGACGCGCGAAGGCGGCGTCGCCCCCAGGAACTTCAGGGTCACGTGGATGCCCTCCGGCCGCGTCCAACGCACCGGCGCACGCGGCTGCCGGCTGGCCCGCTCGATCCGCCGCTTGAGGTCCTCCTGAACGCGCCCGAGCGCCTCCCGCACGTCGTCGGGGAGCTCGATGGCGACGAAGAGGCGCAGGTCACCGTCCGGCATGGGACAGCCCCAGAAGCCGCCGGGCGTTCTCGCCCAGGGCGAGTTCGAGCGCGCGTTCGTCCAAGCCGCCGGCGCGGGCGTCTTCCAGCGCGCGCTCCTGCGCGATCAGCGGGAAGTCGCTGGCGAACAGGATCCGCTCCGGGCCGACGATGTCCGCGACGTGCCGGAAGATCGCGGGGTCGTAGAGGTAGGGCGACGCCGCCGTATCGAAGTAGACGGTCTCGAAAGCGCCGCGCACCTCGGGCATGAGGCCGTACAGCGGGGCGCCGCCGCCCCAGTGCGCGCCGATGACCGTGACGCCCGGCGCCGAGCTCACGAAACGGTAGAACTGCTCGATGGGCAAGCCACGCTTGCCCGCGTACGGATGCCCTACGGGCTCGCTCACGTGGAACAGGAGCGGCAGGTCGTACGCGCTGGACGCCCACAGCAGCAGGTCGGCCTCGTCCGAGTTGCCCAGGTCGAACCCCTGGTTCGCCGGACGCAGCTCGCCGATGCCCCGCGCGCCCGCCGCCGCGCACCGGCGGAGCTCGTCCCGCGCTCCGGGATCGGAGGGGTTGACTGTGACGAACGGAATGAGACGTCCGCCGCTCTGGCGTGCGGCCTCGAGGAGGTAGTCGTTGTGGCGGGCGCAGAGGGCCGGGTCCTGCCAGGCGAAGCCGACGATCACGCTCACATCCACGCCTGCGCGGTCCATGCTCGCGAGCAGCTCGTCGGCCGTCGCGAGGCGGGCGCGCGCGTCGGAATAGAGCTCGCGGAACGTCGGCTCCGTCTCGAGAAGCTCCTCGCGTCGTTCTCGAACGAACGGGGGGAAGACATGCGTGTGGGCGTCGACGATCACACCACGATCGTAGCAGCCCGCCGAATAGCGCCGCTACGGAAGCGACCGGGCGATGCGCAGCGTCGCGTTGGCGTCCACGCCGGGCGCCTTGAGCGCGTGGAGTTGATAGTACAACCCGCCGCTGCTCCAGCGGAGCTCGTACAGGTACTGCCCAGCCCCGGAGTCGCCCTCGTAGAGGCGTCCCTCGACGCCGTCGATGTCGACGGGGCGTCCCTTTGTGCCGATGTTGACGGCCAGATACCCGGGGTCGTAGTCCCGGGCCGTCAGGATGATCTCGAGGCCGCTTCGGTCGGCCCAGGCCAGCGTGACGCCGTGGGACAGCCCCGAGGGGTCGGCCGGTTCGTAGGCGACACGCTGGAGCGAATACCCGCGAGGGAGCCAGCAGGGGTACGGGGCGTCGAAGGCGAGACGTCCTGCAGGCTGGCCGGGAGGCAGCTCGCAGGCGCGGCCTACCGGGGCGGCGGCGCACGCCGCCCAGACCAGGAGCAGCGCCGGCCAGATGCATCCGATGGCCCGCACGACAGGATCGTGCTTCCGCAGTCCTGTGGCCTCCCAGAGCCGAACAGCCCTAGACGCCCGCGTACGAGTGCAGCCCCGAAACCACCAGGTTGACGGCGAAGTAGGAGAAGAGCACGGCCGCGTATCCGGCGATGAGGACGACGGCGGCCCGTCCGCCCCTCCATCCGCGGAGCCCGCGCATGTGGAGGTAGAGGGCGTAGATCAGCCAGGTGACCAGCGCCGACGTCTCCTTCGGGTCCCAGCCCCAGTAGCGGCCCCACGCCGAGTTGCCCCACCAGGCGCCCAGCGCGATCCCCAGCGCGAGCAGTGGGAAGCCGACGAGGACGGCGCGATGCGCGATCTCCTCCGCGAGGCTCGCGTCGGGGAGCCGCGCGAAGCGGCGGCCGCCGCCCTGCACGAAGTAGAGGACGGCGCCGCCGAACGAGACCGTGAGCGCGGCGTATGCCACCATCATCGTCCCGACGTGCAGGAACAGAATCCGCTCCGATTGCAGCGCCGGGATGAGCGGCTGCACCTCCGACGGGAAGAACGCCAGCGAGACGGCCTGAAGCGTCGCCGCCACGGGCAGCGTGACTGCGCCCAGCGTCCGCTGGCGGTACAGACGCTCGAAGAGGACGTAGAAGAGGACGATGCCCCAACTGAACGCGACTGTGTACTCCCACATGTTCGCGAACGGGGGATGGCCGGCGGCGGCCCATCGGAGGCCGAGCGAGGCCGTGAGCGACGCCAGCGCCCCGACGCTCGCGGCCGTCGCCGCCGGCGGGAGCCATCCCGGCACGGACCCGGGCGCCGCGATGACAACGCTGCCCGCCTCTGTGGCCGCGGCCCGGTACGACACGCGCGGCCACAGCGGCAGCGCGAGGTAGAGCGCGCTCGCCGCGACGGTGAAGGCGAACCCCAGCAGGAACGTCCGGTACGCGAGTTCCTCCATCCTACGTCCTCGCTGCGGCGGTCCGTCGCGTCCGGCCGCGGGTCATCGCCCCGGGCGGCTGTCCGGGCGGACGCTGGCGGTTGTCGATGCGGCGGAAGCTTTCGGCGAAGCGAAACCCGGTTCGTCGCTTCACGTCCTTCGCCCGCTCGCGGAACAACCGGAGCAGGTCCTCGCGGGTGCGGCCGCGCATCTGGCTTTCGTGGGCGAGCAGCGCGTCGATCTTGCGCTCCAGATACGGCTCGATATCGACGTGGTGGTCCGGCTCGTCGGCGCCGAAGAGCCAGAGCTCGTCGATGCGGTGCGGGGCGAGTCCGAGCTCGCGCAGTTCGGGGTGGTACAGGGGGTCGTGGGCTGCCGGGAAGACGGCGTCGCGCACGACCCGGCCGACGACGCGATGGTCGCGATGGTTGAAGCCGGTGCGGAAGCCGTCCCATGTCAGCACGACGTCGGGCTCGAGGGTCCGAATGAACCGCACGAACTGCCCCCGGAGCTCCAGCGTCTCTTCGAGCTCGCCGTCGGGGTAGCCGAGGAAGAAGCACTCGCGGACCCCGAGGGTGGCGGCCGCGGCCCGCTGCTCGCGCTCACGGATGGCGGCGAGCTCCTGGGGGGTGAGCGATTCGTCCTTGGTGCCTTTGTCGCCGCTGGTAGCGAGCAGGTAGTAGACCTCGCAGCCCTGGTCTGCGAGACGCGCAACGGTACCGCCGCACAGGAACTCGGCGTCGTCGGGATGCGCCACGATGACGAGCGCCCGCTCGGGGCGGAAATCGTTCATGGTTCGGAGACCAGTCTACGGTTCCCAGGCGAATGGGGGAACCTCACCGCCGGCGCAGGTGTGCGGGCGGGCGGTCGAGGAGCCGGCTGTAGATTCCGTCCATCGCCTCCGCGACGTTGCTCCAGCGGAAGCGCTGGACGGCCTCGCGCGCCGCGCCGCCAAGAGACGCCCGCAGTTCGTCGTTGCGGAGCAGCAGGTCGAGGCGTTCGGCGAAGGGCTCCGGACATCGCCAGGGCACGAGATAGCCGGTCTCGCCGTCGCGCACCGTCGTCACCAGGCCGCCCACGCGGGATGCGACGACCGGCGTCCCGCACGCCATCGCCTCGACGGCGACCAGGCCGAAACTCTCGTAGAATGACGGCACGACGCAGACGTCGGCGGCGCTGTAGTACAGCGGCAGCCGCTCGTGGTCGACCGGACCTACGAAGCTGACGTGGTGCTCGACGCCCAGGCTCGTGGCCAGCAATTTGAGCTCGCGGACGCGCGTCTCGGCGCGGGCGTCGCCGCCCACGATGACGGCGTGGAAGAAATCGGCTTCCTCGTGGAGCTGCGCCGCCGCGCTGATGAGGATGTCGATGCCCTTCAGGGGCTCGATGCGCCCCACGAACAGGATGATCCGCTCGTCGTCGGTGAGGCCGAGCTGCCGCCGAGCGGCTTCCTTGTCGAGCGGTTGGAACACGTCGAGGTCGACCCCGCACGGCACGACGTCGATGTCCTCGGGCCGCGCCCCGTAGCGCTGCGCTAGCAGGTCGCGCTCGTGCGATGTCGCCACGACGATGCGGTCGGCGGTACGGGCGACGAGGCGCTCGGCGGCGATGCGCTCGAGAGGTTCGCGCTCCGTGGGACGGGCGCGATTCTTGGCCTCGCCCAGCGTGTGGAACATCACGACGTGCGGCACGCCCCACGCCGTCTGCAGGGCGCCGCCGGCGAGGCCCGAGAGCCAGTAGTGGCTGTGGATGAGGTCGTAGCGCAGGCCGTGCGCCCGCGCGAACGCGTCGATGCCCGCCGCGAAGGCATCGACATAGGCGGCGAGCGCCTCTTTCGCCATCGGGGCGGCCGGCCCAGCAGCGATGTGCGCGACCCGGACCCCGCCGTCGGTCTCGACGATGTCGGGCGTGTCGGGGCGTTCTCGGCGGGTGAAGACGTCGATGGCGTAGCCGCGTTCGGCCATCGTGCGGCTCAGCTCGCGGACGTACACGTTCATCCCGCCGGACACAGCGCCCCCGAGGGGCGCCAGCGGCGACGTGTGCATGCTGAGCACGGCGATGCGCGCAGGCATCCGTCTCATCTCCTGGTCAGGACGCAGCGGTAGATGCGCTGGTCCGTTGCGCCGAGATCGTACTTATAGCTTTCGTCGCCCCGGAGGAAGTCCACGCACTCGTACCCCTGCTCGATGGCGTCCTGGATGACGGCGGCCTTCGACACCAAGCCCACGGAGTACTGCGCCAGGCCAGGGTCGTACCCGCTGTTGTACATATACAGGCGGTTGGCCACGAGGAAGCACAGCACGGCGGCGACCGGCTTGCTGTCGAGGTCCAGCACGTAGAGGCGGATGAGCCCGGCCGCACCCATCTCCTCGACGAGGCGCGCGAAGAACGTCTCCATCTGCGGGCGGCGCAGGAATTCGAGCTTGTCCTGGCGGCTCATGGCCATGAGCTCCCGCAGGACACGGGCGCCCTCGGCGAGCTCCGGCCCGCCGGTGACCGCCCGCACGCGTACGCCTCCGCCCAGCGCGCCGAAACGGCGGATCTTGCGCCGGAGCTCGTGGCGGTCCTTCTTCGACAGCCCCGCGAGATACTCCTCCCACGAGCCGGGGAGGCGAACGGCCGGCGCGACGGCCTCGATCTCGCGGGCGACGTCGAACCCCGCGCGGCGCGCCGCGCCATCGAGCGCGGCGAGCGTCGGAGAATCCTCCTGTAAGCCCCAGAGATCGACGCCCTCGAAGGCGGCCCGGGCCCGCGTGAGCAGCTCGGCGAGGAACGCCTCTTCGTAACCCGGCGTGCACACGAGGTCGGCGTAGTCGCAGACGGAAGGGTCCCCGGCGAGCGCGAGCGTGCCGTCGCGAGCGAGCAGCGGCGCGACGCCGATGAGCCGCTCGCCCTCGCGGACCGACCAGAGAAGGGGTTCGGGGCCGTCAGCGGCGCCGAGGAAGGCGTCGGCCCAGGCCCGCTGGAACGCCGGGTGGACGAACGGCGACGGCCGCGGGCACAAGGAGAGGAGCCCCTCCCACTCGGCCTGAAGCCGGCCGAACTCTTCCTCCAGTACCTGGAACGGCATTCAGCGGTGTCCCTGCACGAGCGAGAGGAACTCGCCTCGCGTCACCTGGCGATGGCGGAAGTGCCCCCGCATCGCCGACGTGACCACCTTGCTCCCCGGCTTCTTGACGCCGCGCATCGTCATGCAGAGATGCTCCGCCTCCACCACGACGGCGACACCGTCGGGCTGAAGGCACTCCATGATGCAGTCGGCGATCTGCCCGGTGAGCCGCTCCTGCAACTGCGGGCGGCGGGCGTACGCTTCGACCACCCGCGCGATCTTGCTGATGCCGACGACCCGCCCGTCGGGGATGTAGCCCACGTGGGCGACGCCGTGGAACGGCATGAAGTGATGCTCGCACATCGAGTAGAAGGGGATGTCCTTGAGGATCACCATCTCGTCGTGGCCTTCCTCGAAGCCCACCTCGAGAAAGGTGCGCGGGTCCACGGCCAGTCCCGAGAAGATCTCCGCGTACATCTGGGCGACCCGGCGGGGCGTCTCGACGAGCCCTTCGCGCTGCGGGTCCTCGCCAATGGCCTCGATCATGCGGGCCACGGCCTCGCGAAGCAGGGCCTCGTCGAAGGACGCCGCCACCGGCGCGGCGCCGTTCGTCGTCTTGTTCGTCATCTGGCTCCCGGATGCGATGCGTGGCCGGCGAAACGCCGGCCTGAAACCGATGTTCGTTCTGATCGTACTTGCCAGAAGCGCAGGGCGTCAACGAATTCGCCTTCGTGCGGCGCTTGTCGAGCGGCCCGCGCGGGAGTAGCATCGGCGCATCACGGACGCGACAGGGAGGATGGCCATGACCAGCGCGGTGGACTACCGGCAGATTCTGTTCGAACGCCGGGGCAGGGTAGGCGTCATCACCCTCAACCGGCCCGAGCGCTTGAACGCGTGGACGTGGGAGATGGCCGGGGAGATCTACGACGCCATCTCGCGATGCAACGAGGACCCCGGCATCGGCGCCATCGTGATGACGGGAGCGGGACGTGGCTTCTGTTCCGGCGCCGATATCGAAGGCTTCGCGAGGGGGATCCATGAGCGGGAACAGGCGGCGTCGGAGGAGGGACGCCGGTATCGGGGCGACCCTCAGGAGCGCGAGCCCATGACGCTGTTTTTCCGCAAAGCCAAGCCGCTCATCGCCGCCATCAACGGGCCCGCTATCGGCGTCGGGCTGACCATGACGCTGAACATGGATATCCGCATCGCATCGGACCAGGCCCGGTTCTCGATGCGCTTCGTCCGTCTGGGGATCACGCCCGAGGCGGGGAGCACGCTGTACCTCCCCCAGATCGTGGGTATCGCCCACGCGCTCGAGCTCTCGCTCACCGGGCGCATCATCGGGGCGGACGAAGCGCTGCGCATCGGGCTCGTGAACCGCGTGGTGCCTCACGATGAACTGATGCCCGCCGCGCTGGAGCTGGCCGAAGAGATCGCCTTCAATCCGACCGAGCAGGTGCTCATGGCGAAGGAGATGATGCACCGGCACATGGTCGAACAGGACGTGGAGAAGCTCTTGCGGTACGAAGGGAGGAACTTCGCCCGGTCGGCCGAAGGGCCCGCGCATAAGGAGGCGGTGCGGGCGTTCATCGAGAAGCGGCAGCCCAAGTTCCACGACTGAGCGGCCGGGCTGGCCGAGCGCCTCGCGACGCGTCACTGGCGCGGGCGCCGTCTCGTTCGTGTGCTGCTTGACACGCTTCTATGGCGTCGATAGACTGACGCAGCGTTCCTTCCGCAACCGGATACGTGTGCCCGCCGAACGGCGGGTGGGTCTGCGAAGCGGGCCCGGCGAGCAAGGTCGGAAGACCCGAAAGTGAACACCGCCGGCACGAGTGGCCGCTCCGGGCGGCCACGCCGGAACGGTTCAGGAATACGGCTTTCGACCGTTTGCTGTGTCCTAGGGGGGATGCGAAGACGGCTCGGGGCGTGACCCCGAGTTTGTTTGCGATAAACGACGAGACGGAGCGGATCGCGTGCCGACCATCAACCAGCTCGTGCGCCACGGGCGCAAGAAGGTCGTCAAGAAGACGAAGGCGCCCGCCCTGCGGTTCACGTACAACGCCCTGACGGGGCGGATCGTGCGGGGGAAGGGCGCGCCCCAGAAGCGGGGCGTGTGCACGCAGGTCCGCACCATGACGCCGAAGAAGCCGAACTCGGCGCTGCGGAAGATCGCGCGGGTCCGGCTTACGAATCAGATCGAGGTGACGGCCTACATTCCGGGTGAGGGCCACAGTCTGCAGGAGCACTCTGTGGTCCTCATTCGTGGAGGCCGCGTGAAGGACCTCCCCGGCGTGCGGTATCACATTATTCGGGGGGCGCTGGACGCCCAGGGCGTCCAGAACCGGAAGCGCGGCCGGAGCAAGTACGGCACTCGGAAGACGGGAGGGCCAGCGTAAGCCGCCATGCCGCGACGATATCGCCCTCCGCGCCGGGAGATCCCCCCGGACCCGCGCTTCCAGAGCCGGAACGTGCAGATGTTCATCAATAAGACGATGCAGCGGGGCAAGAAGAGCCTCGCCGAGCGCATCGTCTACGGCGCGTTCGATCTCATCGAGAAGCAGACGCGCCGAAACCCGCTCGAGGTGTTCGAGCAGGCGATTCGGAATGCGACGCCCACCATTGAGGTGAAGCCTCGACGGGTGGGCGGGGCGACATATCAGGTGCCCGTGGACATTCGCGCCGAGCGTCGGCTGGCGCTGGCGATGCGCTGGTTGATCCGCTCGGCCCGGGTGCGCTCCGGCCGGTCCATGGCCGAGCGGCTCGCCGCCGAGCTCATCGACGCGGCGAATGGCCAGGGGGCGACGATCAAACGAAAGGAAGACACGCACCGGATGGCGGAGGCTAACCGCGCCTTCGTTCACTACAGGTGGTAGACGCCGGTTCTTGAGCCCGCCGGCAGGCGGGCCCGCTCGCCCGGAGGCGAGCGCCGAAAGCGACCGTGTCCCCGCCTGTATCTGGGCGCAAGAACCAGGCCTATGGCACGAAGTCACCCGATTGAGCGGGTCCGGAATATCGGGATCATCGCTCACATCGACGCCGGAAAAACGACGGTCACCGAGCGCGTCCTGTACTACACCGGGGTGACCTACAAGATCGGTGAAGTCCATGAGGGCACCGCCGTCATGGACTGGATGGAACAGGAGCGCGAGCGGGGCATTACCATCACGGCGGCTGCGACCACCGCCGAGTGGCGCGGCCACCAGATCAATATCATCGACACGCCGGGCCACGTCGACTTCACGGTCGAGGTGGAGCGGAGCCTGCGGGTCCTCGACGGCGGCGTCGTCGTCTTCGACGCCGTCGCCGGCGTCGAGCCGCAGTCCGAAACGGTGTGGCGTCAGGCAGACCGCTATCACGTGCCGCGGATCTGCTTCGTTAACAAGATGGACCGGACGGGCGCCGATTTCTGGCGTACTGTCGAGATGATCCGCGAACGTTTGGACGCGCGGCCGGTCCCCATACAGATCCCGATCGGCGTGGAGTCGGGCTTCGTCGGCGTCGTGGACCTCGTCGAACAGAAGGCCTGGTACTTCTCCGACGACCGCGACGTGCCGCCGGAGGAGCGGCCCGTGCCCGAAGACCTCGCGGAGGAGGTCGCCCGCCGGCGCGAGGAGCTCATCGAGCAGCTCGCGGAGGCCGACGAGCAGACGATGATTTCGTACGTCGAAGGTCACGAGATCTCGACCCGCGAGCTGAAGCTGGCGCTCCGGCGCGCGACCCTCGCCAACACGGCGACGCCCGTGCTGTGCGGGGCGGCGCTGCGGAACAAGGGCATCCAGCCCCTGCTGGACGCGGTCGTCGACTACCTGCCGGCGCCCGTGGACGTCCCCGCGGTCAAGGGCACCGACCCGCGCACCGGGGAGCCCGTCGAGCGCCATCCGAGCGACGACGAGCCGTTCACGGCCCTCGCGTTCAAGATCGTGGCCGACCCGTTCGTCGGGCGCCTGGCGTACTTCCGGGTGTACTCGGGCACGGTGAAGACGGGGCAGACGGTGCTCAACAGCCAGCGGGGAGAGCGCGAGCGCATCGGCCGGCTGCTCAAGATGCACGCCAACCACCGGGAAGAGGTCTCGGAGATGTACGCGGGCGGCATCGCGGCGGCGGTCGGCCTCAAGAAGACGTTCACGGGCGACACGCTCTGCGACCCGGCGCACCCCATCGTTTTGGAGGCGATCCGGTTCCCCGAGCCGGTCATCTCGGTGGCCATCGAGCCGAAGACGAAGGACGACCAGGACCGGATGGGCGAGGCGCTGAACAAGCTGGCCGAGGAAGACCCGACCTTCCGCACCCGGTACGACCCGGAGACGGGGCAGACGCTCATCTCGGGGATGGGCGAGCTGCACCTCGAGATCATCACGGACCGGCTGCGGCGCGAGTTCCGGGTGCAGGCCAACGTCGGCAAGCCCGAGGTGGCGTTCAAGGAGACCATCACCAGGCCGGCGTCGGCCGAAGGCAGGTTCATCCGCCAGACGGGCGGGCGCGGACAGTACGGCGTCGTCCGGCTGGAGGTGGCGCCCAACGAGCGCGGAAAGGGCGTCGAGATCATCGACCGGGTGGTCGGGGGCGAAATCCCCCGTGAGTTCATCCCGGCGGCGATGCAAGGCGTGCGCGACGCGCTCGAAGTCGGGCCGCTGGCGGGCTATCCGGTGCTGGACGTCATCGTGACCATCACCGGCGGCGACTCGCACCCGGTGGACTCGTCGGAGCTCGCGTTCCGGACGGCGGGCGCCATGGCGACCCGCGACGCGCTCGAGCGGGCGGAGCCGGTGCTGCTCGAGCCCATCATGCGGGTCGAGATCAGCACGCCGGAGGAGTTTTTCGGGGACGTGCTCGGGGATCTGAACGGGCGGCGAGGCCACGTGATCGGCGTGGAGACGCGAGGGTCGCTGCACATCGTGCGCGCCCTGGTGCCGCTCGCGGAGACGTTCGGGTACGCGACGGACCTGCGCTCGCTGAGCCAGGGCCGGGCGACGTACAGCATGGAGTTCGATCATTACGAGGAAGTGCCGCGCGCGCTGGCGGAGAAGCTGGCGGGCGCGAGGATGAAATCTGCCGCCGGCGGTCGGGCCTCCTGACCGCGCGACGGAAGCCCGAGAAGGGGCGAAGTGGAGGGCAGATGCCCAGGCAGAAGATTCGGATCCGGTTGAAGGCGTTCGACCACCGCATCCTCGACCAGTCTGCCGAGCAGATCGTCGAGGCGGCGGAGCGCACCGGCGCCAACGTCGCCGGACCCGTGCCGCTGCCCACGGAGATCAGCCGGTACTGCGTCATCCGGTCGCCGTTCATCGACAAGGACTCGCAGGAGCAGTTCGAGATCCGCACCCACAAGCGGCTCATCGACATCCTCGAGCCCACGTCGAAGACGGTGGACACGCTGATGCGGCTCCAGCTCCCGGCGGGCGTCGACATCGAGATCAAGCTGTAGACGCGCGGGCGTCCTCGAGGCGCCCCCGCGAGAAAGACGTGCGATGACGGTCGAAGGACTCCTCGGGCGCAAGCTGGGCATGACCCAGGTGTTCGACGAGAAGGGCGAGGCGCGCGCCGTCACCGTCCTCGAGGTCGGACCCTGCGTCGTAACGCAGGTCCGCACGCCGGAGCGGGACGGCTACGCCGCCGTCCAGCTCGGGTTCGGGCATCGCAAGCGCCTGAACGAGCCCATGAAGGGCCACCTGAAGAAGCTGGGGAACTTCCGCTATCTGCAGGAGTTCCGGGTGGACGACGTGACCAGCGTCAACGTCGGCGACAAGTTCGGCGCCGAGCTCTTCGAGTCCGGGAGTTTCGTCGACGTCACGGCGGTGTCGAAGGGGCGCGGCTTCCAGGGCGGCGTCAAGCGCTGGGGGTTCGCCGGCGGGCCGAAGAGCCACGGCCAGTCGGACCGCCATCGCGCGCCGGGCTCCATCGGCTCGGGGACGACGCCGGGCCGCGTGCTCAAGGGCCTGCGCATGGCGGGCCACATGGGCGCGCGCCGGGTGACCGTGCGCAACCTGCGGGTGTTCAGCAGCGACCCGGCGAAGGGCGTCGTGCTGGTCGAAGGAGCGGTGCCCGGGGCGCGGAACGGACTCGTCCGCGTGCGGAAGGCCCGCAAGGTGGCCAAGAAGCACCGCAGCAAGTAGGGAACGATGCGGCTGAGCGTGTACGACACCAGCGGGAACGAAGTCGACCAGATCGAGGTCGATGACGCCGTGTTCGGCATCGAGCCGAACCGGGCGGTCGTGCATCAGGCGCTGCTGGCGCAGCTCGCGAACCAGCGCCAGGGGACCGCGAATACGAAGACCCGCGGGGAGGTGCGCGGCTCGACGCGGAAGATCCGGCGTCAGAAGGGCACCGGCCGCGCGCGCCAGGGCTCCATCCGCGCGCCGCATCACCGGGGCGGCGGCGTCGTGTTCGGCCCGAAGACGCGCGACTACTCGCAGCGCCTGCCGAAGCGCATGCGCCGGCTCGCCATCCGCTCGGTGCTGTCGGCCCGGGCGCAGGAGGGCGCGCTCAAGGTGGTGAACGCGCTGTCGTTCGACGAGCCGACGGCGCAGGGCATGGCGCAGACGCTGAAGGCCCTCGGCCTCGACCGGTCGGTGCTCATCGTGACCGGCGAGCCCGATGAGCGGGTCAAGCTCAGCGCGCGCAACCTGCCGGGCGCGGATGTGTTGCCGGCCGCGTACCTCAACGTCGGCGACATGCTGGCGCACCGGCATCTGTTGCTCACGGTGGACGCGGTCCGGCGGGCCGAAGCGCTGTGGGGCGGCGAGCGCGCCGTGCGGCGGCGGGCGCCCCTGCCCGCGGTGGTGGGAGGCTAAGCGATGCCGAAGGAGCTGCATCCGTTCGCCGTCATCAAGCGGCCGCTCATTACAGAGAAAGCGACCATCCTCGCGGGGGCCAACAAGTACGCCTTCGAGGTCGACCCGCGGGCGAACAAGGCGCAAATCAAGGAGGCGGTGGAGCTGGCGTTCAACGTCAAAGTCACCGCCGTGAATACCATGATCGTGAAGGGGAAGACCCGGCGGACCGGCCGGCGGGCGCGGACGAAGGCCCCGGATTGGAAGAAGGCCATCGTCACCGTCGCGCCCACGGACCGCATTCAGATCTTCGAGGGCGTGTAGCGATGGCGGTGAAGCAGTTCAAGCCCACCTCGCCCGGCCGGCGCGGCATGTCGGGCTTCACGTTCGAGGAGATCACCAAGAAGCGCCCCGAGCGCTCGCTGGTCGTCGCCAAGAAGAAGACCGCCGGACGGAACCAGCGCGGGAAGATCACCGTGCGGCATCGCGGCGGCGGCCACAAGCGCCTGATCCGCATCATCGACTTCAAGCGGGACAAGATCGGCGTGCAGGGCCGTGTCGCCGCCATCGAGTACGACCCGAACCGGACGGCGCGGATTGCGCTGATCCACTACATGGACGGCGAGAAGCGGTACATCCTGGCGCCGGTCGGCCTGCAGGTGAACGATATCGTGGAGGCGGGGCCCGACGCGGAGATCAAGCCGGGGAACGCGCTCCCGCTGCGCAACATCCCGACGGGCACGATGGTGCACGCCATCGAGCTCACACCGGGGCGCGGGGCGCAGTTGGTCCGCAGCGCGGGCGCCGCCGCCCAGCTGATGGCGAAGGAGGGCGATTACAGCCTCCTGCGGTTGCCCTCCGGCGAGATGCGTCGCGTGCGGTCTGATTGCATGGCGACCATCGGCCAGGTGGGCAACGTCGAGAACAGCATTATCAAGCTCGGCAAGGCCGGGCGGGCGCGGTGGCGCGGACGCCGGCCCGCGGTGCGGGGCTCGGCGATGACGCCGCGCGATCACCCCCACGGCGGCGGCGAGGGCAAGGCGCCCATCGGGATGCCCGGGCCCAAGACGCCGTGGGGCAAGCCGACGCTGGGCTACCGGACGCGAGGCAAGAAGCCGTCGGACAAGTACATCGTGCGGCGTCGCAACGCGTAGCGCCCGTAGAGAAGGACGGAGATGTCGCGGTCAACGAAGAAGGGTCCGTACGTCGACGCCAAACTGATGAAGAAAGTGGAGGCGGTCCGCCGATCGGGCGCGCGGACGGTCATCCGCACGTGGTCGCGGGCGTCCACCATCATGCCCCAGATGGTCGGACTGACCATCGGCGTGCACGACGGCCGGCGGCACGTGCCCATCTTCATCACGGAAAACATGGTGGGGCATAAGCTGGGCGAATTCGCTCCGACGAGGACGTTCCGCGGACACGGGGGCAAGTCCGAGCGGGCCACGCAGGTGAGGAAGAAGTAGCGATGGAAGTGGTGGCCAGGGCCCGTTGGGTCGGCGTCTCGCCGCGCAAGGCGCGCCTCATTCTCGAACCGATCCGCGGCAAGCCGGTCGAGGAGGCGCTGACCATCCTGAAGTTCATGCCGTCGCCGACCGCGCGTATCGTCGAGAAGGTCGTGAAGTCGGCTGCGGCCAACGCGGAGAACAACTACGCGCTCTCGGCCGATGAGCTGCGCGTCAAGTACGCCTACGCCGACGACGGCCGGCGTCTGAAGCGGTACCGGCCGGCGGCGCGGGGCAGGGTTCACCCCTACGTGCGGCGGACGGCCCATATCACGGTCGTCGTGGAGGAGATGCGCTGATGGGCCACAAGGTGCACCCGACGGGCTTCCGGCTCGGCGTCATCTACGACTGGCAGAGCAAGTGGTACGCCGACCGGAACTATACGGAGCTCCTCCACGAGGACCTGCGGATTCGCAATGAAATCATGTCGAAGCTCGCCGACGCCGGGATCTCGAAGGTCGAGATCGACCGCAACGCGAACCAGGTGACCATCGGGATCCATACGGCGAAGCCGGGCATCGTCATCGGCCGCTCGGGCCAGAAGGTGGACGAGCTGCGGAGCGATCTGGAGAAGCTGACCGGGAAGCGCGTCCGCATCAACATCAACGAAATCCGCGTGCCGGAGCTGGACGCCTACCTGGTGGCGCGCAGCATCGCCGAGCAGCTCCAGCGGCGGGTGGCGTTCCGGCGGGCGATGAAGCAGGCGGTGGCGCGCACGATGGCGCGCGGGGCGCTCGGCGTGAAGGTGCAGGTCGCCGGCCGGCTGGGCGGCGCCGAGATGTCGCGCCGCGAGACGGAGAAGGCAGGCCGCGTCCCGCTGCACACGCTGCGCGCGGACATCGACTACGGCCAGGCGGAGGCGCACACGACCTTCGGCCGTATCGGCGTGAAGGTCTGGATCTACAAGGGTGACGTGATACCGGAGCGGCGTGCGGCCGCGACGGCGGCGCCTGCCCCGGCGGCAGCGGTCACGCCGCCGGCGGCGGGAGAGCCGGCGGCACCGGGGGTGGCCGCGGAAGTCGCGGAGTAACGGACGATGCTGCAACCACGACGGGTGAAGTTCAGGAAGGCCCACCGGGGCCGCCGCAAGGGCCAGGCGAACGCCGGCAACACGGTAGCCTTCGGCGAATACGGCCTCCAGGCCATGGGGGCGGCGTGGATCGACAGCCGCCAGATCGAAGCGGCGCGTCGCGCCATCACCCACGAGCTCAAGCGCGGCGGGAAGGTGTGGATCCGCATCTTCCCGGACAAGCCGGTGACCAAGAAGCCGGCGGAGACGCGGATGGGCTCGGGCAAAGGCGCGCCGGACCACTGGGTCGCCGTCGTGAAGCCGGGGCGGATGCTGTTCGAGATCGCGGGGGTCCGCGAGGAGCTCGCCCGGGAGGCGATGCGCCTCGCGTCCCACAAGCTGCCGATTCCGACGAAGTTCGTGGTGCGGGAGCACCAGTGAGACCATGGCGAAGAAACGCGAGCTGGACGAACTGCGCAAGCTGAGCGACGAGGAGCTGACGAAGGAGCTGAACGAGGCGTACCGGCAGCTCTTCACCCTCCGCTTGCAGCTCTCGACCCGCCAGCAGAACAACACGGCAGAACCGAAGAAGGTGCGGCGGCGCATCGCCCGGATTCGCACCCTCCTGCGGGAGCGGCAGCTCGCGGCGTACTACCAGCAGGCCGCGCAAGCGGCGGCGGAAGGAGCGTAGCCGGTGCCCTGGGGAACGAAGACCGAGATCGGCACCGTCGTCAGCGACAAGATGGATAAGACGGTCGTTGTCGCTGTGGTGCGCGACAAGCGCCACCGCCTCTACAAGAAGCGCATTCGCGTCACCAAGAAGTTCAAGGCGCACAACGAGAACAACGAGGCGAAGGTGGGCGACATCGTCCGCATTGTGGAGACGCGGCCGCTGTCGAAGGAGAAGCGCTGGCGGGTCATCGAGATCATTCAGCGCGGCGAGGTCGCCGAGGTCGCGCCGGCGGAGATCGGTCGCGAGCTCGAGCTGGCCCGCCACGAGGAGCGGATGCGCCAGGCGGAGGCGCGCCACAGCGCCGAGACGGCCGCTGCGGTGGAGGAGCCGGCCGAGGCGCCGGAGGCCACCGGCGCGGAGGGCGCGCCGGTGGAGAGCGAGACGGCGGAGACGGGTGACGAGGAGCGAAAGGCGTGATCCAGCAGTACACGCGGCTCAAGGTGGCGGACAACTCGGGCGCCCGCGAGATCATGTGCATCACCGTGCTCGGCGGGTCGCGGCGGCGCTACGCCCGCGTGGGCGACACCATCGTCGCCTCGGTGAAGGTGGCGCAGCCCAACTCCCCCGTGAAGAAGGGAGACGTCGTGCGCGCGGTGGTCGTCCGCACGGCGAAGCCGTACGGCCGGCCCGACGGCTCGTACATCCGGTTCGACGACAACGCCGCGGTGATCCTGGCCGACCGCGAGAATCCGAAAGGGACGCGGGTCTTCGGGCCCGTCGCGCGCGAGCTGCGCGAGCGGAACTTCATGAAGATCGTGTCGCTGGCGCCGGAGGTCGTCTGACGTGCAGAAGATCAAGCGGGACGACACCGTGATGGTGATGACCGGCAAGGATCGGGGCCGGCAGGGCCAGGTGCGCCAGGTGTTCCCGCGCGAGCAGAAGGTGATCGTGCAGGGCATCAACATGGTGAAGCGGCACCGGGCCCAGCGCTCGCCCACGCAGCCCGGCGGCATCATCGAGAAGGAGGCCCCGATCCACTGGTCGAACGTGCGCGTCGTCTGCAAGTCGTGCAACCGGCCGGCGCGGGTGGGCTTCCGCTTCCGGCCGGACGGCGCGAAGGTGCGCATATGCAAGCGCTGCGGCGCGGATCTGGATTAGGGTGGACATCATGGCGGCCTTGCCGAGGCTCAAGCAGCGATATCGCGAGGAGATCGTCCCCGAGCTCATGAAAGAGTTCGGGTACCGGAACGTCATGCAGGTGCCGCGCGTCGAGAAGGTCGTGGTCAACGTCGGCCTGGGCGAAGCGGTGCAGAACGCGCGCGCGCTCGACGCGTGCGTGCAGGACATCGCCGCCATCACAGGGCAGAAGCCGGTCATCACGCGCGCCAAGCGGTCGATCTCAAACTTCAAGATCCGGGAGGGCGTGCCCATCGGTGTGATGGCGACCATCCGGGGAGACCGGATGTGGGAATTCTTGGACCGGCTCATCAACGTGGCGCTGCCGCGCATTCGCGACTTCCACGGCGTGCCGGCGGAGGCGTTCGACGGGCGCGGGAACTATGCGCTGGGCATCCGGGAGCAGCTCATCTTCCCGGAGATCGACTACGACAAGATCGACCGGATCCGCGGTCTGCAGGTGATCATCGTGACGACGGCGCGGACGGACGAAGAAGGCAAGCGGCTGCTGCAGCTGATGGGCATGCCGTTCAGCCGGAACTAGGGGGCGGGCCGAACGATGGCGAAGCTTTCGAAGATCGTGAAGGCGCAGAAGCCGCCCAAGTACCCGGTTCGCCAAAAGAACCGGTGCAAGCTGTGCGGCCGCCCGCGGGCGTACATGCGCAAGTTCGGGATGTGCCGGATCTGCTTCCGGACGCTGGCCCTGCGGGGTCAGCTTCCGGGGGTCAAGAAAGCGAGCTGGTAGCTGGCGATGGAGGAGGCGAAGGCCGTGAGCATGACGGATCCCATCGCTGACATGCTGACGCGGATTCGGAACGCGTCGGCGGCGCGGCACGACTACGTCAGCGTGCCCGCGTCCAAGATGAAGCTGGCTATCGCCCGCGTGCTCAAGGAAGAGGGCTTCATCGAAGACTACACGCTCGAGGGCGACGGCCCGAAGAAGGTGTTGCGTATCAAGCTGAGCTACACGGGCAAAAAGGAGCCCGTGCTCACCGGCCTGAAGCGCGTCAGCAAGCCCGGCCTGCGGGTCTACGTCCAGAAGCGGGAGATCCCCCGCGTCTACGGCGGCCTCGGGATCGCCATCCTGTCGACGCCGCAGGGCGTGATGACCGGCCAGCAGGCGTGGCGGCGCAGCATCGGTGGTGAAGTGCTCTGTTACGTGTGGTAGGGACGATGTCGCGAATCGGTCGGCAGCCCATCCCCATCTCGCCGAAGGTCCAGGTGACCATCGACGGCTCGCACGTCGTCGTCAAAGGGCCCAAGGGCGAGCTCGCCATGGACGTGCATCCGGACATGCGGCTGCACCTGGAGGACGGAAAGCTCATCGTGACCCGGCCGACGGACCAGCCGCATCACCGGGCGCTGCACGGGCTCACCCGCGCCCTTCTCGCGAACATGGTGACCGGCGTCGAGGAAGGATTCACGAAGACGCTGGAGCTGCAGGGCGTGGGGTACCGTGCCCAGCAGGCCGGAAGCAAGGTCCAGCTCTCGCTCGGATTCTCGCATCCGGTCGAGATCCAACCGCCTCCGGGGATCACGCTGGAGGTGGAGGGGACGTCGCGGATTCACGTCCGTGGCATCGACAAGCAACTGGTGGGGCAGGTGGCGGCGAACATCCGCCGGCTGCGCCCGCCCGAGCCGTACAAGGGGAAGGGCATCCGGTACGCTGACGAGCGGGTCCGCCGCAAGGCGGGCAAGGCCGGGAAGGCGCGGTAAGCGATGAAGAGGACGAAGACTGCCCGGGCGGCGCGCATTCGCAGGCACATCCGGGTTCGCAAGAAGGTCGAGGGCACGCCGGAGCGGCCGCGGCTCGCGGTGTTCCGCAGCCTCTCGCACATCTACGCGCAGGTCGTCGACGACCGCGCGGGGCGGACCATCGTGGCGGCGTCCGACCTCGAGCCCGCGGTGCGCGCGCAGGTCGAGGGCAAGAAGAAGACGGAACGTGCCGAAGTCGTCGGTGCGCTCGTGGCCCAACGTGCCCTGGAGAAGGGCGTGACGCGGGTCGTGTTCGACCGCGGCGGCTTCAAGTATCACGGGCGGGTGAAGGCGCTGGCCGAGGCGGCCCGCAAGGGCGGACTCGAGTTCTAGGGGCGATCGCATGGTGCAGACGAGGACCGAACGTCCCCGCCGCGGCGCGGGGGAAGAGGGCGACCAGGAGCTCACCGAAAAGGTCGTCTACATCAACCGCGTCTCCAAGGTGGTGAAGGGCGGACGGCGCTTCAGCTTCAGCGCGGTCGTCGTGGTCGGCGATGGCAAGGGCCGTGTCGGCGCGGGCCTGGGGAAGGCGAACGAAGTGCCCGAGGCCATCCGCAAAGGCGCCACCATCGCCCGCAAGAACATGATCACGGTGCCGATGAACGGCACCACCATCGCGCATCCTGTGCTCGCGGAGTTCGGCGCCGCGAAGGTGCTGCTGAAGCCGGCGTCGCCCGGCACCGGGGTCATCGCCGGCGGCGGCGTCCGCGCGGTGCTGGAGGTGGCGGGTGTGAAGGACGTGCTCACGAAATCGCTGGGCAGCCGCAACCCCATCAACGTCGTGAAGGCGACGATGGCGGGGCTGGCGTCGCTCAGAGACCCGAAGGCGGAGGTCCAGAAGCGGCGCGCGCTCGTGGCCGCCAGGGCGCAGCAGGCGAAGAACGGCGCGCAGGAGGCCGGGGATGCCGAATAAGCTTCGGGTCACCTGGGTGAAGAGCGGTATCAACCAGAAGGCCGACCAGCGCCGCACCATCCGCGCGCTCGGCCTGCGGCGTCTCGGACAGACGGTGGAGCACGAGGACACGCCGTCGATCCGCGGCATGATCACGAAGGTGAAGCACCTGGTGACGGTGGAAGAGGCGTAACGCCGTGTTGCAGAACGAACTGCGCCCGCCGAAGGGCGCCAAGCATGCGCGCAAGCGGGTCGGCCGCGGGAACGCCAGCGGCCACGGGACCTACTCGACGCGCGGGATCAAAGGGGCGAAGGCTCGCTCGGGCTGGCGCCGCAAGCCCGGCTTCGAGGGCGGGCAGACGCCGCTGTTCCGGCGCCTCAAATACCAGCGCGGCTTCAACAACAAGTGGCGCGTCGAGTTCGCCGAGGTCAACGTGGGACAGCTCGCGCGGTTCCCAGCGGGCGCCGAGATCACACCCGAAACGCTCCGGGAGGCCGGCCTCGTGAAGACGCGCCTTCCGGTGAAGATCCTGGGCGAGGGCGAGCTCGCCGTCGCCCTGAACGTCACGGCCGACCGCTTTAGCGCGTCGGCGCGGGCGAAGATCGAAGCGGCGGGCGGGCGCGTCGTCGAGCTCATGCCGTCGAAGCGCGCCAAGCGGGAGGCGGCCGCTCCCGAGGAGACGGTCGCTTCGCCGGCGGAGGCTGCGGAGGCGCCAGCGCAGCCAGCCGAGGCTGCGGCGTCGGAGCCGCCCGCGGCCGAGGCGAAGGAGACGCCGGCTGAGCCCGCAGCGGAGACGAAACCGAAGCGGACCCGCGCGCGTAAGCAGTCCGAGGAGTCCTCGGGCGAGCAGGAAGAAGGGGCGTAGATGGCCATCGCGACCCGAGCGCAGCAGGCGACGAGGCCGCGGCTGTTGCAGGCGGCGCTGGACGCCTTCGCGCAGCCCGACATCCGCCAGAAGCTTCTGTACACCCTGGGCCTGCTCGTGGTGTTCCGGTTCGTCGCGCACGTGCCGATCCCGGGCGTGAACCCGGACATCCTGGAGCAAGTCTTCGAAGGCAACGACATCCTGAACTTCTTCAACCTGTTCAGCGGGGGCGCGCTGCGCCGGCTGAGCGTGGCGTCGCTCGGCGTGTATCCGTACATTAGCGCCTCCATCGTGATGACCCTGCTCCAGCCCATCGTGCCCAGCCTCCAGGCGCTGGCGCGCGAGGGGGAACAGGGCCGGCGGCGGATTCAGCTCTACACCCACTGGCTCGCCGTGCCGCTGGCCCTCGTCCAGGGGTATACCCAGCTCATCATCCTGGACCGGTCCGGCGTGTTCCAGGGCAGCGGGTTCAGCCCCAGCTTCACGGGCCCCAACGCCCTGCCGACCGCCGCCGCGCTCATCTCGATGGCCGCCGGCACCATGTTCCTGGTGTGGCTCGGTGAGCTCATCACCGAGAACGGCATCGGGAACGGCGTCTCGCTCATCATCTTCGGCGGGATCGTGGCGGGCATGCCGTCGCTGCTGCCGCAGATCACCGAGTCGTCCCTCGGGTTCGGCGGTCTCGTGATGCTCGCCGCTATCGGCGTCGGCGTGCTGGCGCTCATCGTGTTCTTCCAGGAGGCGCAGCGGCGCATCCCCGTCCAGTATGCCCGCAGCGTGTTCCGCAGCGGCCGGATGTACCGCCAGTCGGGCGCGAGCCACATTCCGCTGCGGGTGAACTCGGCCGGGATGATCCCGCTCATCTTTGCGCTGTCGGTGGTCATCTTCCCGTCGTCGGCGGCCGATTACGTGCGGAACCAGTGGGAGGGCGGCGCGCTGGAGACCATCGCCAACTGGGTGGTGGACGTGATGCGGCCGCAGAGCCCCGGGTTCATGGTCGTGCTGTTCATCCTGGTGATCATCTTCACCTTCTTCTACACGCTGGTGGTGTTCCAGCAGCAGAACCTGGCGGAGAACCTGCAGAAGCAGGGCGGGTTCATTCCCGGCATCCGCCCGGGTCGGCCGACGGCCGAGTACATCATGCGTGTGCTGGTGCGCATCACCTGGGCGGGTGCGTTTTTCCTGGGCGTGGTGGCGATCATCCCGTACATCTTCACGCGGTTCACCGGCGTGCAGCAGCTCACCTTGAGCAGCACGGGCTTGCTGATCGTCGTCGGCGTCGTGCTCGACACGATGCGACAGCTCGAGGCGCAGCTCCTGATGCGGAACTACGAGGGGTTCATTCGGTGAGGAGCGCGCCGTGCGGTTGATCCTGTTGGGGCCCCCGGGAGCCGGTAAGGGAACGCAGGCGGCGCGCATCGCCGAGCGCGAGGGACTGGCGCATCTGTCGACCGGCGACATGTTCCGCGAGGCCGTCCGCGAAGGGACGGAGCTCGGCAGGCTCGCGAAGTCGTACATGGACCGCGGCGAGCTGGTGCCGGACGACGTGACCATCCGGATGCTGCTGGAGCGGCTGCGGCGACCCGACGCCGCAAAGGGCTTCGTCCTCGACGGTTTCCCACGCAACGTCGCACAGGCGCGGGCGCTCGACGAAGCGCTGGCGAAGGAGGGCCAGGCCATCGACCTCGCGTTGCACATCGCGGTGAGCGATGAGGAGCTGGTGCGCCGGATGGCCGGGCGCTGGATGTGCCGGCAATGCGGCGCCATCTATCACGAGACGAACAGCCCGCCGGCGGTCGCGGGACGCTGCGACCGCTGCGGCGGCGAGCTCTACCAGCGGGACGACGACCGGCCGGAGGTGGTGCGGGCGCGGCTCGAGAAGCAGAAGCCGCCGGCGGACCTCCTGGCGTACTACCGGGACGCTGGCAAGCTGGTGGAGGTGGACGGCGAGCGGGCGCTCGACGAGGTGACGCAGGCGCTGCTCGACGCCATCAACGCCGGTGCGACGAGGTAGCGCCGCGAGCCCTGGAGTGGAGTCGAGACGCGGCGCATGCCTATAATTATCAAGTCGGACGATGAAATCGCCATCATGCGGCAGGCCGGCCGCATCGTGGCGGAAGTCCTGCAGATCCTGCGCGAGGCCGTGCGGCCGGGCGTGGTCGAGCTCGAACTCGACCGCATCGTCCGCCGGGAGTTCGCGCGCCGAGGGTGTACGCCGACCTTCCTGGGGTACCACGGGTACCCGGCGACCGTGTGCGTATCGGTGAACGACGAGATCGTGCACGGCATCCCGGGGAAGCGGGTCATCCAGGAAGGTGATATCGTGTCGATCGACCTGGGCGCGACGTACAAGGGGTTCGTGGCGGACGCGGCCATCACGGTGGGCGTAGGCCGCATCAGCCCGGAGGCGGAGAAGCTCATCCGGGTCACCGAAGAGGCGCTGTGGGCGGGCATCCGGGCCGCTCGCGCCGGCCGGCGGCTCGGAGAGATCTCGCACGCCATCGAATCCACTGTCGCGCCGCATGGCTTCGGCATCGTGCGCGAGTACGTCGGTCACGGCGTCGGGCGCGAGATGCACGAGGAGCCGCAGGTGCCGAACTACGGCCCGCCGGACCGCGGGCCGGTGCTGAAGAAGGGAATGGTGCTGGCGCTGGAGCCCATGGTCACCCTGGGCGACTGGCGGACCAGACGCCACGACGACCAGTGGACGGTGAGCACGCTCGACGGGAGCCTCGCCGCCCACTTCGAGCACACCATCGCCATCACGGATGGCGAGGCGGAGGTGCTCACGGCATTGCCGTCTGCGAACGGCTGAAGGAGGTGCGTCGCCGCGGCGACGGTATGGCGAAAAAGGAAGCGATCGAAGTCGAAGGGACGGTGAAAGAGCCGCTGCCGAACGCCATGTTTCGGGTCGAGCTCCCGAACGGGCATCAGGTGCTGGCGCACGTCTCCGGCAAGCTTCGGCTGCACTACATCAAGATCCTCCCGGGGGACCGGGTCGTCGTCGAGCTGTCGCCGTACGACCTGAGCCGCGGGCGGATCACGTACCGTCTGCGGTAGGCCCGGCGGCGGAGGAGGGACGGCGATGAAGGTTCAGGCTTCGGTGAAGCCGCGCTGCGAGAAGTGCCGGGTCATCAAGCGGCACGGGGTCATCCGCATTATCTGCGAGAACCCCAAGCACAAGCAGCGGCAGGGATAGGAGAGAACGGGACATGGCGCGCATCGCTGGAGTCGATATCCCGCGCGACAAGCGGGTGGACGTCGCCCTCCGCTACATCTACGGCATCGGGCCGACGCTCGCCCGGAAGATCTGCCAGCAAACACAGGTCAACCCGGCCGCGAAGGTGCGCGACCTCACGGACGAAGAGGTGAGCCGCATCCGCGAGGTCATCGACCGCGAGTACGTGGTCGAGGGAGACCTGCGGCGGGAGGTGCGGCAGAACATCCAGCGGTTGATCGAGATCAACTCGTACCGGGGGATCCGGCATCGCCGGGGCCTGCCGGTGCGCGGCCAGCGGACGCGGACGAACGCGCGCACGAAGCGCGGCGCCCGGCGCACGGTGGCCGGAAAGAAGAAGGCGACGGCGAAGAAGTAACGGCAGCGGCGCTGCCCGACGGGAGAGGATATGGCGGAACGCAAAGGCCGAGCCCGCAAGCGCGAAAAGAAGATGGTCCCGCGTGGACGGGCCTACATTCTGTCCACGTTCAACAACACGCTGGTGACACTCACGGACCCCAACGGGAACGTAATCGCGTCGTCGAGCGCGGGACAGGCCGGGTTCAAGGGGTCGCGGAAGAGCACGCCGTACGCGGCGCAGCTCGCGGCCGAGCAGGCGGCCCGGCGCGGCATGGAGCACGGCCTGCGGCAGGTCGACGTCTACGTCAAAGGCCCGGGGAGCGGCCGCGAGGCGGCCATCCGTACGCTGCAGGCGTCGGGCCTCACCATTCTGAGTATTCGGGACGTGACGCCGATCCCGCACAACGGCTGCCGTCCGCCCAAGCGCCGGCGGGTCTAGAAGGACGCTTCCGGGAGGAGATCGATGGCCAGATACACCGGCCCTGTGTGCCGGATCTGCAGACGGTACGGTGAGAAGCTCTTCCTCAAGGGGGAGAAGTGCGTGACCCGCTGCGTGCTGGAGCGGCGTCCCACGCCCCCGGGAGGCGGAGCCGCGCGGCGCCGTCGCAAGATCTCGGACCGCGGCCTGCAGCTTCGGGAAAAGCAGAAGGCGCGCTTCACGTACGGGCTCATGGAGAAGCAGTTCCGCCGCGTCTACCAGCAGGCGGTCCGCCAGCCGGGCGTGACGGGCGAGAACCTCGTGCGCAACCTCGAGATGCGGCTGGACAACGTCGTCTACCGCATGGGGTTCGCCGAGTCGCGCGCCGCCGCCCGCCAGACCGTTCGCCACGGGCACATCATGCTCAACGGACGGAAGACGGACATTCCGTCCGCCCGGGTGAAGGTCGGCGACGTGATCGCCTGGACGCCGTCCGGGCAGAAGACGCAGCTCTTCGCGTACGCGAAGGAGGCCATCAAGAACAAGCACATCCCGCGCTGGCTGGAGGTGGACCAGGCGACCCTCACGGGCCGCGTGGTCGCGCAGCCGACGCTCGCGGATGCCGAAGCGCGATTCGACCCGGCGGTGATCGTTGAATACTACTCGCGGTGACATGATGCCGTTTGCTTCGAGCCTGACGCTGCCGGAGGCCGCAGATGATTCCGGGGCGAGGAGGATTCCCTTGAACGAACTGGAGTCCCCCCAGATCGAGATCGTCGAGGAGACGGAGAACTACGCGAAGATCGTGGCCGAGCCGCTGAACCGTGGCTTCGGCACGACGCTGGGCAACGCCCTGCGCCGCGTGTTGCTGTCGGCCCTGCCCGGCGCCGCCGTGACCTCCATCCGCATCGACGAGGTCGACCATGAGTTCTCCACCATCCCGCACGTCCGGGAGGACACGACGGAGCTCCTCCTGAACATCAAGGCCATCCGGCTGCGGGCGCTCTCGGACCGGCCCGCCAAGATGTACCTGGAGGTCAGCGGCGAGCGCGAGGTCACGGCCGGCGACATCCAGACGTCGCCCGACTACGAGATCGTGAACCCGGATCTCCATCTCGCGACGCTGGACTCGCCCGAGGCGCACCTGACCATCGAATTCAACGTCGAGCGCGGCGTGGGCTTCGTGCCCGCGGGGCAGGCCGAAGGCTTCCCCATCGGGGTCATCCCCGTGGACGCGATCTTCACGCCCGTGCGTCAGGTGAAGTACGAGGTGCAGCCCACCCGCGTGGGCCAGATGACCAACTTCGACCGTTTGGTGCTCGAAGTGTGGACCGACGGCACCATCAGCGGCACAGAGGCGATCAGCCAGAGTGCGGACATTCTCATTCGGGAGCTGCAGCTCTTCAGCCAGCTCGGCAAGCCGCAGCCCCCCGTAGTGGAGCGCGGCCTCGGTCTCGGCGCGGCGCTCCCGCCCGACAAGTACAACACCCGCATCGAGGACCTCGGGCTCTCGGTGCGCGCGTACAACTGCCTCAAGCGCAGCGGCCTGATGACCGTGGGGCAGGTCCTCGAGAAGACCGAGGAGGAGCTGCTCGCGCTGCGCAACTTCGGCCGGAAGTCGTACGAGGAGCTGAAGGAGAAGCTCATTCAGATGGGCTTCCTGCCGCCGGAAGCCGGCGCGGCCGAGGAGACGCCTGAAGCCGGCGAGGGGGAGCCGGAGCTGGCCGCCGTGGAGGCCGAGCCGCCGGAGGACCTGGGCCCGCTGGGGCAGAAGCTCATCGAGGCGCTGAAGGAAGCGGGCGAGGGCCGGAAGGGCAAGGAGGACTGAGATGCGCCACCGTCTCGGAGGCCGCAAGCTCGACCGACCGACCGACCAGCGCATGGCGCTCCTGCGCGGGCTCGTGAAGGACCTCGTCGTCCACGAGCGCATTCGGACGACGGAGGCGAAGGCGAAGGAGGCGCGGAGCCTCGCCGAAAAGATGATCACGCTGGGGAAGCGCGGGGACCTGCATTCGCGGCGGCAGGCGCTCAGGTTCCTGAACGACCCCGACGTGGTCAAGAAGATCTTCGACACCATCGCGCCGCGGTACGCCGGCCGGAACGGTGGCTACACGCGGATTGTGAAGATCGGGCCGCGCAAGGGGGATGGCGCCCCCATCGCGCAGCTCGAGTTCGTAGAGGAGGAAGCCTAGGACGCTGCGGCGCCTGGCCATCGTCCTCGAATACGACGGGACGCGCTACAGCGGGTCCCAGTGGCAGAAGAACGGTCCCAGCATCCAGGAGGCGCTGGAGACCGCCATTACCAAACTGACGGGCGAGCGGGTGCGGGTCGCGTTCGCGGGCCGCACCGACGCCGGCGTGCACGCCTGGGGCCAGGTGGCCGCCTTCGACACCGCGTCGGCGCATCCGCTGTCGACGTTCGTCGAAGGGCTCACGTACTGGCTTCCGCGCGACATCGCCGTCGTGCGCGCGGTCGAGGCGCCGCCAGGGTTCGATCCCCGGCGCCATGCGGTGAGCAGGACGTACCGCTACCTCGTGCTGAACCGGCGAGCGCGGTCGCCGCTGTGGGCCTTCCGGGCGTGGCATGTGCGTGACCCGCTCGACCTGGCGCCGATGCGGCGGCTGATCGAGTGGCTGCCGGGCCGGCGCGACTGGGCCGCCGTGGCGGGCGACGCAGGGGGCCGCTCGACGGTCCGGACGCTGACGCGAGCGGAGCTGCGCGCGAAGGGGCCGCTGTTGGCCTTCGAATTCGAGGCGCCCTCGTTCCTGCCGCATCAGGTGCGGCGAACGGTGGGCGCGCTCGTGGACGCGGGCGCCGGCCGCCGGGCCGTCGAGACCCTCATCGAGCAGATCGAGCGGGCCGCGCCGGCGAGCGTCGGACCGGTGGCGCCACCGCACGGCCTGTACCTCGCGAGGGTGGCGTACCGAGAGATCGACCTGCGTCCGCCCGGAGCGAACGAACCTGAGGAACCTGACGAATGAAGACGTATACACCGAAGAAGAGCGACCTGCGAGAGACGTGGCACGTCGTCGACGCCACGGACCGGCCGCTGGGCCGGCTGGCGTCGGAGGTGGCGTCGATGCTCCGCGGCAAGCGGCTGCCCACCTTCGCGCCCCACGTCGACCCGCGCACGTTCGTGATCGTGGTCAATGCGGCGAAGGTGCGGGTGACCGGCCGCAAGCTGCGGCAGAAGACGTACTACCGCCACTCGGGCTACCCCGGCGGGCTCAAGGAGACGACGCTGGAGAAGGAGCTCGCCAAGCGGCCGGAGCGCGTCGTCGAGCGGGCTGTGCGTGGCATGCTGCCCCACAACCGTCTGGGAGAGCGCCTGCGGCGTCATCTCAAGGTGTACGCGGGCCCCGACCATCCGCATCAGGCGCAGGTCAACGCCTCGAAGAAGGCGACGGCAGGTGACGGAGGAGCGGCGTGACGAACGAAGAGCAGCGCTATTACTACGGAACCGGGCGCCGGAAGACCGCGGTCGCCCGCGTGCGGCTGTACCCAGGCTCGGGCAAGATCGTCGTCAACGACCGCTCGCTCGAAGAGGTGTTGCCGCGGCCGTTCCACCGCAACGTGGCCCTGATGCCGCTCAAGGTCACCGGCATGGCGGACAAGTTCGACGTGAGCGTCAAGGTGGTCGGCGGCGGTAACACCGGGTGGGCCGGCGCCATCTCCCACGGCATCGCGCGGGCGCTGGTGGCGTTCGACGAGAACCTCAAAACGCCGCTGCGGAAGTTCAAGCTGCTGACCCGCGACCCGCGCATGAAGGAACGCAAGAAGGTCGGGCTCAAGCGCGCGCGGAAGGCGCCGCAGTACACGAAGCGGTAGCGTCCAGCGCCGCGAACGGCGACACGAGGCCGCCCTCCACGGGCGGCCTTCTCGCGTCCGCGCCAACGGACGGTCACGCTTCGCTGAGGCGCCGCTTGAGGACGTCGATCCTCGGCACCGGGGACGGGTTCACGCCGTTGAGCATCGCCAGGTAGAAGCTCACGTAGTCCCCGAACTGAATCGCGGAGAGCGCCTGCGCGAGTGGGCTCGAACCGCGCGCCGTCACCGTCTCGTTGGCTACGCCGGCGGCGTGCAGCAGTTCGCGGGTGATGTCGTAGCGCAGGCGCACGCGGGGGTGGAGCTGGGGATGGTCGAGGAACACCACGACCAGCCGCTCGATGACGTCCGCCGGGCGGTCGAAGCCCTCGACGAGGTTGTGGTTCAGCTCAGGCAGCCCCTGCCAGAAGGCCCACTGCTTGCCGTTCTCGTGGATCTGCGTCGCCCAGCGGTGGGCGGCTTCCGCGAGCACGTCGGCGCCGACGATGACCGGCAGGCGTCCGTGCAGCCGGCGAGCCAAGCGCTTCGCCGGGTTCCGCACCTCGGGCGCGGCGAAGCCCAGCTCGTCGCGCTGTCCCACGAGCGTCGCGAGCGCCTCGGTGACGTCGTCCTCGACGTCTTCGACCAGGCCGGTGCGCTGGAGGGCGGCGAGGAGAAGCATGAGCCCGTATCCGAGGCCGGAGCGCGGCTCGCCGTCGTAACGGTACTGGATGGCGGCGATGCCGTTGGCGCGCGCCTCCTCCAACAGCCGCCCGCCCTGGGTGATCACAATTTTCGGGGCGTCGGTGTCGAGCGCGCGGTCGAACGCGGCGAGCGTCTCCTCCGTGTTCCCCGAAGCGCTGCAGAACACCGCCAGCGTGCGCGAGCCGACCCACGCCGGAAGGTCGTAGCCCCGGAGCACGACGACGGGGACATGGCACAGGCGATTCGCGAGGGCGCGGACGATATCGCCGCCGATGGCCGAGCCGCCCATGCCGCAGACGATCACGCTGTCGACCCGGCCGAAGGCGCGCGAAAGCTCGATGGCCCGGCCCTGCTCCCACGCGTCGCGACACTGCTCCGGAAGCGCCTCGATGCGCCCCAGCAGGCCCGTGGGGTCGAGCCGGCGCACCAGATCGGCGTCGTCCAGGGAGACCGTGGTCATACGCCCACCAGCTCTCTACCCGCCTCCAGCACGCGGGACACCAGCGCTTCGTCGTCGACCTCGGTGTAGATGCGGAGCAGGGGCTCCGTGCCGCTGAAGCGCAGGAGGAGCCAGCCCCGGCCGTCGAGCACGAAGCGGAAACCGTCCGTGGTGTCCGTCGCCGTGACGGGGATGCCCGCAATGGCGTCGGGCCGCGCGGCCTGGGCCCGCGCCAGCACCTTCGGCCGATCCTCCTCGCTGAGGTGGATGTCGACCCGGTCGTAGAAATGCGGGCCCACCTTCGCGTACAGCTCGTCGAGCAGCTCCGACGGGCGCTTGCCGGCGCGGGCGACGAAGTCGAGCAGGTACAGGCCGGCCAGGATGCCATCGCGCTCGGGGATGTGGCCCCGGAAGCCGTACCCGCCGCTCTCTTCACCGCCGATGAGCGCGTTCACCTCGAGCATCTTCGGGCCCAGGTACTTGAACCCGACCTGCGTCTCGTACACGGGCACGCCGTACTGCTCTCCGAGCCGCTGCACCATCTGCGTCGTCGTCACCGACTTGACGATGGCGCCGCGTTCGCCCCGGTATTCGAGGAGGTAGTACGTGAGCAGGGCGAACACCTGAAGCTGGTTGATGAAGCGCCCGCGCTCGTCCACTAGGCCCACGCGGTCGGCGTCGCCGTCGTTCGCGACGCCGACGTCGAAGCCCTCGCGGGGGACGAAGGCGCACAGCTCCTGGAGGTTCCTCGCGATGGGCTCCGGGGAGGCGATGCCGGGGAACGCCGGGTTGCGCTCGCCATGGAGCTCGACGACCCGCGTGGAGCCGCCGTCGAGGAGCCCGGCGAAGTAGCCAGCGCCGGCCCCGTACATGGCGTCGACGGCGACCCGGAGACCGGCGCCCCGCAGGGCATCGAGATCCACCAGCGTGCCCAGGCGGGCCAGGTATCCCGGCCTCGGGTCGAAGGTCGTGACGAGGCCGCTGGCCTGGGCCTCGGGCAGGGGAACCCGGGCGGGCGGCGGACCGCTGAGGATGTCGGGGAGCTCGGCCTCGATGGCGGCGACGACCTCGGGCGAGGCGCTGCCCGCGTATTCGGGCTTGTACTTGAAGCCGTTGTACCGCCAGGGGTTGTGACTGGCCGTAATCACCGCGGCGCCGCCCGCGCCCCGCTCGAGGATCGCGAAGCTCACCACCGGCGTCGGGCACGGGCGGTCCGCGAGCAGGGTGCGGACGCCGGCGGCCGCCGTCACCTCCGCCACCGCCGCTGCGAAGTCCTCCGAGGCGAACCGCGTGTCGTACCCGACGACGAACGGCCTGCCGGCGAGCCCCCGGCGTCGCAGGTAACGGACGACGGCAGCCGCGCAGGCGCGCACGTTCGCGAAGGTGAAGTCCTCCGCGATGATGGCCCGCCAGCCGTCGGTGCCGAACTTGAGGGGAACGTCGCTCATGCGTCCTGCCTTCGGGGAAGGCGTCCTCGCCGCCCCGATTCTAGCCGATGCGGCCCGCTACGTCTGCGGGCTCTCGCGCGC
>JBBING010000014.1:0-39230 GCA_037444005.1 Chloroflexota bacterium
GCCGGCCACGCTGAAGCGTGGCCTTCATCGATAAAGGAGGAGGCCCGCGCCGCATCGTTCGGTCTCGCCGCCCCCGCCGGTTCTCACCGGTGAAGGGCAGGCTTCAGCCTGCCCGGCGTCTCTTGTCCCGACGCGTCCCGACTCATGACACGGCGGCCACGCTGAAGCGTGGCCTTCATCGAGGAGGAAAGATGCGGGCGGCGGCGTATCGGCAGGTCTTATACATAAGACCTACGTGCTACGCTGGCGGCTCCTCGCCGACCAATGCAGGGCGAGGAGACCGAGCAAGATCCCTGCAAGACGGGCGGCGGCGAGTGCGACAGGGGGTGCCCATGCTGGAGAGGCGGAGCCCGACGAGCCCGATGCCGGCAGCCCAGCAACCTCTTGGCCAGTCGTCTCTGGCCCCACAACCACCTCCGGGCCGATGTAAGTGATGACGAAGTCCACGCCGTAGACTGACTTGCCGTCTCTGATGACGACTCTCCTTCCTACAGGCACGCCCGCCGCCCGGAGTTCGGGGGACGGATGGTCCACGACCGCGGTGAGTTCAGGATTCCGGTCCTCCGGCAGGCGCTTAGGATCGAAAAAGCCTACGAGATAAACGCCATCCTGCAAACCAAAAATTGTGTAGAAGCCGTTCTCATCCGTGATGGTGGTGCTTCCACCATTCTCGTCACCAGCCGGTCGCCATTCGACGATCCGCCGCGCTGCTGGCGAACCATCGGTGTAAGTCACACGGCCACTAATCGTAGCTCCTCCGTGGCTCGACGGTGCCTCTCCAGAGTCCACATCCTGGCCATGAGCGCCACCGGATACGAAGATGGCCGGAACGACGAAAACGAATGCGAGGATGAAACCGTTGAGATGCATGCCATGGGCCTCCTAAGTGGAGCAGGACGATCTTCCTTACTAGTACTGCTGTCGGATGCCGTCACGCTCATAAGTATTCGATTCCAGCATGCCCAGTCCGTCCCGCATCAAGGCGCTGTGCGAATCGGTCGGATGGGCGAGGTTGAGTACATGGCCCAGCTCTTGTTCCAGGGTAAGGTATTGCCATCGGTACCCTTGGCCGTTGACGCCAAGGCGGTTCCCATTACCAATGCGTGAAGGCCATATGCACACCTTTTGCTTGACCGTATGAACGTGCGGGGGACTGCCGTAAAACGTGACGGCATAGACCTGGCCCCAAGCGATGGAGGACGAACAAGGTGGGAATCCGTAAAAGAAGTTGAGAACATTTTCGTCGCTGGAGCCGGTTTCGACAATCCAGACATCGGGTTCTTGCGGGTCGCCGGGGAGGTTGTCAATGAAGACAGGGTTTCCGGCAGTGTAACCGCGTGTAACATCCGTCAAATGGCCACGGGCGTTATTGTAATCCGTCACCATGTAACTGTACCCTCGAAGCGAATTCATGAGCTGAACCCTGGTGCTACGCGCGTGAGGAAAGATTGAACTGTACGCGTCCTCGTAAGTTGTGCCGGCCTGGGGAGCATGCGCGTACGCCGTTCCGGCCACTAGCAAAAGCAAAATCCCGGCGACTGTAAGTACAATTCCAGCCGTGGTGACCACGCACCACGCCACCGGGCATCGCTCTCGACACGCACCGGGCACGCGTGTCCATATCTATGCCCTCCTCTCGTCGGAGATGTCACTAACGCATCTTCGCGACGCGCGGGAATATACCCCCCCCGCCCCCCCGGGAAGCGCTTGTCAACCCCTCTTGCGTCCGAGCGAAGCGAGGCAAAAGTATGTCCTCCCCCGGTCCACCACGACGCCCATCCGCCGCCGGCCCGGGGGCGCACGGAAGGAGCGGGCTGTCGTGGGACACGTTCGGGTGGGGGAGCGGAGATGCTTCGTCGGCCTGCGGACTCCTCAGCATGACGATTGGGGCTCGCCTCGGGCGGCCCGCCCCTGCCCGCCGGCCCATGACACGCCGGCCACGCTGAAGCGTGGCCTTCATCGATAAAGGAGGAGGCCCGCGCCGCATCGTTCGGTCTCGCCGCCCCCGCCGGTTCTCACCGGTGAAGGGCAGGCTTCAGCCTGCCCGGCGTCTCTTGTCCCGACGCGTCCCGACTCATGACACGGCGGCCACGCTGAAGCGTGGCCTTCATTGGAGGGGGAGCCGCCAGCGTCCGGCCGGGGGTATCCGGTTGCGCCGGCTCGGGGTTCGGCTATCATAGCCCACACCGGCATCGTCAGGGGCGCCGAGGGCGCCGAACGCGCACGGGAGGTCCGCAGGTCCGATGGTCGCGACGCAACGCCCGGAGATTCAGCTCACGAACTGGCAGGAGACCTACAAGCGCCGGCTCACCACTCCCCAGGACGCCGTCAAGGCCGTGAAGTCGGGCGACACGGTGGTCTTCTCCATCTTCCCGCCCATCACGCTCCCGCCCGCGCTCTTTGCGCGCAAGGACGAACTCGAGAACGTCACCGTGCGCCTGCTGGCCCCGGCGAGCGACCCTGGCTGGTTGCAGCCGGGCCACGAGAAGAGCTTCCAGATCGAGTTCGAGCTGTACATCGGGGATTTCGCTCGCTTCGTCACGGACGAACGGCGCGGGACGTACCTCCCGAACCTGTTTTCGCTGGGCATGAAGGCGTACGACCAGGGGCGCCCCGATGTGAAGGTCCCGGACGTGGTGTTCATCGCGGTGAGCCCGCCCAACAAGCACGGGTACTGCCACTTCGGGCTGCACCACTGGGTGCAGCGGGTGTACGCCCGCCGCGCGAAAACGGTCATCGCGGAGGTGAACCCCACGCTGCCGACGCCACACGGCGACGTGTACATCCACGTCTCCGAGATCGACCACTTCGTGGAGTACAACCCGCCGCCCTTTACGCGGGAGATCTTCGAGGGGATCATCGCGCCGCTGTCCGAAGAACGGCGGGCCGCGTGGGTCGCGCTCTGGGAAGAGCTGCCCGACCCTCGTGTGCTGGGGCTCTTCGCCGGGGTCATCGCGGCGGTGTCGCCCGACGACGCGCGGCGGGTGCTGGGCATGGGCGAACCGCCGCCGGAGGCGCCCGCCATCGCCGGGTACCTGAGCGAGCTCATCCTCGACGGGGACACGATCCAGATCGGCACGGGCGAGCCTTCGCGGAACATGGCGCGCCTCGGCGCGTTCGACGGCAAGCACGATCTCGGAATCCATACGGAGCTGGGCTGGCCAGGGCTTGCACGCATGGTGCAGGAGGGTATCGCCACCGGCAGGCGTAAGGAGATCAACCCGCGGAAGGCCGTGGCGACCGCCTGGACCGGGTGCGACCCCATGGACCTCGCCATCATCGACGACAACCCGGCCTTCGAGCTGTACGACCCGACCTACGTGCTCGACCTGCGGACGCTGACCCGCTTCAGCCGGTTCGTGGCCATCAACAACGCCATCTCCATCGACCTCATCGGGCAGGTGAACTCGGAGAGCGTGTTCGGCGGCCGCATGATCAACGGCACGGGCGGCCAGCCCGAGATGCACATCGCCGGGGCGCTGTCGCCCGGAGGGCGCGCCATCACCCTGCTGCCGTCGACGGCTATGGGCGGCGCCGTCTCGCGCATCGTCGCCCAGCACGAGCAGGGGGCGATGATCACGATCCCGCGCTTTTTCACCGACATCGTGGTCACCGAGTACGGCGTCGCCCGGCTTTGGGGGAAGAACCACCGCCAGCGGGCCGAAGAGCTCATCGCGGTGGCGCATCCGGACTTTCGCGCGGAGCTGCGGAAGGAGTACCAGCGGCTCATGTGGCCGTAGGGGCCCGGCCTACAGCGTCTCCCAGAAGCGGTCGATGACCTCGTCCGGGACGTCGAAGACCTGCGGGCCCTCGGAGGTCGGCAGCGGCTCGGCGCGCAGGAAGGCGGGCAAGAGGTCGGCGTCGCGGCCGAAGCCAGCGCGCAGGTTGAACGCCCGCTCATCCCGGAGGACCTGCTTGCCGAGGCCGGCGAGCGCCTCTTCCGTGATGGGTTCCCCGAGGTGGGCCGTGAGCAGCCCGGCCATGTCCTTCAGCGTCGGGTTCGAGAACTGACAGAGGCCCACGCTGTCGATCACCGCCATCAGCGTCTGCTCGTGCTGGGACGACTTCAGCAGCGTCTCGGTGGTCACGCCGCGCGCCGTCACCAGCCCAGCGGTGTGGTCGGCCCCCTGAGGGCTCGTAGCGTACGTGATCCCCATCGCTTTCAGCGTCCGCGGCTCCCAGGCGGGAAGGCCCTGACCCCGTACGGCGGGCACGCGATCGATGCCGAACGTGCGCGCGACGTGCTCTGTTCCGCCGCCGAGGATGCGCCCGAGCGGCGTGCCCGCGCGCACTTCGCCCAACAGCGCCTCGACCGCGCGCCAGTCGCCCCAGCGGGCCACGCCGGCCTCCATGGCGACGCCCACGGCGTTCCCCATCTCGATGGTGTCGAGGCCGATGTCATCGCAGAGGCGGTCCAGACGGGCCACGGCGTCCAGGTCGTCGATCTCGAGGTTCGAACCCAGGAGGGCGATGGTCTCGAATTCGAGAGCGGTGGTGACGTGCTCGCCGCGGGCGTCGCTGAAGAGAATCGCGCACTTGATGATGCAGCCCGCCATGCACGGGAGCATCTTGCCGCCGCGCTCGGGGGCGAGCTCGGCGATGCGCTGTCCGCTGATGGCGTCGGCGCCCGCGAACACGCCCGCCCGGTGGTTCCGCGTGGGCATGCTCATGACGTGTTCGCGGTTCACGAATCGGATAACGCCTGCAGTGCCGTATTTCGAGAGGTTCTGCGTGCGAGGGTCGTCGCGCACCACGCCCGAGAAGGCGAGCATCGCCGCGCGAAAGGCCTCGGGGTCGGCGGACGGCACGTTCTTCGCGCCGCCGTCGTCGACGACGATGGCCTTGATGCGCTTCGCGCCCATGAGGGCGCCCAATCCGCCGCGCGCGGCATGCCGCGTGGGGCGGCCCTCGGGGTCCGACACGGCGATGGACGCGGCGGCCATCCGGTGCTCGCCCGCGGGGCCAATGCAAACCACCGTCTGGGTGCGCGGGTTTTCGAGCAGCCGGGCGACGGTGTCGTAGGTGCCGAGCCCGTCGAGTCCCTCCGCAGGCTCGAAGGCGCAGCCCTCAGGCGTGATCCGCAGCAGGCGCCAGCGATCGTCGGGGGGCGCGTTCTCGATGACGACCGCCTTCACGCCCAGCCGGGCGAGGCGATGCCCCAGCGTCCCGCCGACGTTGGCTTCCTTGACGCCCCCGGTGAGCGGGCTCTTCGCGCCGAACGAGGTCCGGCCCGACGTTGTGACGGCGGTGCCGCCCAGAAGCCCGGGCGCGAAGACGAGGCGGTTGTCCGCGCTCAGCGGGTGCGCGCGGGGGTCGACCTCGTCGAGGACGATGCGCGAGGTGAGCGCTCGGCCCCCGAGCAGCCGGTACGCGTCGGGCACGGGCGATTCGGAGGCGGCGAGGCGCGCGAGGTCGACGCGAAGGATCCTGGACACGGGACGCCCTGCGGAATTTCGAAAGCCGTCGCTATCGTAAACGCCATTCTAGGCCGGCGCGTAACGGGGCGCCAACGCGCGCACGGAGAGCGGCGTCTACAATGCGGAGCGCGGGCGCGCGCGAGAGGCGCGCCGTTCGAGAGGAGGAGCCACATGCGCATCGGCGGGCACGTGTCGACGGCGGGCGGATTGGTGACGGCGTTCGAACGCGCGCAGGCCATCGGCGCCGAATGCATCCAGATCTTCGGCGGGCCCCCGCAACAGTGGCGCAGCGTCCGCGTTTCGGACGAGGACGCCCGGGCCTTCCGGGACCGCATGGCGGAGACCGGCATTCAGCCCGTGTTCATCCACGCGCAGTACCTCATCAACCTGGCGTCGGACGACCCGGCGCTCCTCGCGCGGTCGAAGGGCGCGCTGCGTTCGAATCTGCATCTGTGCGCGCAGATCGGCGCCGCTGGCGTCATCTTCCACATCGGCTCGCACAAGGGCGCAGGGTTCGACGCCGTGTTCGCGCAGGTGTGCGACGCCATCCGCGAGGCGCTGGACGAATCGCCCCCGGAGGCGCGCGTCGTGCTCGAGAACGCCGCGGGACAGGGCGGCGCCGTCGGCGCCACCTTCACCGAGCTCGGACGCATCATCGCGGAACTGAAGAGCGACCGTGTGGGGGTGTGCATGGACACGCAGCACGCCCATGCGATGGGGTACGACATGGCGAGCCCGGCCGGGATCGACGCGGCGATGGCCGAGTTCCAGCGGGAGGTCGGATGGGACCGGCTCGCCGCCGTGCACGCCAACGACTCGAAGGTGCCGCTGGGCGGCGCGCGCGACCGTCACGAGAACATCGGCCAGGGACACATCGGGCTGGCCGGATTCGAGGCCATCATGGCCCACCAGGTCTTCCGGGACGTCCCGTTCCTCCTGGAAGTGCCCGGCATCGAAGGGAACGGACCCGACAAGCCCAACGTCGACGCGCTCAAGGCGATCCGCGAGCGGCTCGGCGTCCCTGCGACGTGAGGACGGCGCTTACTTCGACGGGGCGTCGTCCGGGCCTTCGATGCGCACGCCGTACAGCTCCTCGATGAGGTCGAAAAACGCGCGGACGGCGCGCGGCAGGCGGCGGTTGCGCCGGAACAGCAGCGAGATCTGCCGGTTGGGGATGCGCCCTCCGCGAACCTCGACCGCGCGCAGGTAGCCGAGTTCGAGCTCGCGCTCCACGGCGACGCGCGGGATGAGGGCGATGCCGAGCCCCTCCTCCACCATCTTCTTGGTCGCCTCCATGTTGTCGAGGTCCATCACCGTGCGGGGCACGACGCCCGCCTGACGGAACGCACCGTGAATGAGGGCGTTGTAGCTCGACCCGCGGTCGAAGAGGATCAGGGGCTCCTGGCTCACCTCGCGCATGTCGACGGCTTCGCGCGCTGCGAACGGATGCTCCGGCGCGACGATGAGGATGACCTCGTCCTCGTACAGCGGGACGGTCACCACGTCGGGATGATGCAACGTGCGGACCATCGCGGCCTGCACCTCGTCGTTGAGCAGCATGCCCAGGACCTGTTCGGACCGCGCCGTGTTTACGGTCACGTCGATGCCCGGGTGCGCCTCCACGAACCGCTTCAGGATCCCGGGGAGGACGTAGGTGCTGACGGTGACGGCGGACCCGAGCCGGAGCGACCCTGTCTCGAGATGACGGAGGCCGTCGATGGCGTCCCGCCCGTCCTGGAGGGCCTTCAGCGCGCGGCGCGCGAAGGGAAGGAACGACGCGCCGACCTCCGTGAGCCGAACGCCGCGGCCGTTGCGCTCGAACAGCGGCTCCCCGAGGTCGCGCTCCAGCGCCTGAATGCGCGCGGTGACGGAAGGCTGTGTGAGGTAGAGCGCCTCGGCCGCCTTGCTGAAGCTGCGGTGCTGCGCCACCTGGACGAACGCCTCGATCTGTCTGAGGTCCATAGGCGACCTCCTATCGACTGTTTCTATGCCGTCGAGCGGTCATCTTCCGGTGGCGTGGATGATAGCAGGAGGCCAGCGCCCGGCGCCAGCGGGCTCAGGCGTCGGGCTTGCGCTCGGTACGCGCGCGGAAGGCGCGCCGCTCTTCTTCCGTGAACGCCTGGAAGTAATCCCGGTTGATGTGGATGTACTCCTTCCACTGCTCGGGCACGTCTTCCTCGTAATAGATGGCGTTCACAGGGCACACCGTCTCGCACGCGGCGCAGTCGATGCACTTGTCGGGGTCGATGTAGTACTGCGGGTCTTCTTCCGTCGTGTGGATGCAGTCCACGGGGCAGACGTCGACGCACGAGGCGTCCTTGACGCCGATGCACGGCTCCGTGATGACGTACGCCATCGGGCGACTCCCTCCAGTTCAGTCAGTGGGGCGTGCGGCGCGCAGCCCCAGACCGAGGGGCGGGCGCACGCCTTCCTTGTAGACACGCACGTCGCCGAACACACGCGCCTGGCACGCGAGGCGGAGCGGTCGGTCGGGCGCCTGGTCGCCGCGTTCGGCGACGATGGCGCGACGCTCGTTCTTGCCCATGGGCGAAAGGCGCTCGGCGCCCTCGCGAACCTCGCAGAGGCAGGTCGTGCAGCGCGCCTCGCCTCCGCAGGTCGTGGGCCAGTAGTACCCCGCCGACCGTGCGGCGTCCATGATCGTAACCCCTTCGGGGGCCTCGATGGTCACGTCCAGCGGAAGCAGAGCGATTCTGGGCACGGCGGCCTCGCGCGTCGCGTCGGTCACATGCGCGTCCAGTCTAACAACTCGCGGCTGTCCGCGGCAGCTTCGCCCCCACCGCGCGCTACGCCGCTCTCTCTTCCCGCTGTTGGGGCTCGATGCCCAGCAGGCCGCAGATCTCCCGGAGCTCGGTCAACAGTTCCTCGACGCTCACGTCGGGGACGCGCTCGACGAGCCGCCGCAGCATGGGGTCCATCCCTTCGTGTTCGAGAAACACCGACATCACGTCCTCCACGGCGTCGAGCGGCGCGGCCGTAGGCGTTCCATCGGGCTCGGGAAAAGCTGCGCCGACGGGGGTCGCGTCGAGCTCGTCCGTTCCGGCTGCCGCGAGATCGTCTTCGATATCGAGCGCGGGCCGGGGGCGGGCAGGGGCGGGCGGTGGAGCCGCCGATTGTGGCGGTGGGGCGGCGGGCGCCTCCTTGCCCGCGGGGCCGGAGGGCTTGCCGAGGATCTTGCCGAAGAGACCGCGCCGTCCTCCCTTCTGCTCCGCGGGTTCCGCCGTACGGCCCGGTTCGTCTTCGGGCCCCGGCGGCGTCGATGGCACGAGCGGCGTCTGGGGCGACGCCGTGGACCAGACGACCGTGGCTGGCTCGGGCGCGGCCCCTGCGGCCACAGGCGGCGCTGTGGCCGTCAAGGGGTCGTCGAGCTCGGAGCCCGCGGCGGCGTTCCCCAGCATGGCGTCGATCTCAGCCTGAGACAGGACCTGGTTCTCGTCCGCGGCGCTCACAGGATCACCTCTGCAATGAGTTTGTTCATGTTCTCGACCTGCGACAGATCGAGGTCGTAGGGCTCCTGCACAGGCCGGCCGTTGGCGACGCAGACGCGAACGACGGGGCGGGCGATGTGCCCGATGTTCGGATTGCTGACGATGCCGACCTCCCCGGTGTTGAGCTTCACGCCGATGCCCGCGGGGTACACTGGGATGCGTCGCGTGAAGAGGCCGGCGAGCTCCGGGTCGAACAGCTCGCCGCTAAAGGCGCTGATGAACTCGATGGCCTCGTGGCGTTTCATCGGCGGGCGGTGCGGCCGCTTCGAGACGAGCGCGTGGAAGGCGTCCGCGATGGCCGTGATGCGCGCGAAGAGCGAGATGGCGCTCCCCTTGAGCCGGGCGGGATACCCGGAGCCGTTCCAACGCTCGTGGTGCTGGGCGATGCCCGCGAGGACAGCGTCGTCGAGGCCGGCGTCCTTCAACAGGTCGACGGACGCCATGGGATGGCCCTCGAGATAGGCGCGCTGTTCCTCATTGAGCGGGCCCAGCGTTTCGAGCAGACCCGGCGGAAGCTGCAGGTAGCCGACATTCTGCAGCATGGCGACAAGACCGAGCCGCACCAGGTCGGCGTCCGACAGGCCGAGGAGCCGGCCGACCAACAGGGACAGCGTCGTGACCTTGACGGGGTGGACGTAGTCGTATCCCTCGAGGGCCACCGACCCGGAGAGGTCGGGGTCGCCGACGGGCTCCGGGAACAGGCAGCGTACGAGGGCGTTGACTGCGGCTCGCACGCCGACCAGATGGTCGGGCCGATAGCCGGCGCCGTAGCCCGCGCCGGCGAGGAGCACGTGCAGGGCCTGCACCGCCTTCGCCTCGAGGTACGCCGGAAACATCGTTCCCACCAACACGTCCTCGACCCGGGGGTCGTCGATCACGATTTCGGACGCGCCGGTGCGGGCGAGCAGCGGGAGCTTCTCGGGCGTGATGCGTTCGTTCTCCTCGAAGACGGGATATCCCCGAATGTCGTACACGGGTCTGCGCAACACCATTCCCACTTTCGCGTTGGCTACCGACACCCTGCGCATCGTCTCCCTCCCTTCGCCCCGTCAGGCGACGCGCTGCGCTCCCGCCGCCGCGGCCTGGGCCTTGCGATAAAAGTTGCCCCCCATCCGTTCGAAGCCGGCCAGATCCGTTCCCAGCAGCGCTTCCGTAGCGCCCACGAACAGGACGCCGCCCGGGCGGAGCGCGTCGCGGAGCCGCTGGAACAGGCGGCTTTTCACCTCGGGCGAGAAATAGATCATCACGTTGCGGCACAGAATCAGATCGAACCCGCGCTCGAAGGGGCTCGACAGCAGGTCGAGCTCCCGGATGTCGAGACGCCGCAGCCAGTCGACGACTCGGTATCCGTCACCGTCCCGCAGGAAATAGGTCCGTAGCCACGCCGGGCGGACGTTCCGGACCTCGGCTGCGCTGTACGGCCCGCCGGCGCGCGCCCGTTTGAGCGCGTCCCGATCGAGGTCAGTCGCGAGGATGCGCGCCCGGTCCGCGGCGCCGAGGGTGTGCAATAGGATCGCCACCGAGTAGGGCTCCGCGCCGTAGGAGCAGCCCGCGCTCCAGATGTTCAGCCGGGCGCGCTCCCGCAACAGCGCGGGCAGAACGTCCTTCCCCAGGCGCTCGAACTGAGGCGGGTCACGGAAGAATTCGGTGACATTGATCGTCAGCATCGCCCGCAGGGCCTCGCGCGCCGCGGGGTCCGTTTCGAGCCGCCGGCAGAACCGGACGACGTCTCCTTCATGACGCGCGACATGCGCCTCGAGCCGCCGGCGCATCTGCTGCGCCTTGTACGCATCGATGTCGATGCGGAGAACGCTGGCGATGGTCTTCTTGAGCAGCGCAAACTCGCGGTCATCCATCGCGCGCCTCCCGGAGGGGACGCGAAGTCCGGCACAGGCGGGAGATGGCCGCCGCCATTCCGTGCAGCGGGATCATGTCGTCGGCGTATCCCGCCTCCATGACGCTTCTCGGCATGCCGAACACCACGCACGTGGATTCGGCCTCGGCGAGGATAACCCCGCCCGCCGCCTTCACCGCGCCCGCCCCTCTCGTCCCGTCCGTTCCCATGCCGGTGAGGATGACGCCGAGCGTCCCGGCGCCGTACCGTCGCGCAGCGGACGCGAGCGTTACGTTGACCGACGGTCGCACGCCGCACTCCGGCGGGTCCGACGAGAGGCGAACTGTGCCGTGCGCCTCGATGATGAGGTGGTAGTCGCCGGGAGCGAGCAGGGCGGCGCCGGGACGCAAGGTGTCGCCGTCCTGCGCCTCCTTGACCCGCAGAGGTCCGAGCTCATCGAGGCGAGCGGCCAGCGAGCGGGTGAAGCCAGGCGGCATGTGCTGCACGACGAGGACGGGGACAGGGAACTCGGCCGGCAAGCCGCCGAGCACACTACGCAGAGCGGCGGGCCCCCCTGAAGCTCGCCATGCCAGTCCGTCTGGTCCGGGAAGCGACCGGCCGGGGACGCGGCCTGGCGAGCGCCGAGAGCTTGACCCGCGTGGACAGCTCGGCCGAGATCTCGTGGGGCGCTGCGACGCCTCCGTACGTCGGCTTCAGCACGAAGTCGACGGCTCCCAACTCGAGCGCGCGCACCGTCACGTCGGCGCCGTGGCGCGTGTGCGTGCTGACCATGACCACGGGCGTCGGGCACTCGCGCATGATGCGGGCGAGCGTCTCGAGGCCGTCGAGCCCCGGCATCTCGACGTCCAGGGTCACGACGTCAGGCCGGAGCGTCTTCACCCGTTCGAGCGCCTCGACGCCGTCGCGGGCGACGCCCACGACCTCGATCTGCGGGTCGGCGGCGAGGTTGCGCGACAACACCGAGCGGGCGGTCGCGGAGTCATCGACCACCAGCACGCGGACGGTCTTCTGGTGTCCGAGCTCGGGCGACGTCACGACGCGCCTCCTCACGCGACCAGCTTCTTGAGGGCGGCCTGCACACGCTCCGGGTCGAACGGCTTGACCACGAAGTCGCGGGCTCCGGCCTTGATCGCCTCCATCACGATGGACTGCTGACCCATCGCAGTGACCATGGCGACCCGGGCCGCAGGGTCCAGTTCCAGAATCGCTTTGAGCGCTTGCAGGCCGTCCATCACCGGCATGGTGATGTCCATCAGCACGGCGTCGGGCCGTGTTTGCTTGTACAGCGCGACCGCCTGCGCGCCGTCGGCGGCCTCGATCACCTCATGGCCCAGCTCCTTCAGGAGTTGGGCGTTCCGCATCCGCATGAACGCCGAGTCGTCGACCACCAGCACTTTCGCCACGTTCTCACCTCCACCTTTGCGGTCACAGCGGCCGGCCTGGCTGTCCCGCGGCCGAGACCGTGAGTTCTCCCGTTCGGACGTCGAGGCGCACCGTTCGCCCGTGAGCGCCGCCCGTGTCTTCGGCCGCGATCCGAAGCCCGAGCGCCTTCAGGGTCTCGCGCGCCGATTCGACATTGCGGTCGCCGATGTTGAGGGCGGCGTTGAGGCCGGGGGTGGTGATCATCCGCGCGCCGCCGACGATCTTCAGGACCAGGCGGGACCTCACCGCACCCCTGCGCTCCATTTCCAAGAGGAGCAGGGGAATGCCCGTATCCACGAATTTGGCCCCCGGCCCGGTGTTGCGGCCGTCGGCGCTGCGCGGGAGCACAAAGTGGGCCATGCCGCCCACGCGCGCCACGGGATCGTAGGCGCACAGCGCCACGCACGAGCCGAGGCCCAGACACACGAGCGTCGCGTTCCGGTCGTCCGACACGGTCCACTCTCCGAGGCCCACCACCACCGTTCTGGTCGCCGTCTCCGTCGTCATGCGGCCCGCCCCCATTGGACGAGCGCGTTGACGAGCCCCTCGCTTGGGATGACGAAGAACATCCCGGCGATCTCGCGGTCCGCGGTGTGGAAGGTCGCTTCGGCGACAAAGGCTTCGTCCTGCGTGAGCAGGATGTCCGCGGCGACGATGTCGAGCAGCGCGCCCGCCATGTCCATCATCACGGCCGGCGGTGACGGCCGCAGGTCCAGGCCCGTCTCGTCCGCCAGCGCGGACAGGAAGAAGGAGCCGATGATATTCCCCATCTCGCCCAGGGCCGACCGCTCGAGCTCCCCGAGGTGTTGCGTCGTGTTCGGGGGCTGTCCCATGAGCAGATCCACGAAGGCGCACGCGATCCGCGGGTCGTAGACCAGCATGATGTGCCCGTTCGCGCTCCCCGTGGCTGTGAGGTAGATGCCTACCGACGTCACCTCGGGCCCGCCGACCAGGTCCGCGATCTCGACCACCGGAATTCGCCGCAAGGAAAACGACGTCACGTGGATCTCCTGCCCGATCATTCGGGACAAGCCGAGCATGGCGTTCGCGGTGCCTTTCCCGACGAGTTCTGTCCAACGGCCGTGGTTGACGCTGTTCAAGGTGAACGCTCCTTTCATGCCGTCAGCGCGTACGACTCGCGCTGGACCGCCGCTTTGATGAGGGCAGGGACGTCGAGGATCAGCACGACCTGCCCGTCGCCCAGAATGCTGGCTCCGGCCACCCCGGGCGTCTGCCCGACGAGGCCGCCCAGAGACTTCACGACGATCTCTTGTTGTTCGATGAGCGCGTCCACGGCGAGCGCCACTGTCCGTTCTCCCGCCCGCACGATCACGACGAAGGGTTCGTTCGTCGCCGACTTCTCGCGGCCGCCGATGCGGCAGATCTCGCGCAGGGGGAGCAGGGGCAACACCGAGCCGCGCAGCCGTAACATCTGCCGACCCATGACCGTGGCGACGGAGCCGGGGGCAGGACGGACCGTCTCCTGAACGTAGCTCAGAGGGATGGCGTACGCCGTCCCCGCCGATTCGACCAGGAGCCCCCGGAACGTCGCGAGCGTGAGGGGGAGCCGCAGAGAGAACCGTGTGCCGCGTCCCGGAACCGACTCGATGTCGATGAGGCCGTTCAGCGCCTCGATATCGCGGCGAACCACGTCCATGCCGACGCCACGCCCCGAGACTTCAGTGGTGGTGCGTGCGGTGGACAGGCCGGGCTGGAAGATCAGGTCCAGAGCCTCGCTGTCGGAAAGACGATGGGCCATGTCCGCAGGGATGAGCCCGCGTTGAACGGCGGCCTCTTTGACGCGCTCGACGTCGATGCCACGTCCGTCGTCCTCCAACGTGACGACGATGTAGCCCTGATCGTGGCGGGCGGAGAGCCGGATCGTGCCGGTCTCTGGCTTGCCGGCGCGGCGACGCTCCTCGGGCGATTCGATACCGTGGTCGACAGCGTTCCGAATGAGATGGACCAGGGGGTCCTTGATCTTGTCGATGACGGACCGGTCGATCTCGGTGTCCTGCCCTTCGACGAGGAACGTCACCGCCTTGCCAGTGGTTCGCGCGAGGTCGCGGACGAGACGCGGGAACTTCCCGAAAAGGAGGCCGATGGGCAGCATCCGGATCTGCATCATGCTCTCGTGGAGCTCGTCGACCACTTTGACGATGTGCGCCGACGTGTCGGCGAGCGCATCCACGAGCTCGTCCTCCTTGTGACGAGCCTGCAAGAGCCGGCAGATCTGGCTGATGCGCGTCCGGTCGATGGCCAGCTCGCCGACCATGTTCATCAGGCTGTCCAGCCGCTCGACGTCGATCCGGATGGTTTGCAGCGTCTCGATCTTCTGCGCGGCCAGCTCGAGCTGCTCCTGCGGGCTCTTGCCCCGCGCCTCCGGTCCGAGGTCGATGATCCTCCGGTCGCGGCCATCGGGCGGCGGTTCCTCCGACAGGCGCTCGTCGGCCGCCGGCGCCAGGCCACTCTCCGGGAGAGGCTCGACGCTGACCGACGCGACCTCGTCGATCGCCTCGACCGCGGCGCGGAGCGCGTCGGCGTCACAGGAGGCGGCGACGATGGCCGCGAGGGTGGCGCTGGCCTCCTCACGTTCGATGGCGTCGCGGGGAGGAGCTGACCACACGACGTCGCCACGCTCCGCCAGCGCGCTCAGAACTTGGAAGTTGCGGACGGCCAGCCACACGGAGCCGGCGTCGAAGGCGACTGCGACGCGGTACGCCGCGCGGCCCAGCGCGCGCGCCGCCTCGAGAAGGGCGGCGGCCTCGGCGGGAGGCGCCACCGGCGGAGCGTCCGTCGCCACGCCGTCCCCCGGAGGAGGGTCAGCGGCGTCCACCGCCCGGAGGGCCGCGACCAGCGGGTCAATGTCGACGCCTCCATCCTCTCCGTCGGCGGCGCGGGCCTTCAGCGCTTTCAGGCCGTCCAGACTCCGGAGGAGGGCGTCGACGAGCTCCGGGGTTACGGGCAGCGTTCCTTTGCGGACGCGGTCGAGGACGTCCTCCATTGCATGCGTGAGGGCAGCCATGCGCTGGAAGCCCAGCATGCCCGAGGAGCCCTTCAGGGTGTGGGCGGCGCGGAAGATCTCCTGCAGCAGTTCGACGTTGTCCGCTTCGCGTTCGAGGCGGACGATGTCGTCGTCCAGCAGGTCGAGCTGTTCGTCGACTTCCTGCAAGAACGCCTTGAGGTCGTCCGGGTGGACATCGAAGCCAGACGGCATGCTCCCTCCTGCGCATGATGGCTTCGCCACGGGGACGAGGCGCCCGAGCGTGGCGAGGCGACGGGTGTTCCCGAAACGTCAGGCGGCCTTCGACTGCGCCTGCTGTAGCGCCTTCTGCTCGTCGGTCGAGAGCACGCGGTCGAGATCCAGCAGGATCAGCAGCTTGCCGTCGAGCTTCGCGATCCCCTCTAGGTAGTAGGAATCTTCGGTGGTGATGAGGGACGACGCCGGCTCGATGGCGTCCGCCGCCAGCCGCAAGACCTCGATCACGGCGTCGACGATGATGCCGATGTTCTGTCCGGCGATATCGACCACCACCACCCGGCTGTCTCTCGTTTCCTCCGAGACGCGCAGGCCGAACCGCTTCCGCAAGTCCAGAATCGGAATCACGCGCCCGCGCAGGTTGATAACCCCCTCGACGAAGTCGGGCGCGTTGGGGACGTGGGTCACGGCCTGCATCCGGATGATCTCACGCACGGAGTTGATGTCGACGCCGTAGACCTCTCCCGCGAGGTCGAACACGACCAGTTGCCGTTCAGTGCCCTTGTCAGCCATTGGTGTCACGTCCTTCCTAGCGATGGTGGCGGGAAGCCCGGGGACCGGGCGGGGAGGCGCGTCATCCCCGCCCGGTCCCTCCGCGCTGGTCACGCGGCCTTCCGGGGCTGCGCGCGCTCGTCGATGGCGGCGCCGGCGACGGTCGCGACCTTGCCGGAGCCGTCCTTGGTCAGCTTGAAGGCGGCGACCTGCGCCGTCATCTCCTCGGCCGCCGCCGACACTTGTTCGGTGGCCGCGCTGTTCTCCTCGGCGACGCCCGCAATGGCGCTGATGGAGTCGCTCACCATCCCGGCGGTCGCCTGCATCTCCTCCGTCGCCGCCGTGTTCTGGTCGACCACGGAGCGGATGCTGGTGATGACGTTGACCATCTCGTCGCTCGACGCTTTCAGCTCCTGCGAGCCGGCCGCGATCTGCTCGATCTGCGCATTCACCTGGTCGACGGCCGCGAGGATTTGCTGGAGGGCCAGGCCCGCTTCGGCGGCGACGCGCGAGCCCGCCTCCATCTCGGTCGCGCCTTCGCCCATCGCCTTCACGGAGCTGTCCACGCCGCTGCGCACGCCGTCGATGAGGTCGGCGATCTCCTTGGTCGCGGTGGCGACGCGCTCCGCGAGCTGGCGAACCTCGTCGGCCACGACGGCGAAACCGCGACCCTGCTCGCCCGCGCGGGCGGCCTCGATGGCGGCGTTCAGCGCCAGCAGGTTGGTCTGGGCGGCGATGTCGTCGATGACAGAGACGATCTTGCCGATCTCGGCGGAGCGCTCGCCCAGCCTCGTGATTTCGGCCGAGGCGGTTTCGACGGTGCTCTTGATGCGCGCCATGCCATCGATGGCGTTCTGGACCATGGCGGCGCCGTTCTGCGCGGTCTCGGTCGCCTGGCGAGCGCCGATGGTGGCGTTCTGCGCGCTCTGAGCCATCTGGTCAGCGGCGCTAGCCACGCGGCTCACCAGCGCGCTCGCCTCTTCCACGGACTGCGCCTGCACCTGCGCGCCGCGGACGATCTGGTCGATCGCCTGAGTGAGCTGCTCCATGCCCTGGTTGACTTCCTGCGCGCTGCTGGCCTGCTGGCTCGTGCCCTGGGCGACTTGCGTGATCGTCCGGGCCACCTCCTGCGTCGCCTGCGCCGCCTGATCGGCCGACTGGGCGAGCTGGTCCTTGGCGGCCGCCAGGCTTTCGGCGGTTTCGCTGGCCCGCGTCAGTAGCGCGCGCAGGTTCGTGACCATGCGCAGGAACGCGTTCCCGAGGACGTCCTTCTCCGACTTCGGTCGGACCTCCACCGTGAGGTCGCCGTCCGCGATGCTTTCGGCCGCCCCGGCCGTCTCCTGCAGGTAGGCGGTCATGCTCTGGAACGCGTTGCCCAGTGCGTCGCGGTCGGATTGCGGCTTCACGTCGACCGAGAGGTCGCCGCGGGCGATGGAGGCCGCAGCCGCGGCCATGTCCTTGAGATAGGCGATCATGCGCTGGAACGCTCCGGCCATCTCGCCGATCTCGTCGCGGGTCTTGACGTCGATGCTTTGCTCGACGTCGCCCTTGGCGATACCTTCGGCCGCGTGCAGCGCCTGCTTCACGCCATTGACGATGCCCTGGGCGATCCAGAAGAACACCGCTGCGGCCACGAGCGTCGCGACGGCGACGATCACGATGGTCAACGTCGTCGCGCGAGTGACGGTGGCGTTCGCATCCTTATGTGCGGTGGCTGCCGCCTTGTCCGTTTCTTCGGCGAACGAAGAGATGGCGTCGAAGGCGGCCCGGAACGCCTCTCCGCCGACGCCGTACAGCGCGGCGTCCGAGGCACCCGCGAAGTCCCCGGCGTCGGTCTTGGCGATGGGGCCTTTGTCCCGGGCGGCGTACCACTCCTGAATCTTTTCCTCCGTGGTGGCGAGCGCCTCCAGCTGGGTGTCCGTCAGGCCCTTCTGCTCTCGTAGCGCCTGGAGGTCCGTCGCGATCTCTCCCTCGAGTTCCTTCATGCGGTCCAGAATCTCCTGGCGTCCCTCCTTGGGGGCCATCACGTACGAGAGAATCTGCTCCCGCATCAGAAGCATGTCGCGCCGGAGCGTGCCGGTCTTGGCCACGCCTGCCCGGCCGACGTCGTCAATGGTGGTAGCAGCGTCCCCGACGGACCGGAGCTGGACGATGGCGAAGACGCCGACGACGATGAGCGCGAGTAGCGTCAGCGCCATCGCTCCGAAGAGCTTTTGTCGCACACTGAGGCTCATGCTGAATGTCCACCTCTCGATGGGCATGCGCGTTGCTGGCCAGATACAGAGACTCAACGTCGTATCGGCCAGAACCGGCGCCACGCGACGAGTGCATGCACCCGTTCTTCCGGGTACAGACGGAGAAGCGATCGTTCGATACTGCTGATGGCAGGCGGTTCGGCCGAGAAGGCGTCGCGAGTGGGCGACGCGGCGCCGGGCCCGCCCTCCCGCGAGCCGGGCCTGCGCTCGGCCCACCCGCATCACCGACGCGGAGGACGCCATGTTTCAGCGAATGCTCGTGCCGCTCGACGGGACCCGCAGTTCAGCGGCGGTGGTGCCCTACGCTGTCGAACTGGCGGCGCGGTTGGGATGCCGCGTCGACCTCCTGCTGGTGCAACCCCGGGAAGGCGCGCGGCTTCCGCACCCCGAGCATCATTCGATGCGCGCCCGCTCGAGCTCACCGGCGCCACCTGTGGACACGGCGGCGGCGAATCGGGAGTATCTGCGCCGCCACGTGGCGGAGTTCCAAGCGCGCGGCCTCCCGACGGACGTCCATCTACGCATCGGCGAGCCGGTGGAGGAGATCCTGCGCGCTGCCCTCGAGCTCCGTTCGGACGTCATTGCGATGGCGACGTTGAGCCGGGAGCGCTACCCGCACCGGAACGGCGTGAGCGTGGCTCAGGAGGTGCTGTGGCGCAGCCGGCTGCCGGTGCTGCTGCTCGCGGAGGGGTGATGCGGGGTCAGGCGGCTTCGGACGCGGGCTCCCCCATGCGCTCGAACGCGCGCAGGAAGGCGTCGACGCACCGAGGGTCGAGCTGGGTCCCGCGGACACGCCGCAGCTCCGCCACTGCGGCCTCGTGGTCCAGCGCGGGACGGTACGGCCGCGGCGACGTGAGGGCGTCGTATGTATCGGCGACGGCGATGATGCGCGCGAACAGCGGGATCGCCTCGCCGGCCAGGCCGTCGGGGTAGCCGCCGCCGTCCCAGCGCTCGTGGTGGTGGCGGATGGCGTCCCGCAGCGGACGCAGGGCGGGCGTGCGCCCGGCGATCTCGTCGCCCCGGGTTGCGTGCCGCTTGATGACCGCGTACTCCTCATCCGTCAGCGGGCCGGGCTTTCGCAGAATGGCGTCGGGCGTGCCGATCTTGCCGACGTCGTGCATCTGCGCGGCGAGCACCAGCGAACGGAGCTCCCACGCCGGCAGACCGAGCTCCCGTCCCGTCTCTAGCGCGTAGGCGCCGACGCGGGACACGTGGCCGTGGGTGGCCACGTCCTTGGCTTCGATGGCGTCGGCGAGCTCGACCAGGGCGGTGGGCCGCCCGCGGTTGAGCTGGGCGAGCGAGTCGCGCATGGCCAACGCCTCGGCGATGGCCGCGACGCTGCCGGCGCGGCGGGCCTCAGCGAACCAGCCACCGAACAGCGTTATGAAGGCCGCCGCATACAGTCCGTGGTAGAGCCACCACGACGCATGCCACAGCCTCCCCCAGGCGAGGCAGACCTGCACATCGATGAGCAGGCCGAGGGCGAGCGCCATCGCCGCCTGCGACGGAAGCCGGGTGAACAGATACGCCTCCAGATAGCGCCACGTCGCGAAGGCGAGCAGGGCCAGGCTGACGGCGGTGAGCGAAAGCTGGAAGCGCCGGTCGTTCACCGGAATCCAGGAGAGCCAGAGGGACTCGTGGATAAACAGCGCGGCGAACAGGTACGCGCCCAGCGCCGCCGCCACGGCCACGAGCACGAGACGCCCGTGGCGTTCCAGCGTCCGGGCGATGGCGCCGCGGGGCTCGACAGCGCTGGCGGCGACCCACACCGCGCCCGCCAGCACGCTGAGCCACGCGGACACGCCGACCGCCGGGTACGGCTCGTCGTGGATGAAGCCGGGCGTCGCGAGGCCGTGCACCGAGAAGATGGCCGCGATGCTCAAGAACGCGACCACCAGGAACAGCAGCCGCGTGGAACGGAGCGATTTCGAGGCGAAAACGAGGCCCCCGCAGGCGATGGCGGCGAGCAGGGACGTGCCCGAAACGACGTAGAAGTGGAACGTGGGATTCATCCACGCCGGGTCCCAGGCGGGGACCCGATGGAGGACGATCAGCGCGGCGATGGGCGCCCCGACGAGGGCTCCCCAGAGGGCGGCGGCCCACCGTCCGCGATCTCGCCAGCGCTCCATGTGGCCTCCCGGATGCGCGCTGGTGCGCGGTACCCCGGAGTATCGCCCGGGGAGCGCGGCGAGGGATATGGGGGATTCACCGGATTTCGAGAGGTGGTGGGCGATAGAGGATTCGAACCTCTGACCCTGTGCGTGTAAGGCACATGCTCTGTCCGCTGAGCTAATCGCCCGCTCGCCCTGAGTATACCCACGCGAGGGCGCCGTTGGTGAGGCCTGCGTTCGTTGACACCCCTTCGAAGGCGTCGGTACACTGCGGGCGCAGTGACGAATCGCGAGGTCATCCGCACGGGAACCGGACGCCGGCCACGCCGCTGAGGGCTGGTGGTTCTACTCGCCTGACCGAGCCACGTCAGCCCCGCGACGTGGCCTTTTTCGTTCCCGGGCGGTCAGGCGGAACAGCGTCCTTCCCCGGAAGGACAGGAGGCGTGAACGAACGTGGAAGCGCTCCAGCGCACCGACCCTGAAATCTACGCGCTCATCCGCGAGGAAGAGCGCTACCAGCTCGAATCGGTCCGGCTCATCCCGTCCGAGAACTACGTCTCGAAAGCCGTCCTCGAGGCGACGGGCTCCGTGCTGACGAACAAGTACTCGGAGGGGTACCCGGGCCGCCGGTACTACGAAGGTCAGCGGTTCATCGATCCTGTCGAGACCATCGCCATCGAGCGCGCCAAGGCGCTCTTCGGAGCGCAGCACGCCAACGTGCAGCCGTACTCCGGCTCGCCCGCGAACCTGGCGGTGTACTTCGCGCTTTTGAAGCCGGGCGATACCATCATGGGCCTGGCTCTGCCCCACGGCGGCCACCTGACCCACGGCTGGAACGTGAGCATCACGGGCACGTTCTGGCGCGCCGTCCAGTACACCGTCGACCCTAAGACGCACCTCATCGACTACGACGCCGTGCGCGACCTCGCGAAGCGCGAGCGTCCGCAGATCATCGTCGCGGGGGCGACCGCGTACCCCCGGCAGTTCGACTTCGCGGCGTTCGCCGACATCGCGAAAGAGGTCGGGGCGTACTTCATGGCCGACATCTCCCACATCGCCGGGCTCATCGTCGGCGGCGCGCACCCCGACCCGGTGCCCTACGCCGACGTCGTGACCACGACTACCCACAAGACGCTGCGCGGGCCCCGGGGCGCGATGATCCTGTGCCGCGAGGAGCTCGCCGAGCGGATCGACCGGGCGGTGTTCCCGGGCCTCCAGGGCGGGCCGCACAACCACACGACCGCCGCCATCGCCGTCGCGCTGAAGGAGGCCTCGACGCCGGAGTTCCGCCAGTACGCCCATCAGGTGGTGCGCAACGCGAAGGCGCTGGCCGCGGAGCTGCGCGAGCGGGGCTTCGACCTCGTGTCCGGCGGTACCGACAACCACCTCATCCTGATCGACCTCACGAACAAGGGGGTCATCGGCAAGAAGGCGGCGAAGGCGCTGGACCGAGCGGGCATCGTCTGCAACTACAACACGGTGCCCTACGACCCCAGGAAGCCGTTCAGCCCGAGCGGCATCCGGCTCGGCACGCCGGCGGTCACCTCGCGCGGCATGGACGAGGCCGCGATGCGGCAGATCGCCGCCTGGATCGACGAGGTCATCTCGAACGTGGACGACGAGGCGGTCATCGAGCGCGTCGGGGCCGAAGTGCGGGAGTTCTGCCGCGGCTATCCCGCGCCCGGCATCCTGCTCGAGGAGGCGCGCGCATAGCTCGCCGTGACCCCTCGACGAGCCGAAGGCCACCCGAAGGGTGGCCTTCTTCGGTCCGCCGTTCGTGGCGGCGGGCATCGGGGGAGGGCGCGAGCGCGCGTTGCCCGTGATCCGAGCGTGCGCTAGAGTACCGGCGCAGCCCCCTCGGAGGGAACAGACCTCGTGAATACGTTCGAATTCCTCCAGATCAGCGCGATGACGGTGCCGGACCGGGAGGCTCTGGTCTGCAACGGCACGCGCCGCACCTACGCCGAGACGCTCCAGCGGGTGATCCGCCTCGCGAACGCCCTTCGCGGGCTCGGCGTCGGGCCCCGCACCACGGTCGCCGTCATGTCCACTAACAGCGCCGAGTACGTCGAGGTCTACTACGCCACCGCGAAGCTCGGCGCGACGTTCGTGCCCCTGAACTACCGGGCGAAGGACGAAGAGCTTACCTACATGGTCAACGTCACCGAGCCGAAGGTGCTTTTCGTCGGTGAGCGCTACCTCGATCTCGTGGGCCGGCTGCGGGGCGCGTTCACGTCCGAGCCGACGTACATTTGCTTCGAGCGGAGCCAGGAGGGCATGCGCGACTACGCCTCGCTGCTGGCTTCGGGCTCGGACGAGGATGTCTACGTCGAGATCGACGAGAACGACCCGACCGTGCTCATCTTCACGTCCGGGACCACCGCGCTGCCCAAAGGCGTCGAGCTCACCTTCCTCAACCTCTCGGTGTACGTGACGAACACGATGGCGCCGGCCGACCCTACGGCGGAGCAGGAAGTGACGCTGCTCTCCGTCCCTATCTTCCACGTCGCCGGGATCACGCCGATCATGTCGTCCATCTGGGGCGGCCGGAAGCTGGTCATTCTGCCCCAGTTCGACCCGCAGGCCTGGCTCGAAGCGGTGCAGACCGAGCGCGTCACCCACAGCTTCGTGGTGCCCACGATGCTCAAGCGCATCATGGAGCACCCCGACTTCGGGAAGTACGACCTGAGCTCGCTCAAGCTCATCACCTACGGCGCCGCGCCGATGCCGTACGAGGTCATCCGGAAGGCGGTCGACGTCTTCACCTGCGGCCTGATGAACGCTTACGGCCAGACCGAGAGCACATCGACGCTCACGTACCTCGGCCCGGAGGACCACCAGATCCCGAAGGAAGAGGGCCCCGAGCGCGAGAAGAAGCTGCGGAGGCTGCGCTCGGTCGGGCGGCCGATGGACGACGTCGTCATCACCATCCAGGACCCGCAGGGGAACATCCTGCCGCCGGGGGTCGAGGGCGAGATCTGCGTCGCCGGGCCGCGGGTCATGAAGGAGTACTACAAGCAGGCCGAGGCCACCGAACAGGCCATCAAGGACGGCTGGCTCCACACTGGCGACGTCGGCTACATGGACGAGGACGGCTATCTCTTCATCACCGGGCGCTCGAAGGACCTCATCATCCGCGGGGGTGAGAACATCTCGCCGGGCGAGATCGAGGCCGTCCTGGAGTCGCATCCGAAGGTGGAGGAGGCCGCGGTCATCGGCGTCCCCGACCAGGAGTGGGGCGAGGTGGTGAAAGCGATCCTGGTGCTGAAGCCCGGTGAAACGGTGACGCCGGAGGAGATCATCCAGTACACCAAGAGCCGACTGGCCAGCTACAAGGCGCCGTCGTACGTGACCCTCGTGGACGAGCTGCCGCGCAACCCGATGGGCAAGGTGTTGAAGACGGAGCTCCGGAAGCTGTACGGGACGCCGACCAACTGAGGGCGGCGAGGCCCGGCGACGGGGCGGTTCTTCCCTTGACACACACGGGAGGGGGCCAGAGAATCCAGCCGTTCGCCGCATCCGTCGAACGCCACGACACGAACGCAGACGCGCTCACGTTCACGCCTGCTGTCTGGAAGGAGTGAGGCATGGAGTTCAAGGAAGTCATCGGCCGCCGACGGTCCATCCGGTTCTTCGATCCCGACCGGCCCGTCGAACGAGAGAAAATCCAGATCATGCTCGAGGCCGCGCTGCTCGCCTCGTGCGCGGTGAACGCGCACTGGCTGAAGGCGGTGGTGGCGGAGCGCGACAAGCTTCCCAAGGACAAGCTCGACCAGCTCAAGACGCCGGTGGCCAACGTCTCGCTCGACCTCGCGCCTGTGCACATCTACTTCTTCATCGATCTCGGCGTGGTCAACCGGATTCAGGGCACGCGGCTGAAGGAGCTCGTGGACGTGGGCGCGCTGGCGCCGACGCACGGCTGGAGCCACAAGTTCGTCGACGAGTTCGTCTACCCGCAGATTCTCAAGCCGATGACGGAGGGCCCCAACTACATCGTGGCGGCGGCCGCCGACTGCGGCATGGCCGCGTGTCAGGCGCTCCTCGCCGGCGTCGACGAAGGGCTGGGCGTGTGCATGAACACGCCGAACCCGGCCATCATCAAGCAGGTCTTCGAGGTGCCCGACGACTGGGTGCCTCTCTGGGTCCTGTTGGTCGGCTATCCGGCGGAGTCGTGGGAGGCCGGCGGACAGCGGCCGCGGCCGCCCTTCGAGGAGCAGTACTTCGAGGGCAAGTACGGCGTGCCGTTCAAGCGCGACCCCGCCGTCGTCGAGAAGCTCAAGGCCGCGAAGATGATTCAGCGCCCGGCGACACCGAACAACCCGGAGCGCATGGCGGAGATCAAGCGGCTGGCGGAGCGTCTCGGCCTGCCCATGTGAGCGGACGCAGTCGATGGAGTGAAGGTGGTCGAACTCAAGCCGTTACTGGAGTATCCGACAGTTCGCACGTGGTTGGAGGGACTGAAAGAGCACTGGGGCGGAGACCCGGCGACCGATGACCCCGAGCGCCTGCCGATCCTGGAGGCGTTCTGCCGCTTCGCAGACGTGGACCCCGACACCATCATCCGGGAGTGCACGCGGATCGACAAGGCGGGCGACCGGCGCATCAGCGTGAAGGGGCGGCGGAAGTGGGCCGAACTCATCGACCGCTTTCAGGAGCAGGTCGAGGGCTCGCGTGTCCGCCAGGCGAAGTGGGGCAACACCGTCCGCAGCTTCCTGATCCACAACGGGATCCTGCTGGCAGCCGGGGCCCAGATGGCGCACAAGGACTGACGCCGCGCGGGGGCGTCCGGATATCGCCCTCACGACGGTCGCCGCCATGGGCTACTGGATCGCGTCGAGCACCTTCGCCGCCACGTACAGGCGTGGCCGGGTGTCCGGTATCGACGTGAGGACACCCACGTGTTCTAGCCGCTCGAGGATGAGGCGGGCGCCCGGATATGTCACGCCGAGCGCTGCCGCGGCCATGGGAGCCGTCACGTAGGGGTTCGCGAACAGGCGCTCCGTGAGCCGCACGGCGTTGGCCGACAAACGTCGCGCCCGCGTGAGCTCTCGGAATTCGTCCTGCAGGGCCCGCAGTCGCCTGCAACGCTCCAGGGCGTCTTCGGCCTGTTCTACGACGCCTTCCAGGAAGAACCGGAGCCATGCCGCCCAGTCGCCGGTCTCGCTCAGGGCGAGCAGGTGATCGTAGTAGGCCTGCCGCCGGCGTTCGAAGTACGCGCTGAGGTACAGCAGCGGCGTCCGCAAGACGTCCTTGGCGCAGAGGAACAGCGTGATTAGCAGGCGGCCGATCCTGCCGTTGCCATCGAGGTACGGGTGGATCGCCTCGAACTGGTAGTGCATGAGGGCGCACTGGACGAGCGGTGGCAGCTCCAGGTCCTCGTTCAGGAAGCGCTCCCAGTCATCGAGGAGGTCCCGCACCAGCCCGGGCGGCGGCGGGATGAAGCGGGCCTCGCCGATGCTGGTTCCCTCCGAGCCGATCCAGACCTGACGGGTTCGCAATTCCCCCGGGGTCCTGTCCCGGCCGCGCACGTCGTGGAGAAGAATGGCGTGCAACTCATTCACGAGCCGCACGCTCAACGGCAGCTCGCGCAGTCTGCGTAGCCCGTGCTCCAGGGCGCGCACGTAGTTCACGACCTCGCGCGCGTCGCCGAACCGGGTTCGCGGTTCGCCGGTGGCTTCGAACATGAAGACGTCCGAGATGGAAGCCTGCGTTCCTTCGATGCGCGATGACAGGACCGCCTCCCGATGGACGAATGGCCGGATGAGCAGGTGCGGGCTGGGCAGCGTCTCGCCGACGCCGGCGAGCGTGGCCACGGCGCGGGACGCCCGGTCGAGCAGGTACACCAGCGGCGTGTCGAGGGAAAGCGCGCGGGGTAGAGGAGCAGGCACGTACGCCTGGTGGCCATCGGGCAAGGTGACCAGATGTCCGATCGGGCTGTTCGCGAGACGCGAGGTCGCCTCTCCCGAAGTCAAACGAAACTCCGCTTTCGATTCCCCGCGAGAAATGAAAGTAATCGCGCTGATACTATCATTTCGCGGGCGGATCTGAAAGTACGCTTGCGGTGCGCGTGGGCGTCGGCGCGGCCCGCGTTCCGCTTACGGCGGCGCGATGTAATCCTCCCGCGAGACGGCCGTAGCCGGCACAGGCCCGCCGAACCGCATCCACGCCTTCAACGCCTCGCGGAGCTCAAGCAGCCGCGGGTCGCCGGGGGCCAGGTCAGGCAGGAGGCATCGCGTGATGTGCCATTCCATGAGGAGCAGGCCCGCCTGATCCAGACTGCTCCGCGCCGCCATGAGCTGGGTCAGCACGTCCTCGCATTCGCGGTCCTCCTCCAGCATCCGCTGAATCCCGCGAATCTGCCCCTCGATGCGCCGCAGCCGCGTGAGCACCCCCTCGATGAGCTCGTCGCCAGGATCGTCCACTCGTCCCACCTCCCGGGACGGGTTGTCCCTTGACATACCCCGTGGGGGTATGCTAGCGTGAACGCGCCGACCGGATCAACCCCTGAGCTGCTAGCGAGGAGTATGCGCTGTATGGCTACGCCGCAGGAAGTCACCGACCAGACCTTCGACCGGGACGTGTTGCAGGCGTCCGAGCCTGTGCTGGTCGATTTCTGGGCGCCGTGGTGCGGCCCCTGCCGCATGGTGGCGCCCATCGTCGAGGAGCTGGCGGACGAATACGCCGGCCGCGTGAAGTTCGTCAAGCTGAACACCGACGAGAACCCGGCCACCGCCGCCCGGTACGGCATCCGCAGCATCCCGACGCTGCTGGTGTTCAAGAACGGACAGCCCGTCGGGCAGATCATCGGATTCCGGCCCAAGAGCGACCTGAAGAAGCGGCTCGACGCCGTCCTGTGACGACGGGCGCCCCGCTCCGCCGCGTCGAGGCGGGGCGTATCTCGTCGTTTGTCCGAGGAGGTCTGTGATGACCGAGACGACGCCCCGGGAGTACGACATCGTTATCGTCGGGGCCGGCCCCGCCGGGCTTTCGGCCGGGCTCTACGCCGCCCGCGCCCGCCGCAAGACCATCCTGTTCGAGCGCAAGGTGACGGGCGGCCAGATCTCGACGACCTCCGATGTCGAGAACTACCCGGGGTTCCCGGACGGCGTCAACGGCTTCGATCTCGCCCAGAAGATGCAGCAGCAGGCCGAGAAGTTCGGCCTCGAGATGGGCTACGCCGAGGTCACCGACATCGTCTTCGGCGCGGACGGGCCGCGGCATCTCGTGAAGACGACCGAGGGCGACTACCTGGCCAAGGCGGTCATCCTGACGGGCGGCGCCGACCACAACAAGCTCGGTGTCCCCGGCGAGGAGCGGCTGACCGGTTTCGGCGTCTCCTACTGCGCGACCTGCGACGCGGCGTTCTTCAAGGACATGGAGGTCGCCGTCGTGGGCGGCGGGGACGCGGCTCTGGACGAAGGGCTGTTCACGACCCGCTACGCGTCGAAGGTGTACATCATCCACCGGCGCGACCAGCTCCGGGCGAGCAAGATCCTCCAGGAGCGCGCCTTCGCCAACCCCAAGATCGAATTCATCTGGAACACCGTCGTCGAAGCGATCGAGGGCGAGAGCGCCGTCGAACGCCTGCGCCTGCGGAACGTGAAGACGGGCGAGACCTCGGTCCTGCCGGTGTCGGCGGTGTTTATCTTCATCGGCCTCACGCCCAACAGCGAGTTCCTCCGCGGCAAGCTTCGGCTCGACAACGGCGGGCACGTCTACGTGAACCTGTGGATGGAGACCGACGTCCCGGGCGTCTTCGCCGCCGGGGACATCCGCATCGATTCGGCGCGCCAGGTGGTGTCGGCCGCGGGCGATGGCGCGACGGCGGCCATCCGCGCCGACCACTACATCACCAACGTCTTCGATCACCCGGCCGGCGCCGCCACGGCGAGCGGCCAGACCGCCCGCGCCTGAGCCGCCTCGCCCGCGCGATTGTCGCGCCGCCGCCGTTCGTGCTAGCGTGAACGGCGCTTTCGAATCGACCTCGCACCAGCGCAAGAGGACTGCCGGCCGATGTCCGAGGCGACGCTGGAGAAGGCGCGAGAGGCGTACGCCCGGCAGGCCTGGCGTGCGGCTCGCGACGCGTACGCCGCCCTTCCTGAAGGCGCGCCACTCACCCTCGACGATCTCGAACGTCACGCCGTCGCCGCCCACCTCATCGGTGAGGAGCGGGAGAGCCGCGACGCGTTGACCCGCGGGTATCGCCGCGCGCTGGAACTGCACGACGTGACCCGGGCCGCACGGTTCGCCTTCTACCAGGGCCACGGCATGATTTTCACGGGCGAGCTGGCGCAGGCCAACGGGTGGTTCGGACGCGCTCGCAGCCTGCTCGCCGACCTGGGCGCCGACTGCGTCGAGTGGGGGTACCTGCTCATCCCGGAGGGCGTGGACCAGCTCGCGACGGGAGACGCCGAGGGCGCATGCCGGACCTTCAGGGAGGCGCAGGCTATCGGCAGGCGCTTCGCCGACGCCAGCCTCGTCGCCGCGGCGGGCCACGGGCACGGTCGCGCCCTCCTCCGCCTCGGACTCGTCGGTGAGGGGATGGCCGCTCTCGACGAGGCGATGGTCGCCGTGGCCGCGGGCGACGTCACGCCGTTGCTCGCGGGGCCTATCTATTGCGGCGTTCTCGAGGCGTGCCAGGAGGTGTTCGACATTCCCCGGGCGAAGGAGTGGACGGCGGTTTTCTCCCACTGGTGCGAGGGCCAGCCCGACCTCGTGCCCTACCGGGGGCCGTGTCTCGTGCACCGGGTGGAGGTCATGCGGCTGCGGGGCGACTGGGAAGACGCGCTCGAAGAGGCGCGGCGGGCCTGCGACTGGCTGTCGCTGCCCGCGAGCCCCGAAGGCCCGGCCGACGCCTTCTACCAGCTTGGCGAGCTGTGCCGGCTGCGCGGCGACGGCCCGGGGGCGGAGGAGGCCTACCAGCAGGCCAGCCGCCTGGGACGGACGCCGCAGCCGGGCCTCGCGCTGCTCTGGCTCGCTCGAGGCCGGGCGGAGGAAGCGGCGACGGCCGTCCGACGGGCGCTCGACGAACCCGCGCCAGAGGGGCCGCTAGGGGATTGGGATCGCCTGCTCCACCAGGCGAGCCGGGCCGACCTGCTGAGCGCGTACGTAGAGATCCTGCTCGCGCTGGGTGACGTCGCCGCGGCCCGGGCCGCCGCGGCCGAGCTCGCCCAGGCCGCAGCCGCGCTGGACGCGCTCCCGCTACGGGCGCTGGCCGACAGAGCGGAGGGCAGCGTGCTCATCGCCGAGGGGCAGCCGCGAGCGGCGCTCGCGCCCCTGCGGCGCTCGTGGACGGCGTGGCAGCGGCTCGAAGCGCCGTACGAGGCGGCCCGCGTGCGGGTGCTCATCGGCGAAGCCTGCCGCGCTCTCGGCGACGAACAGTCGGCGGCCATGGAGTTCGACGCCGCGCGCTGGGCCTTCGAACGCCTCGGCGCTGCACCTGACCTCGCACGCCTGGACGAAGACGCCCTCGCGGCCGGACAGCGCGCGCCGGGCGGACTCACGCCCCGCGAGGTCGAGGTCCTCCGCCTGATCGCGGCGGGCGAGACCAACAAGGGCATCGCCGCGGCGCTGGTCATCAGCGAGCACACCGTCGCTCGCCACGTCCAGAACATGCTCCAGAAGCTCGGGCTCAGCTCGCGCGCCAGCCTCGCCGCCTACGCGGTGCGGCAGGGACTGGCGCAGCCCGCCACTGGTCAACACTAACCACGGCGGTTTGCGCTCGATTGGTTCATCCCGGCGATGGCGCCGCCGCCGTCGACCGCGTAGCGTGTCCTCCAGCGCCGTTCCCGCGTGCCCCCGGCGGGCCGGCCACACCCGCAGCAGGAGGACCACATCGATGACATCGAGCATCGCACCGACAGACCTGGTGGCGCCGGTCGCGGACGACATCCGCGGGATGGCAGCGCAGGCGGAGGCGGAGCGGCGGCTCCCTGACGCCCTGATGTCCCGGCTCAAGGAGGCGGGCCTCTTCTCCATCTACACGCCCCGGGAGTTCGGCGGGCTGGAGCTGCCGCTGCCGGACGCCCTGCGCGTGGTGGAGGAGGTCTCGCGCCACGACGGCTCGACGGGCTGGACCGTGGCCCTCGGGATCGCCAACAACTACTTCACGTCCGTGCTGGCCGCCCCCTCCGCCGCCCGCGTGCTCGATTCGGGCGCGACGCTCATCGCCGGCGCCCCCGCGCTCGGCGTGCGGGCCCGGCGCGTCGACGGCGGCTACCGCCTCAGCGGTCGCTGGCCCTACAACAGCGGCGCCCCCAACGCCGACTGGATCGGCTCGCCCGCGCCTGTCTTCCAGGGCGAGGCGCCTGTGCTGGACGAACAGGGCCAGCCTGAACTCGTGTTCTTCTTCATCCGGCCGTCGGAGGCGCAGATCATCGACACCTGGCACGTCACCGGCCTCCGCGCCACCGGCACCCAGGACCTCTATGTCGAGGACGTCTTCGTGCCCGACGAGATGACGGGCGGCATCGCGCTGCCGGCCGGCCCGCGGCCGGCGCGGGACTGCCTGCTGGCCAGGATACCCCTGTTCCCGCTGCTTCACCTGGCGCAGTCACCGCCGGTCTGCCTCGGTCTGGCGCGGCGGGCGATCGAGGAGTTCCGCGCGCTGGCGCTGGCGAAGCCGGTCTCCCTCGGCCCTTCGAGATTGTGCGAGACGGTGCAGGCTCAGGCCGGTCTCGCCCGAGCGGAGGCGCTGGTGCGCTCGGCGCGATGCTACTGGTACGAAGAGGTCGAGGCGCTCTGGGACGCTGTGTCCGGCGGCCGCGAGCCCTCGTTGGAGGCGCTGTCGTCGGTCCGGATCGCGTCGCTCACCGCGGCCGAGAACAGCGTGGCGGCGGCGGATCTCCTGTACCGGCTCGCGGGGACGAGCGCGGTCTTCCAGTCCTCGCCGCTCGAGCGCTGCTGGCGGGACGTGCACACCGCCGCCCAGCACCTCGGGGTGCAGGACGGACGCTGGGAGACGGCCGGCCGCGTGCTCTTCGGGCTCGAGCCGGGAAGCCCCCTCGTGTGAACCGCCGCCGGCCGGGCGCCCGGCTTGTCGGCGGCTCGCGGCCGGAGGCGAAGGACTCGGCACGGCCTGGGGCGAGCAGCGAGCCCGGGAACTGCTCGCCGAGGCGGGGTTCAGGCGGGTCGACGTGAAGCAGGTCGAGGGGGACATCCTCAACAACTACTACGTAGCCCGAACGTGAGGTACAGAAATGACAACGCGTGTGATCGTCACGGTGATTGCGGTGGCGCTGGCGCTGGTCGTCTGGAGCGGGACCGCCCGCGCGACGGCGAACGAACACGCCAGTTGCCCGGGTATCGCCCTCTCGGAGCACGGCCCCGCGCACGAGGTGAGGGCAGTGGTTGATGAGGAGGTCAAGCCGCTGGCGGACGCCCTGGGCGTCCCGATGGGCCCCGTCGTCAGCGCCTTTGCGCACGAACACCTCGGGAGCCACGAGGCGTGTGAGGGCGCCTTCGGCGGGTGATGGCGGGAGGCTGCGCTACAACGAAGGCCAGGCGCATCGCCTGGCCTTCGTGCGTTCGTTCCGAATGCGGCCTCAGTATCCGGCGCGGAGCGCCATCTCGCGCAGGCGGCGGACCCGCTCCTCGATGGGCGGGTGCGTGGAGAAGAGGTTGCTCAGGTTCGCGCCGCGCAGCCCCGCCAGCGGGTTCACGATGAACAGGTGCGCCGCCGCCGGGTTCACCTCCATCGGCCGCAGCATCGCGCCCTGGTGCAGCTTCTCGAGCGCGCTCGCCAGCGCCTCGGGGTCGTGGGTGATGCGCGCGCCGGTGCGGTCGGCCTCGAATTCGCGCGTGCGGCTGATGGCGAACTGAATCATCGCCGCCGCAATGGGCATCAGGATCATGCCCACGAGCGCCAGGAGCCCGCTGCCGTTGTCGTCGCGACGCCCGAAGCCGCCGAACATCGTCCGCCACCAGAGCATGTTGCCGATGAGGCTGATGGCGCCGGCGAACGTCGCGACGATGGAGCTGATGAGGATGTCCCGGTTGCCCACATGCCCCATCTCGTGCCCGATGACGCCGCGCAGCTCACGGTCGTTCAGCAGATTCAGGATGCCGGTCGTGGCCGCCACGACGGCGTGGTTGGGACTGCGTCCGGTGGCGAAGGCGTTGGGCGAGGGGTGGTCGACCACGAACACCTTCGGCTTCGGCAGTCCCGCCAGCGACGCTACTTCCTCCACGATGCGGTGAAGCCTCGGCGCCTCCGACGGCGAGACTTCCCTCGCGCCCGCCATGCGCAGGGCGAGCCGGTCGCTGAACCAGTACGCGCCCATGTTCATGATGCCGGCGAGCACGAGGAACACCACGAGTCCGCCCCAGCCGCCGACCACCGCGCCTAGGGCGGCGAAGAGGCCCGTCAGCAGGGCCAGCAGAAAGACGGTTTTGAGCATACCCATCGTGTGCGATTCCTCCGGGCCCTCCCACTGTGTCGAGGGCGCCGACTTCAGTCTAGCAGAACCGCGCCCCGCCTTCTGTCGCCTATCCCTCTGGACCCAGACGGCGCCCGCCCAGCAGATGGAGATGGACGTGCGGGATGGTCATGCCTGCGTTCCCGCCGACGTTGAACGCGAGGCGGTAGCCCTCATCCGCCACGCCGACCTGCTCGGCGACCTTCGAGGCCACCACGAACAGGCGCCCGAGGAGCGGGCCATGCGACTCTTGGATGTCGCGCATCGTGGGGATGTGCTCCTTCGGGATGACCATCACGTGCACGGGCGCACGGGGGTGGATGTCGCGAATCGAGAAGACCAGGTCGTCTTCGTACAGCTTCTCGACGGGCGTCTCGCCCGTCGCCATCCGGCAGAACAGGCAGTCCGACGGCATCGCGTACACCTCCTCCACGTCAGCGGCCCGATCCTAGCACGCGCGGCCGGCGTTGCGGCGTCTACGCCCAGCCGAGCTCCCGCTCGACCGCGGCCACATCGGGGGGCACGGTGCGCAGCGTGAAGGGCTGAGCCATCGCGGTGTCGGGATCCTTCAGCCCCGATCCCGTGATGACGCACACGACGCGCTGTCCCCGGAAGTCGTGGCCTTCGTGGGCCAGCTTGAGGACGCCCGCGACGCACGCCGCCGAGGCTGGCTCGCAGAAGACGCCCTCCTCGCGCGCGAGCCGGCGGTACGCGTCGAGGATCTCGTCGTCCGTAACCGCCGAGATGGACCCGCCGGATTCGTCGCGGGCGGCGATGGCGCCTTTCCAGCTCGCGGGGTTCCCGATGCGAATGGCCGTCGCCACCGTCTCCGGGCGCTCGACGGGGTGGCCCAGCACGAGCGGCGCCGCGCCCGCCGCCTGGAAGCCGAGCATACGTGGACGGCGGGTGGCGCGCTCCAGGCGATAATACTCCACGAACCCCCGCCAGTACGCCGTGATGTTGCCCGCGTTGCCGACGGGGATGGCCAGCGCGTCGGGGGCGTCGCCCAGCGCGTCGCAGATCTCGAACGCCGCGGTCTTCTGTCCCTCGATGCGGTGCGGGTTGAGCGAATTCACGAGCGCGATGGGGTGCCGCGCCACGACCTCGCGCGCCAGGCGCAGGGCGTCGTCGAAGCCCCCCTCGACGGCGATGATCTGCGCCCCGTGCATGACGGCCTGGGCGAGCTTGCCCTGCGCGATGCGGCCGTGGGGCACGATGACGTAGGAATCGAGCCCGCAGTGCGCGGCGAAGGCGGCGGCCGAGGCGCTGGTGTTCCCGGTCGACGCGCAGAGCACCGCGCGGGCTCCCTCCTCCAGCGCCTTGGCGACGGCCACGACCATCCCCCGGTCTTTGAACGAGCCCGTCGGGTTGCACGATTCGAGCTTGAACCAGAGCTCGGCGCAGCCGACCTCGCGTTCGAGGGAGCGCGACCGCACCAGGGGGGTGTCGCCCTCTCCGATAGTGATAAGCGGCGTGGCGTCGGTGACGGGCAGGAGGTCGCGGTACCGCCGGAGGACGCCGCCGCGCCGGCCGTCATTCGTCCTTGAGGCTGGCAGCATGCTTCCTCAGCTCTTTGATCTCGCGCTCGAGGTCTTCGATCTGGCGCCGCTTGAGCCGCTCCTGGCTCTGGTGCAGTTTCAGGAGCTGGCTGATGAGCAGCGTGCGGTATTCGTCGAGCTTCTGCCGCAGTTCGGACAGCCGCGTGTCCAGGGCCTGCGACCGCGCGTCCAGGGTCGTGGCGATGTGCTCCTGTTTCTGCCGCCACGTCTCGAGCTCGTAGACGGCGGCTTCGAGCTTCGTCGCCCGATCTTCGACGCGCTGGCGCTCCGCCCGTAGCAGCTCCACCCGTTCTCGAAGCGCCGGGAGGTCCCGGTATCCCTCCTTCGACGCCTCGAGCTGTCCTTCCACGCGGTGCGCGACCTCATGGGCGAGGCGGACACGCTCGTTCAGCGTTTCATCCTCGCGCTTGAGGTCCAGGAGGGTGCGCTCGACTTCCATCAAGCGCTGCTCGACCCGGTTCGCCGCCTCCACCGCGCGGGCGGAACGGGTCTCGGCCGCGTCCGCGCGCGTCTCGATGGAGCGCAGGGAGAGCTCCTCTTTCGAGAGCGTCTCCTGAAAGCGGCGGGAGAAGTCCTCGAGGCTGGCCTGGCGGTCGTTCCACGACTGGACGTCGCGCTCCAGGTTCTGGAGGCGCTGGTACAGGTCGTTGACGTTGGCGCGCTGGCGCTCCATCTCGGCGGCGCGCTCCCGCTCGAGGCGGTCGATGCGCGCGTTGATGGCGGTCTGCGCCTCCTGGATGCGGTTGAGCGTGTCCTGAATGGCGATGATGCCGTCCTGCACCAGAGCGGCGCTGGCGACCTGCGCGGTGACGTCGCGCTGACGCGTCTCGATCGCGCGCACCTGCTCCGCTAGGTCGAGCGCCATCGCCTGGAGTTGCTCCATCTGCTGGCTCAGGCGCGCGCTGTGGGCGCGCTCCGCTTGCAGTTCCGCCTGGAGCCAGTCGATGGCCTCACGCTCGTTGATGAAGCTGCGCTGCTCTTCGGAACGCTGTCGCTCCGTCATCCCTCGACCGCTCCCTCCACGCGGATCATCGAGCCGATCCCTGGGACCACCTCCAACGTCGCGAGCTGGCGGAGGGCGTCCTGGACGGCGTCCTCGCGGGCCAGATGGGTCATGATCACCAGCTCGGCGGTCTGTGCGCGCTCATCGGCCTCCTTCTGGATGACGGAGGCGATGCTGATGTGCCGGTCGCCGAGCACGCGCGCGATCTGAGCGAGCACCCCGGGCCGGTCAGCCACCGTGATGCGGAAGTAGTAGCGGGTGACCACGTCGCCCATGGGGACCACGCGGGTCGGCGCCTCGTGGCGCCAGGCCGAGGGCTCGCGAATCCCGCTGACGACGCTGATGGCGGCGTCGAGCACGTCGGCGACCACGGCGCTCGTAGTGGGAAGCGAGCCGGCCCCGCGCCCCTCGAACAGCACCTGGCCCAGAAGATCGCCCTCCACCTGCACGGCGTTGAGGACGCCGTCCACTTTCGCGAGCGGTTCGTCCAGCGGCACGAGCGCCGGATGCACCCGCGCCTCCACTGCGCCGTCGACTCGGCGCGCGATGGCCAGCAGCTTGATGGCGTACCCGAGCTGCGCCGCGTAGGTGAAGTCGCGCGCCGTCAGCCGCGTGATGCCCTCGCGGTAGACGTCGGCCGGCCGGATGTCGGTGTGAAACGCGAGCGACGCCAGGATGGCGAGCTTGTAGGCGGCGTCGAAACCCTCGATGTCGTTCGTCGCATCGGGTTCGGCGTAGCCGAGGTCGCGGGCTTCGGCGAGCGCCTCGGCGAACGACTGCCCCTTCCGCGACATGGCGGTGAGGACGTAGTTCGTGGTCCCGTTGATGATCGCCCGCAGGCCGAGGATTTCGTTCGCCAGGAGGTCGCGTTTCAGCGGGGCGATGATGGGGATGCCCCCGCCGACGCTCGCCTCGAACAGGATGTCCACGCCGTGGGCGCGGGCGAGAGACAGGAGCTCGGCTCCGTGCTTGGCCATGACCTCCTTGTTGGCGGTGACGACGAATTTGCCGCGGGTGAGCGCCTCACGCATGTACTCGAAGGCCGGCGTCTCGCCGCCAATGACCTCGATGACGATGTCCGTTTCCGGGTCTTCCAGAATGGCGCGCGGGTCCGTGGTGAGGCGGCCGGCGTCGACGTCGAAGGCGCGTTCCTTCGCGGGGTCGCGCACGAGAACGCGCCGCAGGACCAACGGGCGGCCGACGGTGCGGGCATAGATGTCCGCCTTCTCCGTCAGGATGCGGGCGACGCCGCTCCCGACGACCCCGAGGCCCATGAGACCGATACCGACCTGTGAGCGCCGCTCTCCGCTCATACGACCTGTGGCTCGGCGGGAAGCGGCCGACGCCGCGATCCCGGCAGGTTGAAGTCGTCCTGAACCTTCGTCACGGCCTCCACTTTATCTTCGTCGGTGATGCGCTCGCGGACGGAGAGCTGGTCCCGCAGGCCCGCGATCCAGTTGTCGAACATAGCCGCGACCACCCGCGGCCGCTGTTCGTCGGTGATCGGGCGGTTCTCCTCCTTCCCGATGAGCTGGTACACGGCGTACACTGCGCCGTTCTGGATGGAAATCGGGTCGCTCACCTGCCCGAAGGACATGTCGAAGATGATGTCGCGGGCCTCGGCCGGGACCTGATCTTTCGTGACCCAGCCGGTCTCGATGCTGTTCTGGATGACGCTCGGGTCCGTGTCCTCCGCGAACAGCTCCTTGGCGACCGCGACGACGTCCTCGCCGTTCCGGATGCGCTCGGCGGCCTTCTTCGCTTCGTCCTCCGTTCCGTAGCGCAGGAGGCGGAAGTTGGCCTGGAGCGCGGAAGCGGGGACCTGCTTCTGCAGCTCGTCGCGCACCCGCTGCTCGGCGATGTCGGCGCGGGTCATGAACCGGAACTCGCTCGGGGTGAGGCCCGTGGCTTCGACGGCCCGGCGGTAGGCGGCGGCGAAGGCGCGCGCGTCGGCGTTGGACGGGACGCTCTGCTGGACGCGGACGCGGTCGTCGATCTCGGCGTCGCCCACGTAGACGCCGAAGTCGCGCGCGGCGCCGTGGATGACGAGCGCGTCGCGCAGGAGCTCGTCGTAGGCGACGTTCGCGAGATCGAGCGCCGTCGAGCCGCGCTGGAACGCGACAGACGGATTCTCGTTGACCAGCATCCGGATGCGCCGCGAGAGATGGTCGCGGGTGATCTTCGTGCCCTCGACTTCGAGGACGACCTTGTGGCCCGGCGCGATCTGCGTCTGGTAGTAGCCGAAGGCCAGCAAGAGGATCACGAGGGCGATGACCGCGCCCACGCCTCCGACGAGGAGGTAGTAATTGAGGCGCTCCGGGTCGATGCGGGGCCCGGTCCTGGGGATCGCCCGCTGTCGCTCGATCTTGCCTGCCGCCCGTTCTTTGCCTGCCATCGCTGGGTGTACGCTCCTCCGCTCGCTGGCCGGTAAGCGACGAAAGGGGCGCGGCGCCCCCTTCGTGACCGGTGGGACCTGGACGCGCGGCGACGTTACGGACGCGGCGGGAACACGCCCGTCAGGCGAATGTGCTCGGCCGTGAACGGCAGCAGCGCGAGGTGGCGGGCGCGCTTGATGGCCACCGTGAGGCGGCGCTGATGGCGCGCGCACGTCCCCGTCTTCCGCCGGGGTTCGATCTTGCCCCGGTCGGAGACGTACCGCCGCAACATCGCGACGTCCTTATAGTCGATCACCTCGATCTTGTCGGCGCAAAAAAGGCAGACCTTTCGCCGGCCGCCGTAGCGTCTGCGCTTGCGTTCCTGGCGCGCCGCGGCGCGCGGGGCTTCACCTTCGGCGGAAGCCTGCGCCTCCGCCGGAGCCGACTCCCCGGGAACCGCCTCGGTCGACGGCTCCGCTCCCTCTGAGCCGGCTTCGGCGGCCGGCGCCTCGGGAGCGGTCGTGTCGGGAGTCTTCGTCTCTTCGGTCACGGTCTCCAGCTACCCTCCTCGTCATTCGAACGGCAGATCGTCGGGCTCGGTCGCGGCCTCGAAGTCCGGCGGCGCGCTCATGGGCGCGGCCTGGGGCCGGTCGAGGAAGAGCACGGTCGACGCGACGATCTCGGTCTTGTACCGGCGCTGGCCGTCAGGGCCGTCCCAGGATCGGGTCTGGAGGCGCCCCTCGACGAAGGCGCGCCGACCTTTCTGGAGGAACTGACTGCAGGTTTCGGCCAGCTTGTTCCAGGTGACGACGTTGAACCATTCGGTTTCTTCCCGCCGTTCACCGTCCGGCGAAGTATAGTTGCGCGTACAGGCGATGCGGAAGGTCGTGACCGCGCTACCGTTCGCCGTGTAGCGCATCTCGGGGTCGGTCCCCACGTTACCGATGATCAGGACTTTGTTCAGGCCCGCCATCCTTCGAACTCCCTTCCTACGAGCCGGGGGCTAGTACGCATCACGAAACGGATCTCGTGTCCGGGCGGGCGGCCCCGGCCTGGCTCACGTCTCCTCCTTGCGCACCAGGAGATGGCGAATCACCTCCTCCGAGATGAGGAGGCCAGCCTCGAGCTCCCGCGTGCGCTCCGGGTCCATCCGGATCTGGGTGACGACGTAGTTGCCTTCGGTGTAGCGCCGAATGGGGTACGCGAGTTTGCGGCGACCCCAGTGGTCCACTTCGGTCACCTCGCCACCCCGGGAGCGGACGGACTGCTGGAGGCGCTCGACCGCGGCCGGCACCTCGTCCTCGGGCACCTCAGGGCTGAGAATGACAACCAGTTCGTACTCTCGCAACCATCACCTCCACATATGCGATCCGAAGCGGACAAAAGCAAACCCGCCCGCGTCCTTCCCCGGAAGAGGGAGTCCGGGCGGGGCATGCTGCCACGCGCCCCGGCGGGGCATGACAGTATAGGTCCGGCCCTCTGCACCCGTCAACGCGTCCACGGAGCCGGCTCTACATCAATCATGGTGGAAACAGTTCAGGATCCTGAGCGCAAAGGTCC
>JBBING010000015.1:0-37636 GCA_037444005.1 Chloroflexota bacterium
CGGCATACTCCACCACACCAAGCCTTCCCTACCATGAATCTTTGAGACGCCGTCAAGGGGTTCCCCTAATCGCGCGGCGCGCGTAGGATAGGCGACGGTCCCCTTCCCGGCAGTCGCCCGCTTCCGACACGCCTGCGCATAAAGGGGGATACGCCGTGTCTTCCGCCAACCGCCTTCGCATCGGCAACGTCGAAATCCTCTCCATCAGCGACTCGTCGTTCCCGGCCGAGCCCTCGTTTCTGTTCCCGGAGACGCCAAAGGCCGACCTCGACCGCTATCGCCATCTGTACGACCTCGGCGACCGGTTCACCGTGAACGTCGGCTGCTTCGTCGTGTGGTCCGCGGGCAAGACGATCATGGTCGACACGGGCATCGGACCGGTGGCCCAGGGGTTCGTTCCGGCGGGACGACTCCCGGACATCTTGCGCGAGGAAGGGGTGTCGCCCGACGCCGTCGACCACGTGGTCTTGACGCATCTGCACATGGACCATGTCGGCTGGAACACCAGGAAGGACGGGGACCGGTACACGCCGCTCTTCCCGAAGGCCCGATACCTCACCACGCGGCAGGAGTGGGAACACTTGACCTCGCCGGAGGTCGCGGCCCAGACGCCGTATGTGGACACCGCGCTCCGCCCGCTCGAGGCCGCGGGCGTCCTCGATCTGGTCGACCTGAATTCGGAGCACGCCGTCACGGATGAGCTGCGCATCATTGCGACGCCCGGGCATACGCCGGGGCATATCAGCATCGGCATCGCCTCGGCCGGCGAGTTCGGCGTGATCCTCGGCGACGTGGCCCACCATCCCGTGCAAGTCGGGGAAACGGGGTGGAAGGACGTCTTCGACACCAACCCGGCGCTCGCCATCGAGAATCGGGAGAAGCTGTTCGCGCGCATCGAACAGGAGCGGATGCTCGTCGCGGCGGGCCACTTCCGGCCGCCGAATTTCGGGCGGGTGGTCCGCGTCGAGGGGCGCCGCACGTGGCAGGCGCTGTAGCGTCGCGTTGACGGAGCGCGCGTGCGCCCGTACCGTAGACGCGAAGCCATGCAGCGCGTCGCGTCCCACCGGCTCGGGCATCTGACGCTGCACGTGGTGAGCGACGGCGTCTACTTTCAGGACGCCGGCGCGGTGTTCGGCGTTGTCCCCAGGGTGATGTGGGAGCCGTACGCCGGTCCGCTGGACGACCGGCATCGGATGTCTTTGGGCCTGAACTGCCTGTATCTCGAATCGCAGGGCAAGCGCATCCTCATCGAGACGGGGGTGGGCGAGAAGGAGCGCGTGCGCGGCGCGAGCAGCCCTCTGGAAGAGGGCAATCTCCTCGCCGCCCTGGCGACGCTCGGCGTGGCCCCGGAGGACATCGACATCGTGATCAACACCCACCTGCACGCCGACCACTGTGGATGGAACACCCGAAAGGTCGACCAGGAGCGGTGGGCGCCGACGTTTCCGCGGGCGACCTACCTCATCCAGCGGGGCGAATGGGAGGCGGCGACGCACCCGAACGAGCGCACGCGCGCGACGTATCTTCCCGAGAACCTGTTTCCGCTGGAGGAGGCGGGCGTGGTCGAGCTCGTCGATGGGGAGCGCCGCGTGACCGACGATGTGACCATCGTCCCCACGCAGGGGCACACGGCCGACCACGCGAGCGTGGTCATCACGTCCGGTGGTGAGACCGCGATCTACATCGGCGACATGGTTCAGACTCGGGTGCAGCTCGAGCGGACCGCGTGGGTCTCGGCGTTCGATATCCTGCCCCTGGTCTCCATGGAGACGAAAAAGCGGATCGTCGAAGAGGCCATCGAGCGGCGGGCGCTCATCGTGGCCGTGCACTGTCCGTTTCCGGGCCTGGGACGGATGACCCGGACCGACGATGGCAAGCGCCGCTGGGTCGACGTCACGCCGAGCGCGCCCGAACGGCCCTCGGAAGCTTCGGCGGGCACGCAATGACGTCGCCGCCCGAGAGCCTGCGCCGCACCCCCCTGTACGACCTCCACACCGCGCTGTCGGCGCGCATGACGCCGTTCGCGGGGTGGGAGATGCCCCTCCAGTACGAGCGGAGTATCGTCGAGGAGACCCGCGCCGTCCGTGAGCATGCCGGCGTCTTCGATGTTTCTCACATGGGCCGGCTGTTCGTGGTCGGGGCCGACGCCGCGCGCCTCGTTCGAGCCGCGGTGACCTACGACGTAGCGTCGCTACCTGAAGGCCGCGGTCACTACACCCTCATGTGCAACGAGGCAGGCGGGATTCTCGACGACCCCTACGTCTACCGGCTCGATGCCGTCCGCCTGCTCGTCGTCGGAAACGCCGTCAACGCCGAACGCGATCGCGACCGTCTCGGCTCATTCCTGCAGGCCGGATGGGAGGCCGAGCTGCTCGACCGCCAGGCCGAGACCGTGATGCTCGCGGTGCAGGGGCCGAAGGCGAGGGAATTGGCCGCCCGCGTCGTAGGCCCGGAGGCGGTGCGGCTCGAACGCCGGGCGTGCCACGAGCTGCCCTATCGGGGCGTGAAGCTGTTCGTGTCGCGGACCGGATACACGGGGGAGGACGGCGTCGAGCTCGTCACGAGCGCGGACGCAGGCCGCCACCTGTGGACGCGCCTGCTCGCCGAGGGCGTCGTTCCGTGCGGACTCGGCGCCCGCGACATTCTCCGGCTGGAAGCGGCGCTTCCGCTCTGGGGGCAGGACATCGACGAAACGACGAATCCCTTCGAGGCGGGTCTGGGCTGGGTCGTGTCCTTCGGCGACGGAGCGCCGTTCACGGGCAGGGAGGCGCTGCTCCGGCTGAAGGAGGAGGGTGTCCGGCGTCGCCTGGCGCACCTGAAGGCCAGGGAACGCGGGGTCATGCGCCGGGGCCAGCCGGTGTTGCACGGCGGGCGCGCGGTGGGTACAGTCACGAGCGGCGGCTATTCCCCCACGCTCGGCGTCAGCATCGGCATGGCGTATCTCCCCGTCGAGCTGGCCCGCGTCGGGACGGAGCTGGCCGTCGATGTCCGTGGCCGTCTCTTGCCGGTCGACGTCGTCGCGCGGCCGTTCTACCGTTCTGCGGCTGAGTCGGCCGAGGCGTGAGAGGATTCCGCCGTGGAATATCCCCAGGACCTCCTGTACACGAAGGAACACGAATGGGTGCGCACCGAGGACGGCGTCGCGGTCGTCGGTGTCACCGACTACGCGCAGGACCAGCTCGGCGACGTCGTGTACGTGGACCTTCCCGCCGTCGGCGCGCGCGTGACCCAGTTCGAGAAGATGGGTGAAATCGAGTCCGTGAAGACAGTGTCGGACCTGTATTCGCCGGTGTCGGGCGAAGTGGTCGAGGTCAACCCCGAACTGAACGATCACCCGGAGCGGGTCAACGAAGATCCCTACGGCGCCGGCTGGCTCATCCGGGTCCGGATGGACCGGCGGGAGGAGCTCGAGCACCTGCTCACCGCCGTGGACTACGCCGCCTACGTCGAACAGGAGCTCGGCGCAGGGCGCTGACCCGCATGACGAACGTTGGAACCCTGCAGCCCTCGAACGGCGTTCCAGGCCTGCAGGGTTCGAAGGTTCCGCGCATGCCGCACGCGTACCTGCCCGCGACCGACGCCGACCGCGAGCGGATGCTCCGCGCCATCGGCGTCTCGTCGGTCGAGGAGCTGTTCGCCGACATCCCGGCTGAACACCGCCGTCCTCGCCTCGACCTGCCGCCGCCTCTGTCCGAGCCCGAGCTGGCGCGCGAACTCGCGACGCTCGCGGCGAAGAACCGAACGGCGGGGGAGCTCGCGTGCTTCCGCGGGGGAGGCGCTTACCGGCACTTCGTGCCGGCGGCGGTCTCCGCCATCGTGTCGCGGGGCGAGTTCGCCACGTCGTACACGCCGTACCAGCCCGAAGTGAGTCAGGGAACGCTTCAGGGCATCTTCGAGTTCCAGTCCATGGTCTGCGAGCTCACCGGGATGGACGTGGCGAACGCCGGGATGTACGACGGCGCGAGCGCGCTGGCGGAGGCGTGCCTCATGGCCTGCGCGGTGACCGGACGCCGGCGCGTCGCCGTCTCTCGATGGGTGAACCCGAAGGCCGTCGAGACGCTGCGGACGTACGCGTCCGGCAGGGGATACGCTATCGACCTCGTGGACGATGACCGGCTCGAATCGGGCGGCGTCACGCAGGAGCACGCGTGTCTCGCCGTCCAACAGCCGGACTACTTCGGGCGGCTGTCGCCGGCGACCGAGGCCTGGGGACGGGCGGCGCACGCTGCCGGGGCGCTGTACGTGGTGTCGGCGTCGCCCGTGTCGCTGGGGCTGGTGCGTCCACCCGGCGCGTACGGAGCGGACATCGTCGTGGGCGAGGGGCAGGCGCTGGGCGCGCCGCTCAGCTTCGGAGGACCATACGTGGGCCTGTTCGCTTGCCGTCAGGAGCTCTTGCGCCACATGCCGGGACGCATCGTGGGGCGGACGCGCGACCTCGAGGGCCGTACGGGATACGTGCTCACGCTGCAGACACGCGAACAGCACATCCGGCGCGAGCGGGCCACTTCCAATATCTGTACGAGCCAGCAGCTCGTGGCGCTGGCGTTCGCGGTGACGGTGTGCCTGCTGGGAAGGCAAGGACTGCGGCGAATGGCCGAGCTGTGCTACCACAAGGCCCACTACGCCGCCGAACGGATCGCGCAGCTTCCGGGCTTTCGCATGGTGTTCGACGGGCCGTTCTTCAACGAATTCGCGATCGCCTGTCCCCGCCCGGTGACGGAGATCAACGACCGCCTGCTCGAGCGGGGCATTCTCGGCGGTCTCGAGGTGTCGCCCACGGTCGACGGCTCGCCGCTCGCGAGCGTCGAAGGCGCCCCCGAGCACGCCATGCTGCTCGCCGTCACGGAGCTCAACACCCGGGACGAGATCGACGCGCTGGTCGAGGCGCTGAGGGACATCTGACGATGGAGTCCGTTCAGGTGGACGCCGTGACTTCTGCCGCGGGACGCGCGTACGACGCCGACCCTGGGGCGCTGCTCTCGTTCGATCTGTCGCGTCCCGGAAGGACGGGGGTGTCGTTGCCGCCGCTGGATGTGCCGGAAGCGCCGCTGCCCGAAGCGTTGCGGCGCGACGACCTGACGCTCCCAGAGATGTCGCAGCTCGATGTGGTGCGCTACTTCACGCGTCTGTCGCAGCGCAACTGGGCGGTGGACACGCACTTCTATCCCCTCGGCTCGTGCACCATGAAGTACAACCCGAAGGTGAACGACGCCCTGGCGGCGCTCCCCGGGTTCGCAGACCTGCACCCGGAGCAGGACGACGCGATGGTCCAGGGCGCCCTCGAGCTGATGTGGACGTTGCAACAGTGGCTCGCCGAGATCACAGGCATGGCGGCCGTGTCGCTAGCGCCGGCCGCCGGCGCCCACGGAGAGCTCACGAGCATCCTGCTGGTGCGCGCGTATCTCGACTGGTACGAAGGGCTGGCGCCGGGAGAGCAGCCGCCGAAGGCGCGTCGCGTGCTCGTCCCCGACTCGGCTCACGGGACGAATCCGGCGACAGCGGCCATGGCGGGATTCGCCGTCGAAAGCATCCCGTCGGACGCCGAAGGAAACATGGACCTCCGGGCGCTCGAGGCGTCGCTGAAGGACGACACGAAGGGCCGGGTCGCGGCCGCGATGGTGACGCTGCCCAGCACGCTGGGGCTCTTCGACCGGAACATCACCCGTATCGCGGACCTCCTGCACGAGCACGGCGCGCTGCTGTACGGCGACGGAGCGAACATGAACGCGATGCTGGGTCAGGTGAAGCCCGGCGACCTCGGATTCGACCTGCTCCACCTCAATCTCCACAAGACCTTCAGCACTCCACACGGCGGAGGCGGGCCCGGCGCGGGGCCTATCTGCGTCAAGGAGGCGCTCGTCCCCTTCCTGCCGACTCCCCATGTGCGCCGCGTCGGCGACCGCTTCGAACGCTACCGGCCCGAGCGGAGCGTCGGACGAATCGGTTCGTTTCAGGGGAACTTCGGCGTCCTGGTGCGGGCGTACGCGTACATCCGCTCGCTGGGCGCCGACGGGCTTCGGGAGGTGAGCGAAACGGCGGTGCTCAACGCGAACTACGTGCAGGCGCGGCTCGCCGGCGCGTACCGGCTCCCCTACGAGCGCCGATGCATGCACGAGGTGGTCTTCTCGGGGTCGCGGCAACGCGCGAAAGGGGTGCGAACGCTCGACATCGCGAAGCGCCTCATCGATTACGGGTTCCACCCGCCGACGGTGTACTTCCCCCTCATCGTCGACGAGGCGCTGATGGTCGAGCCGACGGAGACCGAAAGCCTGGAGACGCTGGACGCCTTCTGCGACGCGATGCTCGCCATCGCGCGCGAGGCCGAGGAGTCGCCCGAGCTGCTGCGCGAAGCGCCTGTGCGGGCGCCGCTGCGCCGTCTGGACGAAGCGACCGCCGCTCGGAAGCCCGACTTGAGGTGGCGACCGCGGGGCGGCGGCGAGAGCTGATGGGTATTCGGCCCAATACACACGCAGGCCCCGGGCTGCTCGCCCGCGGCCTGCCACGTGAGCCCGTATTCAGTTGTCGCTCTCCGGCGCCCTTCGCCTTGGCCCGCTTCCGGTCTCACCAAGACCGAGGGGGCGTCGCCTCGTCTCCGGAATCCCTCCCGGAGCCGGGTCCTCCGCCCGCACTCCGCGCCTTCGAGCGTTACCTTTTAGGCGGGTTACGGGTCGGGGCGCCGGGTCCGAGTGTCACCAACCCGGTACACACCCCTCACCTCCTTCCACCCTAATTATACCGCGCAGTCAAAGGGCCGAAGGTCGTCACCACTGGGCCCATTGCCAGTACTTGCCCAGCGGCAGCGTCAGCACGACGACGTTGCGGGGCCGGCCGTGCATGTCGCGCAGGAGATCGGGGATGACGGCGGAACGCACGAAGCCGAGGCGCTCCATCGCATCGATGGCGTCCTTCTCGTCTTCCACGAGCTCGCTCATCACCTTTTCGATGTCGGCTTCGGCGGCGATGTCGCACAGCTCCTTCAAAATGGTGCTGCCCAGCCCCCGGTTGCGCCAGGCCGGGTGTACGACGATGCGCACTTCAGCGAGATGCTGCCGAGCCACGCCGCGGCGCCGGACCAGTACGCCATCAGCCACGATCTTCCCGTCGGCGATGGCCAGCAGGGGCAGCGCCCGGTTGTAATCGAGGTGCTCGACCCACTCACGGACGACCTTCTCCGAGGTGACGTCCTCCTTCAGAAACCACCGATCTTCCGCAGGCACGTCGCGGAACATCTCGAGGAGACCCTCGGCGTCGCCCGGCTCCATCGGACGGAGCGTCACGACGCTCCCGTCGCGCAGGGTGACCTGTTTGGGATACGCGGTGAGCTTGTAGACAGGCACGGGGTCGCTCCTTCCGTCATCGTGTGAACGGCGTGAATGCGGCTCGCACCAGTCTGCCCGCGCCGACCCCTTCGCACAAGCGCCGATGCGCCCGAAGTCGGGCGCGCGCGGCGGCGCTACGCCGTGGCTCGCTCAGAGGGGCGCGCGGGCGCAGGAGCGCCCACCTCGATCGACGCCACGAGATAGCCGACACCGAAGGGAGCGTCGTACGCCAGGACGCGCGGCGCGATGGTCAGGCCCCGGAGCGCGCCCATCAGCAGCGCCGTCTGCGGGATGGCGTCTTCGGCCGCGTGCGAGCGCACACCCTCGTCGATGCCCAGGACCCAGCGCTCGTCCCAGGTTTCGACGGCGCGGCGGTATCGCTCGTCGAAGAGGCGCCCCGCGGGGTCGTACCCTGCGGGCGCGTCGCGTGAGAGCGCGTGGGAGAGGTCCGCGGAGCAGACGATAGCGACGCGGCGCTCCGTCTGGCGCGCGGCGCGCCCGACGCACATTCCGAGTTCGTGATGGAGGCGCGGCAGCGCGTGCGAGACGGCGATGGGGACGACGCGCGCCCCGCCGAGCGCGTCCCGCAGCCAGTACAAGGGCACGAGGCAGCCCCAGTCGAGGCCACGGCCCCAGTGGGCGAGCGGCTCCAGGGGCACTTCGCTGCCCTGCGCGAGGGACCGCACCGCCTCCACGAAGTCGACGTCGTTTTCGTATTCGAACGCGATCTCGGGATGGCCCCACTCCGCGAAGGACCCCGACACCCGCGCCGACGTGAGGATGCCGATGGTGGCGTAGCGAAACGGACCGTGCGGGCTGATGACCACTACCGTCTCCGGGCGCGCCTCGCTCATGCGCGAAGCGACGTCGCGGAACGCCTCGATGAGACGGGGCGATTCCTCCTCGATGCCCCGGCCGATGGGCGGCACCAGGATGGGCGCGTGAGGCATGATGCAGGCGTAGACGATCGGCATCTCAGCGGACTCCGTCCCAGACTCCGGGAATCGCGAAGGCGCAGCCCGGGCAGCGGCCCCCGCGCAGGTGATTGGCGCGCAGCCAGACCCCCGATCGCTCGACCACCACGCGGCTGCAGTTCGGACAGACCGTGTCCTCTTCCCCCTCGCTCAGAGGGAGGTTCCCTCCGTAGACGTAACGCAGGCCAGCCTCCCGGCCGATGCGCAGCGCGCGGCGGACGGATTCGAGGGGCGTCACCGGGTGGTCAGCCATTTTGTAGGCGGGGAAGAAGCGGCTCACGTGCCATGGCACGTCCGGTCCGAGTTCCTCCGCCAGAAAGCGGGTCAGCGCGCGAAGTTCCTCGTCGGAGTCGTTGAGGCCGGGTACGAGGAGCGTAGTCACCTCCACCCAGATGCCCAGCTTCATCATGAGGCGCAAGGTGTCCAGCACGGGCGCCAGGCGCGCGCCGCAGATACGACGGTAGTAGTCCTCCGAGAACGCCTTCAGGTCGACGTTCGCGGCGTCTAGGTACGGCGCGATGGCTTCGACGGCCTCGGGCGTCTCGTAGCCGTTGGTCACGAAGACGTTCCGCAGGCCGGCCTCGCGCGCGAGCCGGGCGGTGTCGTAGGCGTACTCGAAGAAGATGGTGGGCTCGGTGTACGTGTACGCGATGCTCGCGCAGCCGGACTCCAGCGCGTTCGCGACGACGCGTTCGGGCGGCAGCGCCCGTCCGAAGATGAGCTGGGCGTCGCGGACGATCTGTGAGATCTCCCAGTTCTGGCAAAACTGGCATCGGAAGTTGCAGCCGACCGTGGCGATGGAGTAGGACCTGCTCCCGGGCAGGAAGTGGAAGAGCGGCTTCTTCTCGATGGGGTCGATCTCTTCGCCCACGGCCCGGCCGTACACGAGCGTCACCAGCGCGCCGTCGCGGTTCTCGCGCACGCGGCATACGCCCCTCGTCCCCGGACGGAGGATGCAGCGGAAGGCGCACAAACGGCACCGTACTCTGCCGTCGGGCAGCGCGTCCCACAGCATCGCAGGATGGGCTGCGACGGGCGCCGTCGCGGGCGAGGTCATGGGCTTGCCCTCCGATCCGAAGACTAGAACGCGACGGCGGACGCTGCACAGGGCGGTCGGGACCGTCCGCGGCGTCCAGGTGGCTCGCCCGACCGGCGGCTCAACCCCGGCGGACGTCGGGCCGAAGGTAGAGGAACCAGTAGACTGCGCCGACCAGGGCCACGCCGCCGATGATGTTGCCGATGGTGACGGGAAGGAGATTGCGTGCGAAGAAGTCGAGCCACGTGAGGTTGGCCAGGTCGCCGGCCGCCAGGTCCGCCGCCGCGACGACGGCGTCCTCGCCTTTGAGGAACAACCCCATCGGGATGAAGTACATGTTCGCGATGCTGTGCTCGAACCCGCTCGCCACGAAGGCCGAGATAGGGAAGACGACCGAGATGGCTCTGTCGATATTGCTGCGGGCGCTGTAGCAGAGCCAGACCGCGAGGCAGACCAGCGCGTTGCACAGGACGCCCAGCGCGATGGCTTGCCCGAAGCCCAGGTTCGTCTTGTGGACGGCGATGCGGAGCGCGCTGGCTCCCACCTCGTCGTTGTTGAAGCCCCATTGCTCGGTGGCGAACACCAGCGCGGCCGTGGCGAGCGCTCCGACGAAGTTCCCGGCGTACACCACGCCCCAGTTCCGCACGACCTCGAGCGACGAAATCCGGCGACTGGCCCATGCCATGACGATGAGATTGTTCCCCGTGAAGAGCTCGGCGCCCCCGACGACCACGAGGTACAGCCCGAGGCTGAACGCCACGCCGCCCACCAGACGGTTCATGCCGTATCCCAGACCGGACGCCGTGGTGACCAGCGTGAAGAACTCGGCGCCGAGGGCGATGAACGCCCCCGCCAGCACCGCCAGCACGAACATGTTCACGAGGGGCATGCGGGCCTTCGTGACACCGATCTCCTCAGCCCGTCGAGCCATCTGCGGCGGGAGCAGGGGATCGAGGCTGAACGACGGCAACGCGGAGCTTGCGGGGTCTGACGCTGCGTCGGGAGGCGGGGTTCGGGTCGGACGGCCACGGCTCACTCCATCGGTTCGATGCGCACGGCGCAGGCTTTGAATTCGGGCGTTTCGGTGATCGGATCGTACGCGTCGTTGGTCAGCACGTTCGTCATCACCATCTCAGGGAAGTGGAAGCTGAGGAAGACCACACCCTCCGGCGAGCGATCCGTGAGGCGTGCGGAGACCGTGACCTGCCCACGGCGCGATGTGATCCTCACGAGCTGTCCGTCGGCGATGCCCAGCCGAGCGGCGTCGCGCGGATTGATCTCGGCGGCCTCTCCGGGCAGCAGCCGCCGGATCGCGGGCGAACGGCCTGTCTGCGTGTGCGTGTGGTACGCGGGCCGGCGGCGTCCCGTCGTGAGGACGAAGGGATAGTCGTCGTCGGGCGTTTCGGCCGGCGGCGTGTACGGCACCGGCTGGAAGTACGCTGTCTGCTCGCCCTTCCACAACTCGGCGTGCAGGTACGGTGTCCCGGGATGGTCCTCGGTCGGACACGGCCACTGGATGCCGCCCGCATCCAGTCGCTCGTAGGTGATACCGGCGAAGATGGGTGCGCCCCTGCGGAGCTCGTCCCACACCTCGGCGGCGCTTCGGTACCGCATGGGGAAGCCCATGCGTGTGGCGAGCTCGGCGATGATGCGCCAGTCCTCGCGGGCCTCGCCCGGAGGGTTCACAGCTTTACGCACGCGCTGGACGCGGCGCTCGGTGTTGACGAAGGTCCCGTCGCTTTCAGCGAACGACGCCGCCGGCAGCACGACGTCGGCAAGCTGCGTCGTCTCGGTGAGGAAGATGTCCTGCACCACGAGGAACTCCGCCGTTTCCAACGCCCTCCTGGTCTTCGACGCGTTGGCGTCGGAAACGACCGTGTTCTCGCCCATGATGTACACGGCCTTGACGCGCCCCCGCAGGATTTCGTCCACGGCGGTGATTTTCGTGATGCCCGGCCGGTCGGGGAGTCGCACGCCCCAGTGCTCCTCCCACCGGCGGCGCACGTCGTCCTTGCCCACCTTGGCGTAGCCCGGTAGGTCGGTCGGCAGACAGCCGACATCGCCCGCGCCCTGGACGTTGTTCTGCCCGCGGAGTGGGTTCACACCGGCCTTCGGGACGCCGAAGTTGCCGCACAGAATGGCCAGATTGGCTAGCGACTGCACGTTGTGCACGCCGCATGTGTGCTCGGTGACCCCGAGCGTGTAGATGATGGCCGCGGGCTTCGTGCTGGCATACTCGCGCGCGGCGGCGACGATGTCCTCGACGGACAGGCCGGTGATGGCGGCCGCCCGCTCGGGAGGATAGTCCTCGACGAACGCCCTGAACTCGTCGAACCCTGCGGTGTGGCGGGCGACGAACTCCGCGTCGTACAGGCCCTCGCGGATGATCACGTGCGCCATCGCGTTGAACAGCGCCGTGTCGGTGCCGACGCGAAGCCGCAGCCATCGGCTCGCGTACTCCACGAGCTCGATGCGCCGGGGGTCCACCAGGATGAGACGGGCGCCCTTTCGCACCGCCTCCTTCACCCGAAGGGCGATCACCGGGTGCGTCTCAGTCGTGTTCGTGCCGACCGCGAGGATGAGCTTCGCCCCCGCCAGCTCTTCGATGCTGTTGCTCATTGCGCCCCTGCCCACCATGACCGCCAGACCGGCGACCGAGGGGGCGTGTCAGGTGCGGGCGCAGTTATCGACGTTGTTGGTGCCGATGACGGCGCGGGCGAACTTCTGGAACAGGTAATTGGCCTCGCTCGTCGCCCGCGCGGAGCTCCATAGCACGATGCTGTCGGGGCCGTATGCGTCCCGGATGGAGCGGAGCCGGTCGGCCACGACGCCCAGCGCCTCGTCCCACGTGGCCGGCCGCAGTTTGCCGTCGGCCCGCACGAGCGGGGTGGTGAGCCTGTCGGGGCTGTGGATGAACTCCCACCCGAACTGGCCCTTGACGCACAGCGAGCCGTGGCTCACGGGCGAGGTGAAATCGGGCCGCACGCCGACTACGCGGTCACCGGCGACATCGAGCTCGATGCCGCACCCTGTGCCGCAGAAGGGACACACCGTGCGCACGCGCGCCGTGATCTCCGAAGCCCGGGCGCGTCCCGCGCGCGGAAGGTCGGTCAGCGCCCCTGTCGGGCAGGTATTGATGCACTGCCCGCAGAAGGTGCAGGTCGTGTCCATCAAGCCGCGTTCGAAGAGCGTCGCGATACGCGTGCCGAAGCCCCGACCGGCCGGAGCGATGGCGTGCGCCTGCTCGAGCTCGTTGCATATCCGGGCGCAGCGGTAGCAGTAGATGCACTGTTCGTAGTCCCTCAGGATGAAGGGATTGCCGTCGTCGACCCGGGCCCCGCTGGTCGCGCCGCGGAATCGCCCGCCCGCAGCGCTGTACCGCGCCGCGAGGGCGTGCAGCTCGCATGGCCCGATCTCCGCGCAGTGACGGCATTCCCGCTCGGGAAGCTCGGAGAGCGCGAGGTCCAGAACACCTCTGCGATAGTCGCTGAGGGCCGTGCTCTCCGTCCGGACCGACAGGCCTTCGGACGCCGGAAAGGCGCAGGCGGGCACGGGATTCGGGCGGCCTTCGATTTCGACCAGACAGAGGCGGCATGAGCCGTTGGGGGTGACCCGGGGGTCGTAACACAGAGTCGGGATCTCGATGTGCGCCCTGCGAGCCGCTTCCAGCAGCGTCTCGCCCGCCTCGAAGGCGACCTCTCTACCGTCGATACGCAACTTCGGCATTACGACGCCTCCGTACATTCGCCCGAGAGGCACCGGCCCCTGAGGTGGGATTGCCACTCCTCGGTGAAGTGCGTGATCACATGGTGCGCGATGAGGGCCGCGGAAGGCCCCAGTCCGCAGGCAGAACCCGTCGTCACGACGGCGATGAGGTCGGCGAGCTCGGATTCGTCGGCGGGCTGGAAACGCGCAGCGGCCTCCAACCGCTCGCGGAGTCGGGTCGTGCCGATGCGACAGGGGAAGCATTTCCCGCAGCTTTCGCCCGCGAAGAACCGCATGGCGTCGAGGCCGAACCGGACGACGCATCGTGAGCGGTCCAGGACGATGAGCGCGCCCGAACCGAGGAAGGCCCCGTATGCGGCCGGCGCCTCGAAATCGAGCCGGGTGTCGAGCGCCGCTGCAGGAAGGAGGCCGCCGGAAAGCCCGCCCAGGGTGAACGCCTTCACGTCTCCGGGGTCGGCTCCAGCCAGCGCGACAAGCTCCTTCGCCGTGACGGTCATCGGCGCTTCGTAAACACCGGGGGACGCCACATCGCCCGACACGCAGTAAAGCTTGGGATGCCCGGCTTCCCGGAACCACGCCGCGCCGCGGGCCACGATGGCTGGAACCGCCGCCAGCGTCTCCACGTTTTGCACGAGCGTCGGCCAGCCGAACAGGCCGCGCGCGAACGGATACGGAGGGCGGTCGCGCGGAGTCGGCCTGCGTCCCTCGAGCGAGTTCAGGAGCGCCGTCTCCTCGCCGCAGACGTACGCTCCGGCGCCCCGGCGAACGATGATGTCGAATCCGTCGCCGAGGAGCCCCGCTTCGCGGAGCTCACCGACCGTCCGCACCAGCCGCTCGTACTGAGGGCCATATTCCTGCCGGATGTACACGATGCCGATGCGCGCGCCCACGGCGTGGCCCGCGATGGCCATGCCTGCGAGCACCCGCCGGGTCTCGTGATCGAGCAGCGCGCGGTCTTTGAACGTACCGGGTTCGCTCTCATCGGCGTTGCAGACCACGACCTTGCTGTCTCCGGGCGCGTCGCGGACGGCCTGCCACTTTCGCCCTGCGGGAAAGCCGGCCCCACCGCGGCCTCGCAGGTCCGCTTCGGAGACCGCCTGGATCACAGCGCCGGGGTCGAGGGCGCGCGCGGCCAACACGGCCTCCCACGGGTCTAGTCCGTCGAACAACGCGCTGCGCGCGGGGTCGTAGGCCGGGCGTCGTGACGAGACCGGCGAGGGTTGTCCCTCGCGGATCGTGCGGGGCCCGTCGGGCGCGAGGGCCGCCACCGCCTGATCGCACAGGCCGAGGCAATGGGTGGGCGTGGCGCCGTCCAACGAGCGCAGCGCCTCGTCCGCCCCGCGCATGCGGCAGACGGGGCCCGCGCACACGGACAGCGCCGGACCGCGTCCGGGCTCGACGCTGAATCGTGGGTACGCGAGGACGGCGCCGTAGACCTCGACGGGCGACTGTTCCGTGGCCGCGGCGACCGCCCGAATGGCGTCTTCGTCGATGTAGCCGAGTGAGGCCTGGCGGTCGTGGAGGATGGACAGGGCTGGCGCGAGCGCTTCGAGCTCCGATGCCGGCGTCGAGCGCTGACCGGGGTCTCCTGCCATGCCCCTATCCTAGCGACGCCCGCGCGCCTGTCAACCTGCCGTTGGTCGTCGGTTCGACGGCCGCTTCGCTCTGCGAAGAGGAATCGAAGTAGTGGTAGCATGGCCCACAGCGACACGAAGGCGCGCAACCATGGGCCTGTTCTGGTGGCTCGGCGGCGGACGCGTTCCTCTCGCCATGCGGACGCTCCTGCACGACTGGCTGCGGCTCGGCATCGCAGTCGGCGGTGTCGGCTTCGCCATCCTGCTCGTGCTGTTGCTTCAGGGCGTGATGGACGGCACCGTGGCGAAGTCGACCACGTACATCGACCACGTCGGCGCCGACGTCTTCGTCGCCCGCAACGGCGTGAACAACATGGCGATCGCGTCCTCGGCCTTGCCGGAAGACGTTGTGGCGCGCGTCGCGAGCGTCGATGGCGTGGGGGAGGCCGCGGGCATCACCCGATTTCCCGTCATCGTGCATGCGGAAGGACGCGAGCGGCCCGCCGACCTCGTGGGCTACGACCTGCCCGCGGGGCTGGGAGGACCGTGGAAGCTCGCGAAGGGCGGCCCGCCCGCTTCCGACGTCGAGGTCGCCCTCGACCGCACGCTCGCGGACGAACTCGGCGTGGGCGTGGGACAACGCGTAACGATTTCGGGGACGGACTTCACAGTCGTCGGCCTGACGGAGGAGACGGCGGCGATCGCCGGGAAGATCGCCTTCGTCGACCGGCGCGCGGCCCAGCGGCTGTTGGAGATTCCGGGCATCGTCAGCTTCGTCCTCGTGCGGGCGGCGCCGGGCTTCGACGCCCGGCAGGTCGCGGCGACGCTCGACGAGCGGCTCCCCGAGGTGAACGCCATGACCCGGGAGGAGCTGTCGCAGAACGACCGGGACCTTTTGGGCAGCCTGTTCGTCGCGCCTGTGAATGTCATGGCGACCATCGGCTTCCTCGTCGGCCTCGCCATCATCGGTCTGACGATGTACACGACGACGGCCGAGCAGATGCGGGACTTCGGCGTGCTCAAGGCCATCGGCGCGCCCAACGCCTTCCTGTTCCGGACGGTGATCACGCAGGCGGCCGTGCTGGGCGTCGCCGGGTTCGTGGCGGGCCTCGCCGCTACCTGGGTCGCAGGGCCTGTGGTGGTGCGGCTGGTGCCGGACATCGGCGTCACGATCAACGCGGCGCCCGCGGCGCGCACCTTCGGCGCGGTCATGGCGATGAGCCTCATCGGCGCCGTGCTGCCCGTGGCGAGGATCGTCCGGGTCGACCCCTTGATGGTGTTTCGGAGCTAGCGTGGCCAACGCGGCGTCTCCCCTGGTTCTGCGGAACATCGTGAAGGTGTACGGCAGCGGCGCCGCGGCCGTGCAGGCGGTGCGCGGTGTGAGTCTCGAGGTGCGCCAGGGCGAGATCGTCGCCATCGTCGGACCTTCCGGCAGCGGAAAGACGACGCTGCTCTCCATCGCAGGCTGTCTGCTGCGCCCCACGTCCGGGCAGGTGTACATCCTGGGCGAAGAAGCGACGCGGTTGGGTCAGGCGAGGCTGGCGGAATTCCGCCTGCGGCACATCGGCTTCGTGTTCCAGTCGTTCAACCTCCTGCCCGCGCTGACCGCTCAGGAGAACATCGAAATCGCGCTGAATCTGGCGGGCGTCACGGGACGCGCCGCTCGGGAGCGGGCGCGCCATCTGCTCGAGCTCCTGGGCCTCACGCCGCGGGCGCACCAGCGACCGCCCGACCTGAGTGCCGGCGAGCAGCAGCGGCTCGCCGTGGCCCGCGCCCTGGCCAACACGCCCGACATCATCCTCGCCGACGAGCCCACAGCGAATCTGGATTCGAAGGCGGGACGGCGGGTCATGGAGCTGATGCGCTCGGCGGTGGAGCAGGGGGAAGCGAAAGGGCTCGTCGTCGTCACCCACGATGCGCGCATTCTCGACGTCGCCCACCGCGTGCTGACGATGGAGGACGGCCAGCTCCGCCCCGCGTGAAGGGGAGCTGTGTGGGGACAGCGATCGATTGTGAATAGGTGCACATAGGCGCGTTGCGGGGCGAAAGTTCGCGAAAACGGCCCGAACGGTGCGCTGCTGCTGCTGCTGCTGCTGCTGAACCATCACAGATGGTTGGGTGCGACGAGGGGCGTTGAGATTGCGCTTGATAGCGGCTTTGTGAGGGGCGTAGCCTCCAGCCTTGTTTCTGCCTGTGAATCGCAGGAGGGCTCGTATGGGCAAGGCAACGCTCGCTCGTCTTCTCGTCCTGTCAGTTATGGCCCTTTCAGCCATGGGCGCTACTTACAAGTGCCGAGACGGCAGCGCGCTCATCGGAGGCGGAGGCGGCGGGGGAGGAGGAACCTACATTCCGCCCGAGCCAACACCGGTGCCGCCGAGCTACTGGCAAAGCAAAGGCGGGCAGTATTCGTATCGTGGCAACTGTCTGCCGGGCGAAGAAGTGGACCCTGTCACAACAGTGCTTCGGTATGGTACAGCGTCCGAGATCGAATCGCATCTCATCAGGGATGGTGGGTTCACCGCCACCAACGAAAGTCCTCAGCTGTTCAAGGACAACGGCTGGTGCGGTCCCGGCGAGCTTTCCCTCGGTACGGCAGCGGGGATGGAAATCTGTTTCGGCCTGCTGTGCGCGAAAGAGCGCTGGCACGTGCGCTGCAACATCGTAAGCACAGGGGATCCGTCTGGTTTCCAGTAGGCTTCCTGCACTCCTCATCGTGACAGCGCCGACGGATCAGTGTTCGACGGCTGTACCCATGTCGTTCATTCCTACGTTTCCGTGGATGAATACAAGGGGAGTGGATTTGATGTCGGTAGGGATTGGCTTTGGACGAAGCTTGTAGAGGGTGATGGACACTATTTCGAGGGCGCTCAGAACTGGGGAAATACAATGCGCATCCTTCAGTGTAACGGAGAGTTGACAGGTTCGGATGGTAAGGTGAACGTCATCTGGATTCGTTGACGCTCGGGACATAGGTCCCTCGAGCTAGGGGGAGAATACGATGTCTGCCGTGAGAAAGCGAGCTACCATTGCGGGAGTGGGTGCAGTTGGGGCGACCGCCCTCGTTGGCGGGTTATTGGGGCTAGCATCCTTGTTCGGCCATTCGGACTCAGTCCAAACGGCCCAGGTCAACGCGGACTGCATGCGGATGTTGCGTGAGTTCACGGACTATCCGGTTCTTTATCCCGGGGAAGTGGTATTCGGGTTGCCTCTGACTATGTGCGACAGGTATCGCAACTCGGCCATGTATGATGCGACAGGCAAAATGGTGCGGCCCGCAACCGACTTACTCGCCCTGGTGTACGGGACGTGTCAGCCCGCACCGGACGCTGGTTGCCCGCCTCCCGTGCAGGTCATCATCGAGCCGCCCTGCGGGCCCGGTCTCCATGACTCGCAAAAGGTTGAAGCGATGCGTATTCGAGGAGTAGATGCATTCGTCAAACCCGATGGTTCCGTCCGCATAGAGTCGGACCAGTTCACAGTGTCCCTGTTTGCGGTCATTGAGCCCGGCGGCGGTCCGAGGAAGCAACGAGAGAACGCGCTGCGACTGGCTGAACTGTTGCGGGGCGGCAATGCCATGGCGCAAAGGATTCGCCCCGACACCGGGCTAGACGTTCCGCTGGACTATCGACCGTCATGCGACTAACCGTAGGTCGCGAGCCACTCCTCGATGTGGGCAGGCGACTGCTCGCATCGATGGCGGCCGCATGCCTGGCTGATCTCGCTCTCGTTTTGGTCTCAGGCGTGCTTGCCTTCGGCTACTTTGTGGTGGCCGACCGAGCCATCGAACGGCCGCTCGGCGAAGCGACGCGCGAGGTTCTGTCGTGGCTCGCCGTGGTCTCCATTCTGGGCGTGCCCGCCGCTCTAGGCGCGCTGACGTTCCCGCGCCGGGGCCGATGGTGGCATGCCTACCCCGCGGTGGCAGGTCCGCTTGCCGTCCCCGGGTTCGTGGCCTGGTCTATGTGGGCGCTCTGGGTGATCTCGATCCTGAACCAGTGCGCGTTCGGCCTTCCCTTCCCGTACAAGGCCGCCAGAGACGCCTGTTCCCGGAGACTGTGGATGAGCGGGCGTGTCAGCGGGGTGCGTTCCGCTCACAGTGGCGCTTCAGCGCTTCCATGGAGGCGCTGACGGCCCGACGGGTCGCCGGCAGCGCGTACAGACGCTCGACGAGCCGCCCCACGACCGGGACCGGGGCCGTGACCTCCATCGTTACCGTTAGCCTCGTGCCGCCGTCCGCGGGTGCGAGCGTGTACGTTTCGTCGAAGCGCAGCGGCCCGACGCGCAGCAGCGAACGCAGCGTGCGCTCCGGCATGACCTCCTGCGGCCGGTCGTCGAGGACCCCGAAGATTCCTCCTCGATAGCGCCAGCGCACATGCTGCCCCGGACGGGGGTAATCGGGCGGGGCGTCCAGCGCCTCGACGACGCCGGTATCCCACTGAACGACCTCGTTGGGGTCGCAGATGGCGCGCCAGACCCTCGACGGCGGCGCAGCAATGGTCAGGTCGATGACGAAGCGCTCCATCGTGACTACGCGAGATCGATGGGCCGCCCCTCTCGCGCCGAGCGGTAAATAGCGTCGACCACGCGATGCGCATACACCGCGGTGTCGAAGTCCGGGAACGAGGGGCGGTCTTCGTTCACCGCACGCAGGAAGGCGTAGTCCTCGAGCGAGAAGCGCGCGGCCAGCGAACGCAGCCGTTCGTCGTCGATGCCTTCGCGAACGTAGTAGCGCTCGAGCACCTCGGACGACGGGACCTCCGTCCGTCCGCCGGCGGCGTTGCTGTCGATGCGGATGGCGCCGGTCCAGTCGTCGTCCTCCCACGAGATCTGCGCGCGCTCACAGGTGACGAACATGCGGCGCGACGAACCTCGGTGAAGGATGTCGTGCCAGATGGAGACGTGGCTGGCGACGGCGCCGCTCTCGAACTCGAGGGTCGCTGTGCTCAGGTCCTCCACGCCTTCCTTGCCGAAGAACGACCGGGTGACGCCGTGCACCCGACGCACTCTCCCGAAGCACCAGACCAGCACGTCGATATCGTGGATGGCGTGTTCGAGGAGCGTTCCCGCACCCACCTGCGTCACGTCGCCGCGCCAGGTGCTGCGATAGTGCCCCTGGATGGGGAAGAACTGGTCGTCGATCATCACCGCCGACATCACCCGGCCGGACGCCGGTTCCAACACGAGGTCGCGCATCACGGTGATGACAGGCGAGTACCGCAGAACGAGCCCGACCTGATGGGTGACGCCCGCGGCCTTCGCGGCGTCGCGCATCTCGGCGGCGTCGTCGGCGTTGAATGCCAGGGGCTTCTCGCAGAAGACGGCTTTACCCGCGCGCAGCGCCTTCAGCACGAGCGTTTTGTGACTCACGGTCGGAGTACACACGTAGACCGTGTTCACGTCGGGCGAGGCGATGAGCTCGTCGGCGTCGGTGGTGACGAAGTCGAGGCCTGCGACCCGCGCGTAGCTCTCGGCCCGCTCGCGGTCGGCATCGCACACGCCGACGAAGTGCGCCTCGACGAGGCCCAGCTTGATACAGGTGTGGATGGCCTTCCCGTGGAAGGTGCCGATCACTCCCGCGCCGATGACGCCGATTCTGGGCCGCATGGTGGGCCAATCATAGCCGGAGCGCGGATCGCGAGAAAGCGGTCGCTCAACCGAGGTCCAGCGCCAGCACCTCCGTCAGGCGCCGGATGCGAGGCACGCCGGGTGGTGTCGGCGTTCGCGCGGTCTTCGGCCATTCGCGGAGCACAGGCAGATGGATCCCGTTCTGCTTCAGATACCAGATGGCCGTCGGGTCGTCGTCGACGTGAACGCGGGCTCCGATTCTGCGGAGGGTCGCGAGCTTGTGCTGGCGGGTCGACAACGTGTTCGGACTCATGTAGACGGCGTCGATGTAGTCCGCGAGGCCGTGGCGGCGGAGCCACGCGTCGAGCGCCCGTCGCCCCGAGACACTGCGTCCCGTCGTGATGACGATGCGGGCGCGGCCGCTCAGGGCCTCCAGCGCCGCCTGCGCCTCGGGATCGGGGCGACGCCACGCGAACCTGAGCCATTCGAACGCTTCGCGCAGGCGGGACGGGGACGATGGCGCATCGTAGAGGCGATCGACGTCGTTCGGCGGGGGCGGAACCGGCTTCGGCTGAGAGGAGATTCCCGGGTTCAGCCCGAAGGGCCAGACGGCGAGCACGCCGTCGAGGTCGAACGAGACGACTGGCTGCGGCGGAGGCGTCTCGCGCATCTCACCGTCCGGTGAACCGCGGCTCGCGCTTCTCGAGGAACGCCCGGACGCCTTCGTCCCGGTCCTCGATCTCGAACGTCCGCCAGTAGAGCATGTCCCGGAACGCCTCCTGCAGTGTCATGTCGAGTTCGCCGTACACCTGCGACTTCAGGATGCCGATGGCGCGCGTCGGGCCGGAGGCGAGCCGCTGCGCCAACGCCATCGTTTCGTCCTCGAGCCGTTCGTCGTCCACGACCCGCGTGACGAGCCCGATGCGCAGCGCCTCTTCGGCGGGCACGGGCTCCGCCAGCATGAGCATCTCGATGGCCTTCGTCAGGCCGACGAGGCGGGGCAACAGATACGTGGCCCCGGTGGTCACGTGCATCCCTCGCGCGATGCGCGGCTCCCCGATGATCGCGCTCCGGGCGGCGATGCGGAAGTCGCAGGCCATGGCGAGGTCGTTGCCCATCCCGAGGCAGTAGCCGTGGATGGAAGCGATGACGGGCTTCTGCAACCCGCGGACAGCGACGATGACGGCGTGCTGGTAATCGGCTTGCGGCTTGTGCCCCGGCGGTACGGGTCGGGGGAATTCGCCCATGCCCGAGAGGTCGTCGCCCGCGCAGAACGCGCGCCCGGCCCCGCGGATCACGAGGGCGCGGATGGATTCGTCGAACGTGGCGCGCTCGACGACACGCACGATCTCGTCGAGCATCACGTTGGTCATGGCGTTCAGCTTCTGCGGGCGGTTCAACGTCACGACGCCGATGCGCTCCCGCTGTTCGAACACGATGTCCCGATACGTCATGGGTACGGCCCTCCGCCGGCGTTCTCGTGAACGTCACACAAACTTAGGGATGACGCAATACTCTCTTAACACTTTGCCCTTAGGATGGGCGTTGAAGGTTCTGGATAGCGAACTACCCTCATCCTCCTCCTGCACTGGGGCTATCCGACCAAGACGAACCGGGACGCGCTGACGGGTCACAGCGGGTCCCGGATTTCGTTTTCCTCGGTTTGACACCCCGATCTGGCGGTTCCTACACTGCGATGAAACCATTCGGAGTCGCCGGGGCGCCGCCTTGTCGTTCGATACCGTTCTCGCCGAGCTCGCTGACCTCTCGCGTCCCATCCGCGCCTCTTCGCTCACCGGGCTGTCGTCGCTGGGTCCGGCCGAAGCCTCGCGCTTCCTCGATGTCTGGCTCGGGCTTCCCGGAGCCCGCAAACGTCAGGTGGTCAATCGGCTCGTTGACCTCGCGGAAGACAATATCGAACTCAACTTCGACGCCGTCTACTTCATCGCCCTCGCGGACGGGGAGCCCGAGGTGCGGCTCGCCGCTGTCCGCGGGCTGTGGGAGTACGAGGGACGCGATCTCATCAATCATCTCATCGGCCTGCTGCGGTCCGACCCGGACGCCAGAGTGCGGGCGGAGGCGGCGCTGGGCCTCGGACGCTTCGCGCTCCTGGCCGAGTTCGGAAAGCTCGCGGCGGACGACGCCGAACGCGTGGACGAAGCGCTGCGTCGCACGGCCGAGGATAGCTCCGAGCCGTCGGAGGTGCGAGGACGGGCGCTCGAGGCGCTGGGCGCTCGCAGCCTGCCGTGGGTGACCGAGCTCATCCGCCAGGCATACACCGCCGGAGACCGGCGTATGCGGGTCAGCGCTGTCCACGCCATGGGGCGGTCGTGCGACGCTCGCTGGCTCGACGATGTGATCCGCGAGCTGTCGAGCGAGGATCCGGAGTTCCGATTCGAGGCGGCGACGGCCTCCGGCGCTATCGGCGACGAATCCGCCGTACCTCATCTCATCCCGCTGCTCGCGGACGCCGATACGGAAGTGCAGGAGGCCGCGATCCACGCGCTGGGGGAGATCGGCGGACGAGAAGCCAAGAAGGCTCTCGAGGAGGCGCTCGACACCAAGGACGAGCGCGTGCGCGAGGCCATTCAGGAAGCGCTGGAGGCCGCCGACTTCTATGACGACCCGTTGGGGTTCCGTTTGAGGTGAGAGAGGTGGTCCGTCGACGCGCGGCAGCGCCGGTCGGGGAGGAGCGGGCGGTCTCCGCCGGGGGTGTCGTCTACCGGCGCGGAGCGCACGGCCCGGAGATCGTGCTCTGCGGGCGGAGTCCAGAAGGACTGTGGGCGCTCCCCAAGGGCACGCCGGCTCCGGGCGAACGGCTCGAGGAGACCGCGCTTCGCGAGGTCGAGGAGGAGACCGGCCTTCGAGTGGTCATCGAGCGCCCGCTGGGCGCCATCCGGTATCGCTTCGCCCGGCCCGATACCGGCGCGACGGTCCGAAAGACGGTGCGCCACTACCTCATGCGGGCGGTCGGCGGCGACCTTTCGGCGCACGATCACGAGTTCGACCGCGTCGGCTGGTTCCCGGTGGAAGAAGCGCTGCGCCTAATGACCTATCCGAACGAGGCGCGCATCGTGCGGCGCGCGGCGGAGCTCCTCGACGGGAAGAGGGAGACGGCGCCATGACCGCGGTCGTGGAAGGCGAGGTGGCGCGAGGCGAGCGTGTCATCCTGCGGGAGAAGCGGCTCTCGGACGCCCGGGACGACTTCCGCTGGCGGTCCGACGCCGAGCTCGCGCGCTATGACGCGGCCCGGCCGTTCACGGGGGCGTTCAGCGATTACCTCGCGATCTTCGAGGACGAGCTGCGGTTCCCGTCCCCCGACCGCCGCAGCTTCAGCATCGACGACCTGCACGGGAAGCACATCGGCAACGTCATGTACTACAACGTCGACCCTGTGCGGCGGGAGGTCGAGATCGGCATCACCATCGGCGAGCGAGCCTACTGGGGTCGCGGTTACGGCACCGACGCGGTGCGCGCCTTCACGCGATACCTGATCGAGCAGTTGGGGTTCGAGCGGGTGCATTTGAAGACGCTCGACTGGAACCACCGGGCGCAGCGCGCGTTCCTGAAGGCGGGCTTTCGGGTCGTCGCGCGGACCCGCCGCGGCGCCAGCAGCTTCTATCTCATGGAGTTCTTGAAGGACTGGCTCGACTGCGAGCCGTCTCAAACGCCGCCTGACGAACGCTGACTCAGACCCGCGTCAGGTACTCCCCGGTTCTCGTGTCGACCTTGACTTTGTCCCCTGTGTTGACGAACAACGGGACGTTGACGACGAGACCCGTTTCCAGCTTCGCGGGCTTGGTGCCGCCCTGCGCCGTGTCCCCTTTTACCCAGGGCTCGGTCTCGACGACCGTGAGCTCGATGGACGTCGGCAGCTCGACGCCGATGGGCTCGTCCTCGTACGTCACGACCTCGCAGAGGGCGTTTTCCGTCAGGTAGTTCGCGGCGTCGCCCACCTGCTGCCGGTTGAGGGCGATCTGGTCATAGGTTTCGGTGTTCATGAAGTGCCAGAGCTCGCCGTCGTTGTACAGGTACTGCATCGGATGGCGTTCCACGCGCGCACGCGTGAACTTTTCGCCCGCCTGGAAGGTCTTTTCCACCGTGTGGCCTGCCCGCACGTCGCGGAGCCTGAGCCGCACCTGAGCCGACCCCCGGCCCATCTTGATGTGCTGATAGTCGAGCACCTGGTAGACGACGCCGTCGATCTCCAGCGTCAAGCCCTTCCTGAGTTCTCCGGTCGAGATCAATGGCTACTCCTCATGCTCGTGATTACGGCGTCTTCACCGCCGAGGCAAGCCTAACATATGAGCGGGGAGATCGGCTCGCTCAGGCGGGGACGAACTCGAGTTTGGGCGCCGTCGTCAGGACCCGCAGGCGGCCGCCTTCGATGACCGCCTGGTCCTCGATGCGCACACCGCCCCAGCCCGGGATGTAGATGCCGGGCTCGATGGTCACCACCATGCCGTCCCGTAGCACGTCTTTGGAGTCGCTCCCCAGGCGCGGCGCTTCGTGGATCTGGAGTCCGACCCCGTGCCCGAGCCCGTGCCCGAAGCGCTCGCCGTACCCCGCTTCACTGATGACCCGCAGGGCGATGTTGTGCGTCTCTTCGCCCGTCATGCCTGCGGTGACGAGCTCCTCGGCCGCGAGCTGCGCGGTGAGCACGATGTCGTACACCCGTTTGAACTGGTCGTCCGGCTCGCCCAGCACGATGGTTCGGGTCAGGTCGGACATGTATCCCCCCAGGTTCACGCCCATGTCGATGACGACGCCTTCACCTTCGCGGATCGCATGGTCCCGCGGATAGGCATGGGGCAGCGCTCCCCAGGGCCCCGCGGCCACGATGGTGTCGAAGGAGAGCCCGTCGCCCCCGTGCTCGCGGATGTACTTCTCGATCTCCCAGGCGACCCGCTTCTCGGTCCAGCCCGGTTCGATGCGCCTGGCGACATCGACGAACGCTTCGTCGCCGAGGAGCACCGCGCGCCGGAGCGCGTCGATCTCCTCGGGTTCCTTGATCGCCCGGAGCGCTTCGACCAGGTCCGTCGTCGGGACGAGCCGGGGCCGCTCGCCCGAGGGGAGCGACTGGACGCACTTCCGCAGCAGGCGATGGGTGTGATAGCTCACATCCGCGGCTTCGAAGGCCACGTCGATGGCGCCGAGCGGCCGCAGGAGTTCGGTCATCCACTTCTCGAATCCCCCGACCGCCTTGTGGAGCCGGAAGGCCGGCGCCTGCGTGGCCGACTGCTCGAAGTAGCGAAAGTCCGTGGCGATGACGGCGTCGTCCCGGGTGATGAGAAGCCACCCGGCGGAGCCGGTGAACCCGGACAGGTACCGGCGGTTGTGCGGATTCGATATGAGCGCAGCGTCCAGGCCCAGCTCGTCGAGCCGGGCCCGTAGCTTCTCGATGCGATGCTTCATCAGGGAACCCTCGTGCCCATGGCGAACCGGATGCGGCTCATCCTACCGGGCGGCGCATCGGCGAACCAGGCCTACGGGCGCGCAGCCGCCAGCTCGACCAGCGCCTCGAGCGCGAGCACGTAGCCGATGGGGCCCAGGCCCGAGATAACGCCCCGGCAGACGGGAGCGGTGACGCTGCGACGCCGGAACGGCTCGCGCGCGTAAATGTTCGACAGGTGCACTTCGATGGCGGGTGGCTCGATGGCTGCCAGGCAATCGCGGAGCGCTAGCCCGTAGTGCGTGAGCGCGCCGGGGTTGATGATGACGCCGCCTGCACCGGGCGCGTTCGCCTGCAGGAAATCGATGATGTGCCCTTCGCTGTTCGACTGGAACGCCGTGACGTTGCACCCGAGGGCGCGGGCCCGCTCCTTCACTCGTTTCTCGATCTCTGCGAGCGTCGTGGTTCCATAGATCTCGGTCTCGCGAGCCCCCAGAAGGTTGAGGTTCGGTCCGTTGACGAGCAGGATGCGCATGACGCCGGCATTCTAACCGGCCTTGCGGCGGGGATGCGAGCCCGCCGATCGTCCCTGCCGGGCGAGCCGCCGTTCGCGGCGCTCCGCCTCGATGCGCGCGATGGTGTCGAGCGACGCCTCGACCACCTTCCGCTGCCGCTCTTCGGTGACGTGCAGGTACACCTGCGTCGTGTTGACGTTGGCGTGACCGAGCAGCTCCTGCACAACGCGCAAATCCGCCCCGCCGTCGAGGAGGTGGGTCGCGAATGTGTGCCTCAGGAGGTGCGGATACGCGCGCTTGCCCAGACCCGCGGCTGCTGCGTACTTTCGCAGCATGAGCTGCACCCGGCGGACCGAGAGCCTTCCCCCGTCGCGATTCAGGAAGAGCGCCCGCTCGGCCCCCGCCGCGAGCTTTGGACGGGCCTCGCGGAGGTAGCGTTCCAGCGCCTCCCGGGCGGGCTCGCCCATGACGACCATGCGCTCCTTGTTCCCCTTGCCGACTACGCGGATCGCCTGCCCGTCGAGATCGACGTCGTCGAGGTCGAGGGACACGATTTCGCTCACCCGCATCCCTGTGGCGTACAGGAGTTCGAGGATCGCGCGATCGCGGATCGCCTGAGGCCGCGAACCCTGGGGAGATGAGACGAGGGCGGTCACTTCGTCGTACGTCAGGAACGACGGAAGGCGCCGCGGCTTGCGCGGACCCTTCACGTTCGCGAGGGGATTCGCCTCGACGAGACCCTGCGCCTGCAGCCACCGATAGAATCCGCGAGCCGCGCTCACCTTGCGTTGAATGCTGCCGGGCGAAATCCCGTCGGCGACCAGCCGGGACAGGTACTCCCGGAACACCTGGCGCGATAGCGCCCGCGGGTCGACCTTGCGTTCCTCGAGAAACGCGAAGAGGCCGCGCAGGTCGCCGTCGTAGTTGCGCAGCGTGTACGGCGAAAGGTTGCGTTCCAGCGCCAGCGCTTCCAGATAGCGGCCGAGCAGTTCGTCCATCGTGCGCTCCATGGTGGGTGAGGGAGCCGGCCGCCCGAAATCAGGGATTCCCCTGATCTTTGTCGGCGCGGTCTAATGACGGGCGAAGCGACCCATGCGCATCCTCATCGCGCCGCAGGAGTTCAAAGGCACGCTCACGGCGTCGGAAGCCGCGCGGGCCATGGAGGCGGGCATTCGGCGGGCTCTGTCGGACGCGCGGCTCGATGTGTGTCCCATCGCCGACGGGGGGTCGGGCACGGTGCAGGCCTTCCTGGATGCGCTGGGCGGCGAACGGCGCGTCGCGCGCGTCCACGACCCGTTGGGTCGGCCGATCGACGCCGCCTGGGCGCTTCTCGGAGACGGCACGGCCGTCATCGAGATGGCGGCGGCCTCCGGGCTCGCGCTGTTGCGTCCCGAGGAGCTGGACCCGCGACGCGCGAGCACGTTCGGGACCGGCGAGCTCATCAGGGCGGCGCTCGACGCCGGCTGCGGCAAGGTCATCGTGGGCGTGGGTGGAAGCGCCACCAACGACGGCGGGACGGGCGCGGCCTCCGCCCTCGGCGTGCGGTTCTTCGACCGCCGCGGCCGCCCGCTGCCGCCGGGAGGGGCGGCGCTCGCGCGGCTGTCGCGCGTCGACCTCTCGGGGCGCGATCCGCGGCTCGACGGTGTCGACCTGCTGGTCGCTACGGACGTCACGAATCCTCTGTACGGGCCCGAGGGCGCGTCCGTCGTGTACGGGCCGCAGAAGGGCGCCGACGAAGCGACGGTGAAAGAGCTCGACGCGGCGCTGGCGCGCCTGGCGAAGGTGGCCGAGCGACAGCTCGGCGTCGACCTGGCGTTCAAGCCGGGCGCCGGCGCGGCGGGAGGGCTGGCGTATGGACTGTGCGTCTTCTGCGGCGCGCGTATCACGCCCGGATTCGACCTCGTGGCCAAGGCGCTCGACCTCTCGCGCCGAATCGGTATGGCCGACATCGTCGTGACGGGCGAGGGCCGGCTCGACAGCCAGACACTGCGAGGAAAGGGCCCGGGTGAGGTCGCCCGTCGAGCGAAACAGCGGGGCGTGCGGACGGTCGCGATTGCCGGCGTCGTCGACCCTTCGTTCGACGGAGGGGCGGGCTTGTTCGACGAGATTGTGGCGGCGACGTCGCTGGAGGAAGGCGTACCCGCGAGCCGAGACGACGCCTTCGCCCGTGTGGAACGGGCGGCCGAACGATGGGCGTGGTCGCTGGGGACTCGCGGTTAGCGGAGCACGCGCTCGTCTCCCACGCGCCGCGTGACGCGCTCGCGGTCGAGGTGCTCGAGGAGCGCCTGGGCGTACTTACGGCTTGTCTGGAACATGTCGCGAGCCTCTGCGAGCGTGAGGCTCCCCTGCTCGCGGAGCCGTGCGACGATACGCTCGACCATGTCTCGGTAGGCCTCGGCGGCGAACACGACGCCGTCGCCAACGTCCACGATCTCGCCGCGTTCCGCGAGAAACGCCAGGACGTCGGGCTCCGGCCGCCGGTCGGACGGCGGACTGTACGGGCGCTCCCGGAGCGCTGCGAGGAAATCGTCGGCGGCGCGCTGCTGAGCGGGCGACAGCCTGGGCTCATGCCCGGGAAGCGCGAGGGCTTCGCCCGCCGCACGCAGCGCGCCGGCAGCCGTCCAGCGGTCGACCGCGGCGTCGAACACGGACTCTTTCAGGCGGAGGCGGCTGCGCAACGCTTCTCGGGGCATACCCGTCCGAAGAGGGAACTGTCGGTGATACTCCTCGACGGCGTCGACAGCCGCGCGCGTCAGCCGCTCGAAGCCGTCGCGCGAAATCCAGACAGGGCCCAGGGGAACCGCCATCCCGCTGCGCGCGAGCCGTTCCAGCGCCTGTGCGGCTTCAGTCTCGCCGAGCGCGGCGCGGCGGGCGACGGCGGCGGCGCCCGCGGGTTCTTCCGTCCGCAGGACAGCCAGTGCGCGGTCCTCGGGGGATCCTGCGAGGGCAGCCTCGAGCGTTTCGACGACGGTCTGGTCGCGGCGCCGGTGACGTTTTGCGTGGGGCGCGACGATGACGCCGCCGCCGACGGTGTCGTTCGCCGTTCGCACCACGAAACGATCGCCGCTCACGACGGCCACCGGCTCCTCCGTCCGGATCTGCGCCCAGGCCTCCTCTCCCGGCGGGATGGCGTCGCGGTCGAGAAGCCGGATCACGGCGTTCGTCTCGGCGCTGCCCGAGTGGAAGGTCACGTGCAGGTTGTGCCGAAGCGGCTTGCGCACATAACGGACGGCGCGCAGGCGCACGTCCATGGCGGTGGTGGGCCGCAGCCAACCCGGGGACGTCAGCACCTGGCCGCGGCGCAGGTCATCCTTGTCCACGCCGGTGAGGTTGACGGCAGTGCGCATCCCCGGCAGCGCGCGCTGCACCTTCGTGCGGTGAGACTGCAGGCCGCGGACGCGAGCGCGCTGCCCTCCGGGGACGATCTCCACCTCCGCCCCGCTTTCGAGGACGCCGTCGAGCAGCGTGCCCGTCACCACAGTTCCGAAACCCTGCACCGTAAACACGCGGTCGATGGGCAGACGGGGCCGGCCGACGTCGGGCCGGCGCGGCGTGTGGTCGAGCAGTCGGTCCATGGTCTCGACGACGTCCGCAAGGCCGTCTCGCGTGACCGCGGAGCACACGACGATCTCGGCGCCTTCCAACGTCGTCCCAGCGAGGGTCTCGCGGACGTCTTCGCGGACGAGGTCGATGAATTCCGGGTCGACGAGATCGGATTTCGTGATGGCCACGAAGCCGTGGCGCACGCCGAGGAGGTCGAGGATGGCGAGATGCTCGCGGGTTTGGGGCATGACGCCCTCGTCTGCGGCGACGACGAGCAGCGCTAGGTCGATCCCGCCGACGCCGGCCAGCATGTTCTTGATGAAGCGCTCGTGGCCCGGCACATCGACGATGCTCACCTCGCGGCCCGAGGGCAGCGTCAGCCAGGCGAACCCGAGGTCGATGGTCATGCCGCGCCGCTTTTCTTCCTCGAGGCGGTCGGGATCGATGCCGGTGAGGGCGTGCACGAGCGCGGACTTGCCGTGATCGACGTGGCCGGCGGTCCCGATGACGTACACGGCGCGGAGCCTCCGCGGCCATTGTAGCGCTCGGGCGCCGCCTCCCCTCGCGCTTGCTCCAAGGTCGGCGCGGAACGATACTCACCTTCGCCGGAGGGCGGGGAAGATGGACGCGCGAGAGCTCAAGGCGAAGGCCGCGATCACCGGGCTCGGCATCACGCCGATGGGCCGCATCTACGGGCGCTCGGCGGACTGGTTCGCCGCCGAAGCGATCCGCCTCGCTGTCGAAGATGCCGGCCTGCGCAAGGAGGACATCGACGGATTGCTGGTCAACCAGGGCGTCACACCGATGAGCGGCATGGGCGGCCTGGGCATCCAGAATCACCTTGGGCTGACGAATCTCAAGCTTCTGGCTTCGATGAACGTCGGAGGCGCGACCGCGAACATCATGGTGCAGGTTGCGGCCACGTGGGTGATCTTCGGGCTCGCGACCAACGTGGTCTGCGTCTTCGCCGACGCGCCGCTGCGCGAGGGAAGCGGCGGAGGGGCCGCGTACGGAGGCGCGTTCTCGCGCCAGTTGCAGCCCCGCGGCATGGGCGGGCTCTACACTGCCTTCGGGATGGCGGGCGTCAACGCGCAGTACGCGCTCGCCGCCCGGCGGCACATGGCGATGTACGGCACGACGAACGACCACTTCGGGGCGGTGGCCGTGGCGCAGCGCCGGTGGGCGGCCATGAATCTGCTCGCGGAACACCGGGAGCCCATCACGCTCGAGGACTACCATGCGTCGCGGTGGGTCGTCGAGCCGTTGCATCTGCTCGACTGCTGTCTTGTGTCCAACGGCGGCGTCGCTGTCATCGTCTCCCGGGCGGACCGCGCCCGCGATCTGCGGCAGCCGCCCGTGTACATCTGGGGCTGGGGTCAGGGCCACCCGGGCGACCTTCGCCGGAAGGGGTGGGATGTGGACACGCAGACGGGCGCGCCACTCGCCAAGGAGCAGGCGTTTCGGATGGCGGGCGTGACGCTCAGCGACATCGATGTGCTGGAGCTGTACGACTGCTACACCTACACCGTCATCGTCACGCTGGAGGATTACGGCTTCTGTCCCAAGGGCGAGGGCGGGCCGTTCGTTGCCGACGGCAAGCTCGGCCCCGGCGGCTCGCTGCCGACCAACACGGGAGGCGGTCAGCTTTCGGCGTACTACATGTGGGGCATGACGCCGCTCTCGGAGGGGGTGATCCAGGCCCGCGGGCACGGCGGCGAGCGCCAGGTCGAGCCGCACGATGTCGTCCTGGTGAGCGGCAACGGCGGCATCCTCGACCACCACAGCACCTTGATCCTGAGCCCGCTGGCATCGTGAGGGAGCGGAGGAGGATGCCAGAATACACGCGGCCCATCCCCGTTGCGGACGAAGCCTCCGCCCCGTTCTACGAAGGGGCGAGGCGACACCAGCTCGTGCTCGCGCGATGCGGCCGCTGCGGGCAGTGGCGGCTCCCCTCGCGGGAGCACTGTCCCGACTGCTGGTCCACCGACGTGCGGTACGAGACGGCGAGCGGGCGCGGCGTGCTCTACAGCTTCGCGGTCATGCACCAGAAGCTCGTCCCGGGATTCGAGGACCGCGTGCCCTATCACTTCGCCATCGTCGAGCTCGACGAGGGGCCACGGCTCGTCACCGACATCGTCGGCTGCCCCGTGGAGGCGTTGCGCGTCGGGATGCCCGTCGAGGCTGTGTACGACGACGTGAGCGAGGAGACGACGCTGGTCCGCTTCCGGCCGCGGGAGGCGTGAGTGGCGCCGGTTGGCCGGACCGAGGCGGTGCGAATCCCATCCGGCCCGCTCTCGCTGGAGGGCGCTCTGCATGTGCCGGAGCGGACACCGGCCCCGGCCGTCGTCGTCTGTCACCCCCATCCCCTGTACGGCGGCGATATGCACAACGGCGTGGTCCTCGGGGTGTGCCGGACGGCCGTCGAGGAAGGATACGTCGCGCTGCGATTCAACTTCCGTGGCGTCGGTGGCAGCGAGGGGACGTACGACGGCGGCCGCGGCGAACGGGATGACGTCATCGCTGCGGTCGAGTGGCTCCGTTCTCGCCCAGAAGCGGACCCTTCGCGCGGATGTCTCGCGGGATACTCGTTCGGCGCGCTCGTGGCGTGCGCGGCCGCGGCTTCCGTGCCCTCGCTGGTCGCACTCGTTCTGATTTCGCCCCCGGCGGCAGCGCGCGAGCTCGCGATTCCGGCGGACACGCCGACGCTGGTCATTGCCGGCGACGCCGATCAGTTCGCGCCGGCGGACGCGCTGCGCGCCGCCGTGCCCGGCCACTCGCGGACGCGTCTCGAGCTTATCGAGGGCGCCGACCACTTCTGGTGGGACGGCGCGGAGCGGCTGTTCGCCGCGGTGCGCTTGTTCCTGCGAGAGACGCTCGCCCCGAGAGGCGCTGGCTAGTCCTTCAAGTCCTCGGGGCGGCACACGATTACCGGCGCGACCCGCGAGCGGATGAGGGCGGCGGCGACGCTCCCTTGCACCACGGCCGCCAGGCCCGTCCGTCCGTGGGTCGACAGCGCGAGCAGGTCCGCGCCGATGGCCCGCGCGTACTCGAGGATCGGCTCCACCGGGTCCTCGGCCATCCGGACGTGGCGCACGACGCGCAGCCCCTGAAACCGCTTCTCGACCGAGAGGAGGTACTCGTCCGCCTCGTGTTCGAGCCGGGCGATGGCCTGCTCGCGCGTCTCGATGGGAACCTCCTGGACGCGGCCGTGGACCACCGTCGGGGTCGAGACGCCGAGCGTTCCCGCGAACGCGGTCGGATACTGCGCGTCGACGACGGGACGGCGGCCCCGGCCCTCCCGGCGGGGCGGATGCACGACGGTCATGAGATGAACCTCGGCGCCGAGACCTCGGGCCAGCGTTTCCGCGTACGGGAGGATGGCCTCCGATCTCGGGGAACCATCGAGGGTGATCAGGATCTTCATGGCACGCGCCCTCCACTTTGGAAGGGGTCGCTCCCAACCGCCTCCGCCTGTACCATACGCCGGCATTGCGGGCTGGCGCGAGCTGCGTTCTTCCTCCATTCGCGGGACGTTCGGCCTTCAAAACGGGCCAGGGACGCTTCCGGTCTGATGCGGATGGACCAATGGTCCCCGCGTCACAGGCCGGTCATCCCTCCGACGAATCGCAGGTACACGGTAGGCTTCCTGCGGAGGACCTAGGGCGAAAAGGGGCGCCCGTATGTCGCGAATGATTGTCCCCATCGTCGGCCTCGTCGTCCTGCTCATGGCCGTCGGAGCCGGCGTCGGTGTGTGGCTCGCCCTGGGCGTAGGTGGCGGATGCGACGCCGACGCCCTTCGCGAGGTCGTGCGTGAGGGTGTGGCCGAGGCCGACCGTCAGGGCCTCGACGAGTTCACGCCCGAGTTTCCCGAAGGCTGCGGCGAGACGGACCTCCGCGCGGTGCTGCACGACGTTACGCACGAGTGGCACGTCATGCCCGGCGGGTCGCTGATGCGAGGAGCCAGCCATGGCCAGTGAGGCGCGCCCTGCTGAAGACTGGGTGACCGAGCTCATGCGGTCGTACCGCGACCGGCTGCTGGGCGGCTTGTACGAGGGGATCTACCGCCTCGAGGGCGAACCCCTGCGGCAGCTCATGGACGCCCAGGCGGAGACGTGCGTGTCGGCGTTCGTCGCGCTCATGGACATCGCCGCGGACCTCGACTTCGAGTCGTTCCTCGAGCGTATGCGCATCTCGGGGCCCAGCCAGATTCGCATCGAGCGCACAGGCCCCGATGAGCTGCTGTGGACGGAGGTCCACCGCGGGGAATGCGTGTGCCCCTACGTTCGGCAGGGCGTGATCCGGCTCGATCCCAAGCTTTGCCTCTGCGGCGAAACGTGGGTGCGCCTTCTCGTCGAGCGTCATGCCCGCCGGCGCGCCCGTGTCTCTCTCGTGGAGTCCGTGGCCACGGGCGCTGAGAACTGCGTGTATCGCGTCGAGCTCGGCGAGCCGCTTCCCCAGGGCCCAGGGTCCCCGCGTTAGAATGGCTGTGTGACCACGCGGCGGCAGCGATTCGCGGCCCAGCTTCGCGCCCTTCCCGCGCGCCCGGGCGTCTATCTCATGCGCGACGCCGAGGGACGGGTGATCTATGTCGGGAAGGCCGCGAATCTGCGGAACCGCGTGCGATCATATTTCGGCTCCCCGTCGAGCATGGAGCCGAAGACGCGGGCGCTGTCCGAAGCCATCGCTGATTTCGACTTCATCGTCACGTCGACCCCGCAGGAGGCCCTGCACCTCGAGGCGACGCTCGTCAAGCGGCATCAGCCGTTCTTCAATATCCGCCTCAAGGACGATAAGCACTACCCGTATCTGAAAGTCGACCTCGACGATCCGTGGCCGCGGGTCTACATCACGCGGCGGGTCGAGCGCGACGGCGCGCGCTATTTCGGGCCGTACGCCAGCGCCTCGTCGGTGAGAACCACGCTCGACATCGTGAAGAAGCTGTTCCCGTGGCGCTCGTGCACGAAGACCATCACGGGGACCGACCCGCGGCCCTGTCTGGACTACTACATCAAGCGGTGCATCGCGCCCTGCACCGGGTACTGCACGAAGGAGGAGTATGACGAGGTCATCCGACAGGTGATCTTGTTCCTGGAAGGGAAGACGAAAGAGGTCGTCGACGGCCTGCGCAGGCAGATGGAGGAGGCGTCGGAGCGGCTCGAGTTCGAACGGGCCGCGTTCCTGCGCGACCAGATCAGGGCGATCGAGGCGGTGAGCGAGAAGCAGGTCACGGCCAGTACGAAGCCTGCGGACGAGGACGTGTTCGGCCTCGCGCGGGCCGACGGCGATGCCATGGTGCAGGTCCTGTTCGTCCGCGGGACGAAGATGGTCGGCGCGGACAGCTTCAGTATCGACGGGTCCCAGGGCGAAACGGACGCCGACGTCATCGGCAGCTTCCTGAAACAGTTCTACGAGTCGTCCACGTACATCCCGCGGACGGTCGTCGTGCCGATGCCGGTGCCCGAGCAGCCGCTGATCGAGCAGTGGCTCTCCGAGCGCCGTGGCGCGCGCGTCCGCATCGTCGTGCCCCGCAAAGGGGAGAAGCGCAGGCTGGTGGCGATGGCGGAGGAGAACGCGCGGGAGGCGCTCGCGATGCAGCGGGTCAAGTGGCTCGCGGATGCGGGTAAGACGCAGGAGGCGCTCTCTGAGCTTCAAGAGGAGCTGAACCTTCGGGCGCCGCCGCGGCGCATCGAGTGCTACGACATCTCGAATCTCCAGGGCACGTCCTCGGTGGGTTCGATGGTGGTCTTCGTGGACGGCCATCCGCGGCCCAAGGAATACCGTCGCTTCCGCATCAAGACGGTGGCCGGCGCCGACGACTTCGCCTCCATGGCCGAGGTGCTGCGACGGCGCTTCAGGCGCGCGGGACAGGCAGCTCGGGCCCAGAACGGGACCTCGAACGGCGCTGTGGACGAATCCTTCGGGGCGCTCCCAGACCTGGTGATCGTGGACGGCGGGAAGGGCCAGCTCCACGCGGCCCTGGACGTGCTGCGCGACCTGGGTGTCGAACACATCCCGGTCGCGGGCCTCGCCAAGCGCCAGGAGGAGCTGTTCGTCAAGGACATGAGCGAACCCATCGTCCTCCCGCGCACGTCACAGGCGCTGTATCTGGTTCAGCGCGTCCGCGACGAAGCGCACCGGTTCGCGATCAGCTATCACCGCAAGGTTCGGACGAAGGCGGGCATGCAGTCGGCGTTGGACGCCGTGCCCGGCATCGGACCCAAGCGGAAGAAGGCGCTTCTGCGCAAGTTCGGTTCGGTGAAGGCGATTCGCGAGGCGTCGGTGGAAGAGATCGCCGCCACCGTGGGCTTCACGCGGCGCTTGGCCGAGGCGGTGAAGGCCCATCTCTAGTCCCCGGACGTGAACTCGATCAGCGTTCGGGCGTTGGCCACGGCGTGACCGTAGGCGTCGTTGTTGAAGTAGACGAAGACCTCCTCAACAGGTAGCGCCGAGAGCCGGTCCGCCCACACGCGCAGCTCTTCGTCGCTGTAGCGCCCGCCGTACAGGTCGCCCGAGCCGTGGAACCGGATATAGGCGAAGTCGGCCGTCGCGACGAGGGGCGTGGCGTGGTCCACCATGTGGTACGCGCAGAACCCGGCGTCGAACTCGCGCAGCAGGGAGTACACCTCGTCGCAGAACCAGGACGCGTGCCGGAACTCGAACACGTGGCGCAGATCTCGCGGCAGCAGCTCGAGAAAGGAGCGCAGCCGGTCGAGATCGCGATGGTGTCCGGGGTGGAGCTGCCACAGGATCGGCCCCAGGTGTTCTCCGAGAAGGCGGGCGCGACCGGTGAAGAGGTCGATGGACTCCGGTCCCGGGCGGAGGCGCTTGATATGGGTGATGAACCGGCTTCCCTTCACGGCGTAGACGAAGCCTTCGGGCGCCGCCTCGCGCCAGTGACGCCAGGCGTCCTCGCCGGGGAGGCGGTAGAACGTGTTGTTGATCTCGACGGTCGAGAACGCGCTCGCGTAGAAGGCGAACCAGCCGCTCTGCGGAAGGGTCTCGGGATAGAACACCCCGCGCCAGTGCGGGTAGACCCAGCCGGAGGTGCCGATGCGGAAGCGCGGCGTCACGGCCCGAGACCTCCCGCCGCCCAGTATACGAGGGGCTGGCCCCTATAGCGGTGTTCCCTCGGGCTGCGGGGGAGCCGTTGGGATGCGCTCCCAGCGCATGTAGCCGAACGCCGCGAGGGCCGCCACCCCCACGAGCAGCACCACGAACGCGACGATGTCGTGGGTTCTACCGGGCTGCAGCCCCTCGAACGAGGGCAGGAAGACATCGATCACCGTGCTGAAGAAATCGCCCGCTGTCACTGGGCGACCGCTCTGTACCCCCCTGACCAGCAGCAGGAGAACGCCTCCGAGCACGCTCGCCAGTGGCAGGACGGTCATCCTGGCCATGAGAACCAATCCGGCGAGGACGAACACGACCGCGACGCCGATGTGGATGGTCCGCACCTCGGACACGTTCTGAGCCGTCTCCCGCAGCAGCCGGCGCGCCTCCTCATCCTCTTCCTCGCTCACGTCAGTCTCGAAGGAGTCGCCGAAGAAGACGCCCTGTTCGAGGAGGTCTTCGGGCGCGGTCGGCGGCCGCACGAAGGCCGTCGTCGCGCTCACGGTGAGCAGCACGAGCGCGACGCCCAACGCCACTTGAAACACGCGCTTCGCGAGCTCCGCCGTTCCCCCGAGGCGCTCAGCGAAGAGCACCGCGACGATAACGGCCGCGAGGACGAATCCCGACTGGAGCCCGGTAAGTGAGAAGTCGACGCTCTGCATTCTCCCCCTTCCTTTCTCGGGCCTGGCCCCGTCGCCGCGGCGGCCACGCCGGCCGCAGCGCGATCCGATGGCGTGACTGGTTCTCGGTTGGTGGGATAGAAAGCAGCGCCTGCCTTCTGGTATGGTTGAGGCGAATAATCGAACAAACAGAAGGAGGCGCTGCTGTCAGCATGAGGCTACGACTTCTCGTCCCCGAGGTCAAGCGCGTGGCGGCCGTTCGTCC
>JBBING010000016.1:0-35567 GCA_037444005.1 Chloroflexota bacterium
GCAGACCCGCGTATCGAACCGCGGGCGCGCAAGCTGAAGGACATCACCTACGAGGAGATGCTCGAGCTGGCGAGCAAGGGCGCGAAGGTGATGGCGCCGCGCGCCGTCGAGCTCGGCTCGGTCTACAACATCCCCATTCTCGTGGCCTCGTCGTTCACTGATGAGCCCGGGACTCTCATCCACGGAGGCGTGGACATGGAGCAGTTCAACCGCGTGCGAGGCATCGCGCACGACCTCGACGTCGCGAAAATCACGATCCGGGGGGTGCCGGACCGGCCGGGGATCGCCGCCGGCATCTTCGAGCCCCTGGCCGAAGCCCACATCAGCGTCGACACCATCGTCCAGAACGCGAGCCAGGAGGGGCTCACGGACCTGACGTTCACCGTCGCCAAGAACGAGCTCGACCACGCCCGTCCCATCGTGGAAGAGGTAGCGAAGGCCATCGGCGCCCGCGAGGTCGTCGCCGACGAGCGCGTGGGAAAGGTGAGCATCGTCGGCACAGGGATCCAGAGCGCCCCGGGCTACGCGGCCCGCATGTTCCGCGCGCTGACCGACGCCAACATCAACATCGAGCTCATCTCGACGTCCGAGATCCGCATCACCTGTATCATCGCCGAGGACCGCGTGGCCGACGCGGTGCGGGCGCTGCACGCGGCGTTCGAACTGGAGAAGCCGGAGCCAGCGGAGCTCACGGGCCGGGGCTGACGGTGGCGGCCGCGGACCTCGACGCCCTCCGGGCCGAGTGCGCCCGGCGTCTCGAGTCGGAGCTCGACCGCATCGTCGGCGAGCTGCGAGCGATGGGCGCGAGGCTCATCGTGCTGTTCGGCTCCTACGCGGCCGGGCGGCGCGATCTGTTCACGGACCTCGACCTTCTGGTCGTGATGGAGAGCGAGCTGCCGTTCGTGCGACGCATCCCCGCGCTTCTCGAGCGGCTTCACCCGAAGGTGGCGACGGACTGCTGGTGTACACTCCGGAGGAATTCGAGGAGATGCGCGAGCGGCCGTTTGTCCGCCACGCCCTCGCGACCGGGAAGGTACTCCATGAGGCCATCTGATCAGGCCGAGCGCTGGCTCACCCAGGCGGAGGATGACCTGCGCTGGGCAGCCCACTTGCGCGATTCCGGCGCCTTCAACCTCGCGTGCGTTCTGTCCCAGCAGGTGGCTGAGAAGGCGATGAAGGCGCTCCTGTATCACGCGGGGCGGGAGATGGTCGTGGGTCACTCCGTTCAGGACCCGTGTCAAAAGGCCGCCGTCGTGTGGCCGGAGCTCGCGCCCCGCTGCCCCCGCTGGAGCGCCCTCGACGGCTACTACCTCCCGACGCGGTACCCGGACGCCCTTCCGGGAGGGCTGCCGGCGAAGGCGTACGACCGGCGCGCGGCAGAGGAGGCGGTCGCGACGGCCTCCGAAGCCGTCGACGCCGCGCGGTCGATCATCAGAGGCTGATTCGCGGCCGCGTCGAGACCCCCGCTTGCTCCCCTCCTGTACGATCGCAGGCGTACTCCACAGCGCCACAGACAGGAGGGCCGACCACTATGTTCCGCATCATTCCCGAATACCAGCGGGCGGTTCGCTTCAGCCTCGGCCGCTACGACGGCGCGCCCCGCGGTCCCGGATGGGTCTGGGCCATCCCTATCTATCACCGGATCGTGCGGGTGGACCTACGGGAGGAAGTGTTCGACGTCGAGCCGCAGACCTGCATCACCAAGGACAACGCGCCCGTCTCCATCGACATGCTGGTGTACCTGCGCGTGGTGAAGCCCGACGACGCCGTCCTCCAGGTACAGGACTACATCCAGGCCGCGCGGGGCATCGCCATCACGACGCTGCGGGCCGTGGTGGGCGACATGACCCTAGACGACGTGCTCTCGCGCCGGGACGACATCAACCAGATGATGCAGGCCAAGCTCGACGAGGTGACCGATCGCTGGGGCGTGAAGGTCAACGCCGTCGAGATCCGCGAGATCATGCCGCCGCGGGACATCCAGGAGGCGATGAGCCGGCAGATGTCCGCTGAACGGAACCGGCGGGCGGCGGTCCTCGAGGCCGACGGGCAGCGTGAGGCGGCCGTGAAGGTCGCCGAGGGCCAGAAGCAGGCGGCGATCCTGCAGGCCGAAGGCGAACGGGAAGCCGCCATCCTGCGCGCCGAGGGACAACGCCAGGCCCGCATTCTCGAGGCGGAAGGTTACGCCACCGCGCTGGACCGCGTGCACCAGGTCGCCCGCGGGGTCGACGTCAACACCATGTCCATCCAGTACCTGGACATGATGAAGGCGATGGCTGCAGGCCAGTCCACGAAATGGGTGGTCCCGCTGGAGCTTACGCAGTTCCTGCGCGCCTTCGGCGGGGCCGCGGCCCAGGCCGGCCGCGACGGCGCCTGAGAAGCCCTGAGCGGCGCTACCGCTTCCAGAACTGCCACCACGGGCGCCGGGCCTCGCCCGCGGGCGCTTCCGGCGCCGCGCGGGCCATCTCGTGCCCGCCGCCGCTGTGGTCGTACTCTGCTTCGGCCCGGAGGACCTTGGCCGGATCGGCGTCGAACTCCGCTTTGCAGCCGGGGGCGCAGAAGTAGTACGTCGTCCCCTCGTACTCGGACGTGCCGGCCGCGCTTGCGGGGTCGATGTCCATGTGGCATACCGGGTCGTGAACGGTGGTCGCCATGCCGAACTCCTTTCGCGCGTCGTGCGGGAATGAGCGGACCCAGTGTACCCCAGCGTGTCCAGCCTTTCGACCGCACAAAGATTCCGAACGTTTGTCTTGACAAAGGGCCGGGAGGCGCGTACCCTGTGGCCCGACGGCGCAGCGTGTGGAAAGGAGGCCGCCCGTGGACGCCCCGCCCGCATCGACCAACCCCTTCACCCTCATCCGCGACCTTCCATCGGCGGAGCGTCCTCGCGAGCGTCTCCGCGCGTACGGCCCAGGCGCGCTCTCGACGGCCGAGCTGCTGGCCATCCTGTTCCGCACCGGCACGGCGAAGGAGAGCGCGCTCGCGCTGGCGTCGCGCGTGCTCGCCCAGCGGGGCGGCCTGGTCGGCCTCGCGAAATCGGGCTTCGGCGAGCTCATCGATCTTCGGGGCCTGGGAGAGGCCAAGGCCTGCGAGCTGCTCGCCGCGCTCGAGCTGGGCCGCCGGGTCGTCTCGGCGGCGCCCGAGGAACGCCCGACGCTCCGTACGCCCGAAGACGTCGTCCGCCTGCTGCAGCCGGAGATGGCCCTGCTGGACCAAGAGTGCCTCCGGGTCCTGGCGCTGGATACGCGCTGCCGGCTGCTGGCGGCGACCGAGGTGTACCGCGGCACCGTCAACCTCACCCTCGTCCGCACGAGCGAGCTCCTGCGCGAAGCCGTTGTGCGCAACGCCCCGAGCGTGATCGTGGTGCACAACCATCCCTCGGGCGACCCGGCGCCGTCGCCCGACGACATCCGGCTCACGCGGCAGCTTGCCGAGGCCGCCGCCGCGCTCGACATCGACCTGCTCGACCACGTGATCCTGGGGATGGGCGAAGGGCGATGGGTCAGCCTCAAGCAGCGCACGCCGTCGCTGTTCCGGACGCCGCTACGGGCCGGTGCCGCGCCCGGCGGGAACGAGGGCGCGCCCGCTCAGGGCGACGCCGCGGCCTCGTGAGGCGCGCTTGCGCCGCGACGTCGCGAGGGGGTACAACCGGGCCGTGGCGCGCCTTCGGCTCGTGGCCCTGGACCTGGACGGCACGCTGCTCCACGCCGGCAACCGCATCGCCGACGAGGACGCGCAGGCCGTGCGCGACGCCGTCGCCGCGGGGGTGCATGTCATCCTCAGTACTTCCCGCTGGTTCACCCTCGCGCTCACGACGGCGGACGCCCTCGGCATCCGGGATCCGCTGATCTGCCACAACGGCGCGCTGGTCAAGACCCGCGACGGCGAGGAGCTCGTCCACCACCGCATCGACGGCCCCACGGCCGAGGCCATCGTGCGCGAGGCCGTGGAGGCGGGCGTCGACCCCGTCGTCACGGTCGACGACGTGACCTACTGGGGCACGAGCCGGACGGATGTCGATCCATCGCGGTTCCCCGCCGGGATGGTAGCCGAGCGTGACGTCGCCGCCCGCGTGCGCGGCGGCTGCACCGCCTTCCTGTTCTTCGGAGAGCGCGGCGTCCGCGTCATGCTGGAGCGGCTCGATGGCCGGCACGCCGGCGAGCTCAACCTCGCGTGGGGGTACAGCGAAACGTACCCGCCGTACCTCAACGTGGTCCGGCGCGAGGCGAACAAGGGCGCGGCGCTGCTCGCCGTCTGCCGGCGGCTGGGCGTCGACCCGAAGGACGCGCTGGCGATGGGGGACGCCGCGCCGGACATCGAGATGCTGCGGGTCGTGGGCTGGCCGGTGGCGATGGGGAACGCGCCCGAAGAAGTGAAGCGCGTGGCGCGCGCGGTCGCTCCCTCGAACCGCGAAGCGGGCGTCGCCTGGGCCATCCGCGAGCTGGCGCTGTAGGGCCAGTCCGGGCGGGTCTCGCCTCATCCCTTCGCCCGCTGGAGCTCTTCGATAAAGGTAGCGACGGCGTTGAGGAACTGCTGGCATGCGTCGCCCGCGGCGAGCCGCAGGGCGTCGAACTGCTTCCAGCTTTCGGCCTCGACGACCTCCCTGGGGATGGCGTCGAGGCTCCGGAGCAGCGCGCGGTACCGGTCCACGAGTTCGCCGGGGATTCGCTTCTTCATCGTGGCGAAGTCGAACTCGAGGCCACCGTAGCCATACGCGGTGTAGAGCGTGACCGGCGAGCCGGAGGGGGCGTCGACGGCGAAGCGAAACGTCGCGCTCACGTTTCCTTTGCCCCAGACGACGCGGCCGCGCTCTTTCGCGAAGTCGAGGAGGCGGCGCATAACGGTGACCGCCTCCGGAGGCGCCTGTTGCGAGAGCTGGTCGAAAAAGGCTTCTTCGGTCCACGGCTCCCGGCGTTTCGGGCGAGGCCCGCCGGTCGCGCTCGCGCCCAGGATGCGCGGGACGAACACGGTGAGGCCGGTCGCCGTGTCCGAGAACTTGTTGAGCTGCAGCAACAGCAGTTCGAAGGTGCGCGTCGACCGGTTCACGAATTCGACGGTGCGCACCAAGGGCTCCGGCGGGTCGTCGACAGCCACGATGAGCCGAAACCGGGCCATCCGCAGATTGGCCTCGACGCTGTCGACGAACTCGCGGACATCGAACGGCGAGGCATCGGGCACGTCCCCGTCATCTCCCAGTTCCGACAACGCCTGTTCGAGGGGTCGTCCCAGATACGCTTCCGCCCTCCGCACGAGGTCGTCGGCGGTCCAATCACCCATCATGGCCGCGTATTCGAGAATCTGGCCGACGACTTCGCGGCGGGCGGCCGGGTTGCGGCCGAGCTTGGTTTCGACGATGGTCAGGAGCCCCGTTCGATCGACATACAGCAGGTCCTCGGCGCCCCCGCCGACGGCCACCTCTTTTCCGATGCACAGAAGAGGCTCGCCGGAGCCGAGCTCGTCCACAGGGATCAGATCCGCGTGGCGCTCGAGGAAGCCCTGAAGCTCGCTCTCGCTGGAATACCCTTCGTCGAGCACGCGGAGACGTCCCTCGGCGTCGCGAACGACGATCTTCATCGCATCCCCCGACGCGAGCGAGTATCCGTCGCTGCGCGGGGCGATTGCAAGCGTGAGGACGCTAGGTTGCCGGCGCGAGGAGGCGGACGTATTGCGCCGCCGAGAGGCCCAGCGTGACGGGGCGGCCGTTCACCTCCACGGTAACCGTGTGGTTGTACGGCGCCACTTCGAGCACCCGAAGGCGCGAGCCCGGCACGATGCCGCTCTGCTCGAAGAACGTCATCAGGTCGTGGTCTTCCTCGGCCTCTTCGTTGATGCCGTCGACTTCGAACTCGCACGAGGTCTGCGCTTCCGTCAGGGGGATGGTCGGCGGCAGCGGCTCTGTGTACGCGCCCGGGATGGGGTTGCCGTGGGGGCACGTGCGCGGGTTCCCCAGCACAGCGATGATGCGCTCCTCGACCCGCGGCGAAATGGCGTGCTCGATGAGATGCGCCTCCTCGTGGGCGTCGGCCCAGCCCAGGCCCAGCAGGTCGGTCAGCAGACGCTCGGTGAGCCGGTGACGCCGCATGATGGATTCGGCGGCGGCGATGCCCTCCGGGGTCAGGCGGATGGTCCGGCGGTCCCCTTGCGCCACGAGCCCGTCGCGCTGCATCCGGGCGATGGTCGCAGTGACGGTCGGCAGCGACACGCCCATCTTCTCGGCGAGGCGCGACGCGATGACGCTCCGGCCGTCGCGCTCCATCTGGTAGATGGCCTGCAAGTAGTCCTCGATGGTCGAACTGGGCCGCAAATGAGGCATCGAGCCGTCTCCGTGGTCACGCTCCCCGGGCGGCGCACTCGGCGCACAGCCCTGTGAGCTCCACCCGCGCGCTCTCGATGGAGGCGAACGCGGGATGCCGGACTGCCGCCGCCGGCGGAGGGTCGAGCGAGGCGTCGAGATCCTCCATGCGGCCGCAGACGCGACAGGTCACGTGGTGGTGCTCCCGGACGTCGGCATCGTACCGGGCGCCGCGGGGCGTGGGAAACTCCAGCACCATGCCGCGGTCCCGCAGCCACGCCAGCGTGCGGTACACGGTCGAGAGGCTGACGCCGGGCAGCACCTGCTGCACCCGCTCGTAGATCCAGCGGGCGTCGGGGTGGGACCGCGTGCCCGCGAGTACGCGGAGGATGGCTTCTCTGCAGGCCGTCATCCGGTCGGGCATATCCGAAACATACGATACCGCGGCCGGGGCGGTTTGGGAATGGGAACCATTCCTATTTTTTAGGAATCGCTCAGATAAGGCCGTCCGGACTCTTGATCGGGGCCAAAAGTAAGCCCATGCTAAGTGCGGACATTAGGCCACACTTTGCTCCGGTCGAAGCGTCGGCTGGCTAAGGACGGTAGATGTGATTCAAGCGCTCCTCATCACCTTCCGCGAAGGATTGGAGATGGCCCTGGTGGTGGTCATCGTGTTGGCGTACCTCAAGGCCATCGGGCAGATGCGATTCTGGATGCACGCATGGGCGGGCACCCTCGCCGCCGTTGCGCTGAGCTTCGCCATCGGCGTGGGCATCTTCATCGCTGGCGGCGAATTCGAGGGACGGGCGGAGGCGCTGTTCGAAGGCGTCACGATGCTCACCGCTGTGGCCGTCTTGAGCTGGATGATCATCTGGATGCGAACCCAATCGACTCGTATTCGGGCAGAGCTCCAGGCAAAGGTCGACACCGCCTTGCTCACAGGCTCCGGGCTTGCCATTGCCGCCGTTCCGTTCATCGCGGTCTTTCGGGAGGGCATAGAGACTTCGCTCTTCATGGTGGCCGCGAGCGAGACGGCGAGTCACGCCGAGGCGGCGATTGGAGGGGGCGCAGGCCTGGTGCTCGCTGTCCTCGTCGGATGGGCGTTTTACCGCTGGGGCCGCCGCGTGAACCTGAAGGCGTTCTTCAACGTTACGGGCGTGCTGCTCATTGTCGTGGCCGCCGGCCTGTTGACTCGTGGCATCCATGAGCTGCAGGAGGCCGAGGTCAGCCCGACGGTTAACGAGCACGTCTGGGACGTGAGCGCCGCTCTCAGCGATGAGGAGGGCGTAGGCGAATGGTTGAAGGGCCTGCTGGGCTACAACGCGAATCCATCCCTCGAAGAGGTGATGGCATACCCGCTGTTCCTGGTGACGGCGCTCTTCTACTTCTACCGGCCCGTACAGCCCGCCCCGTCGCCGGCGACCGCGCCGAAGCTGTCACGAGGTGAGGTCGACGCAAGGGCTTCCGACTGAGCGGGGCGCCCAGCATCCGGTGAGTCGCCACGGCTGCGTTCTGGAAAGGGGCCATCCGTGGCGTACTCGTTTCTGGTCACGTGGCGTGAGGGACTCGAAGCCGGCCTCATCATCGCCATCGTGCTGGCGTACCTGACGCGCATCGGCGAAACGTCTCGCCGAAGGGCGGTCTGGCTCGGCGCGCTCGCCGCGCTCGCTCTCAGCGTCGCGCTGGGCGGCGCCCTCGAGGCGACGGCGACAACGCTTTCGGGCCGCGCGCTCGAGGCCTTCGAAGGCAGCGCCATGCTGCTCGCGGTCGGCATCCTCACGTGGATGCTGTTCTGGATGCGGCAGCAGGCGGCCCATGTGGGCGCTCATCTGCGGCGGCAGGTCGACCTGGCCCTCCAACGAGGGTCCACCCTCGCCCTGGCGGCGCTGGCGTTCACCGCCGTGGGCCGCGAAGGGCTCGAGACGGCGCTGTTCCTGTTCGCTGGCTCCGGACGCGAGGACGCGCTCGCCTACTGGCTCGGCGCGCTGGCCGGTCTCGCGTTCGCCGCAGCCCTGGCGGCCGTCTTTTACGCTGGGAGCGCCCGCCTGCCGCTCGCCGCCTTTTTCAACGTCACCGGCGTCGTGCTCATCGTTCTTGCGGCCGGCCTTCTGGTGAACGGGCTCAAGGAGCTTCACGAGGTCGGCGCCGTGCCCAACCTCGGGCCGCACGTGTGGGACACGTACGAGCTGTTGCCCGACAACTCGCAGCTCGGCCGCGTGGCCTCGACCCTCCTCGGGTACGACTCGAGCCCCTACCTCGGCCTGGTGATCGCGTATGTCGCCTACCTGGTTCCAGCGCTGGCCTTCTTCATCCTGGGGCGCGACAGGGCGGCGGCGACGCGACATTCCGGCGCGGACCGCGCGGCGGTACAGGAGGTGGCGTCGTGACGAGGAACAGTGCGCTCGCGCTGGCGGTCCTGCTGGGGGGCCTCGCGCTCGCCGGGTGCGGCCTGACGGCCGTGGGAGAGGGCGAGGAGATCGTCGTCCGCGCCGGGGAACGCGGAGACGACATGTACTTCGAGCCGAACCACATCGTCGTGCCGGCGGGCGCGACGGTGACCTTCGTCATCCGAAACGAAGGGACGCAGGACCACGAATTCGAGAGCGCTGAAGAGGGCGAGGCGGGTATCGAGGAGATCCTCGTGCCCCCGGGCCGGACCCGGAGGGTCGTCTGGACGGCGCCGTCGGCACCGGCGGTGTATCCGGTCTACTGCGACCTGCCGGGCCATCGCGAGGCGGGCATGGAGCTGACCCTCGAGGTGGTCGCCGCGACGCCGACGCCCTAGGTCGCGTTTGAAGCCCGCGGCATCGTGCCGTATCATGGTCCGAGCCGCGCCTCACGCGGCGTTTCTCTCCCGGGGTCGCGCCAGCTTCGCGAGGACCGCATGGCTCAGGGTAACGGCTCTCGCTCGTTCAACGTCGCCGTCGTCGGCGCCACCGGCATCGTCGGGCAAGAGTTCCTCCGTATCCTCGTCCAGCGCCGCTTCCCCGTGCGCAGCCTCAAGCTCATCGCGAGCGAGCGCTCGGTTGGCAAGCGCCTGTGGGTGGGCGAGTCGGAGCTCACGGTCGAAGCCCTGACCCCGTCGTCCCTGGCGGGCGCCGACTTCGTCTTCATCTCCGCGACGGACGAGATCTCGCGCGAGTACTGCCCCATCGCCGTAAAGGCGGGCGCCATCGCCATCGACGACAGCGGCGTGTGGAGAATGGACCCCGACGTGCCCCTGGTCGTGCCCGAGGTGAACGCCGACGACGTCGAGCGGCACAAGGGCATCCTCGCGATTCCCAACTGCTCGACGACGCCCATCGTCATGACGCTGTGGCCCATCCACCGGCGGAGCCGCGTGCGCCGGGTGATCGCCGCTACCTATCAGTCCGTCTCCGGGACGGGGAAGGCGGCCGTCGCCGAGCTCGAAGAGCAGGTCCAGCGGCTGGACCGCGGCGAGGCGGTGGTGCCCCACGTCTACCCGCATCAGATCGCGTACAACGTCCTGCCGCACATCGGGTCGTTCAAGGAGGACGGGTACACCAGCGAAGAGTGGAAGATGCGGGTGGAGACGCAGAAAATCATGCACGACCCGGAGATCGCGTTCAGCGCGACGTGCGTGCGCGTGCCGGTCTTCATCGGGCACTCCGCGGCGGTCCATGTCGAGCTGAGCGACCCGCTGGACGCGGAGGAGGTCCGCCGCCTGCTCGCGCAAGCGCCGGGCGTCGTGGTGCAGGACGAGCCCGCCATCAACCTGTATCCGCACCCGGTGGAAGCGGCGGGCCACGATCCCGTATACGTGGGCCGCATCCGGAACGACACCGCTTTCGAAAACGGTATCGCCTTCTGGGTGACGGCGGACAACCTGCGCAAGGGCGCCGCCTTGAACGCCATCCAGATCGCCGAAGAACTCATCGCGCGGAATTTGGTGCCGTCATGACCGCTCCAGCGCCCCCCTTCGGGCGGGTCATCACCGCAATGGTCACGCCGTTCACCGAGGACGGCGCGGTGGACTACGCCCGCGCCCGCGCCCTCGCGCTGGCCCTCATCGAGTCCGGGAGCGACGCGCTCGTGGTGTGCGGAACGACGGGCGAGGCGCCGACGCTGACGCGCGAGGAGAAGCTGCGGCTGGTGGGAGAAGTGAAGGACGCGCTGGCGGGCAGGGGCGCGGTCATCGCGGGCACAGGGACGTACAGCACGGCCGAGAGCATCGAGCTCTCACGGGAGGCGGAGCGCGCCGGCGCCGACGGGTTGCTCCTGGTCGTGCCTTACTACAACAAACCGACGCAGGAGGGACTGTACCGGCACTTCGCGGCCATCGCCGAAGCCGTCTCGCTTCCCTGCATGCTCTACAACGTGCCCTCGCGCACGGTCGCCAACCTCGCGGCGGACACGACGATTCGCCTCTCCCATGTGCCCAACATCGTCGGAGTGAAGGAGGCGAGCGGCGACCTCGAACAGATCGGGCGCATCATCCGCGGGGCGGCGCCGGGGTTCACCGTCTGGAGCGGGAACGATCAGGACACGCTGCCCATTCTCGCCATCGGCGGATACGGCGTCGTCAGCGTCGTCTCGCACCTGGTGGGGCGTCAGGTCGCCGAGATGGTGGCGGCGTTCGTGCGAGGCGACACCGCCCGGGCGGGCGAGCTGCACTTGCGCCTGCTGCCGCTGGTCAAGGCGATGTTCCTCGTGGCGAACCCCATCCCCGTGAAGTACGCGCTGGGTCAGGTGGGCTTCCCGGTCGGCGGGTTGCGGCTCCCGCTGTGCGAGCCCGACGAGGCCACGGCGCGCGCCATCCGGGAGGAGCTGGCGCGTCACACCATCGACCTGCCGCGGCTCGACTCCATCCCCGGGTTCGTCCGCGCGTAGCCGGCCGCCCGGCGCTAGCGGCCCCGGAACTCGGGGCGGCGCTTCTCGAGAAACGCCCGCACGCCCTCCGCCCGGTCTTCCGTCGTCTGCAGAATGATGGTGAGGTCCGTCTCGTAGCGGAGCGCCTCGTCAAGGGGAAGGTCCAGTCCCCGGTGCACCGCCTCCTTGGCGTAGCGCAGGGCGATGGGGCCGCGCTCGGCCATGCGGGACGCCAGCGCCTCGGCCTCAGCTTCGAGGCGGTCTACGGGCACCACGGCGCTTACCAGGCCCGCCTCGCGCGCCCATTGCGCGTCGCGCTCCTCCCCGTACAGCAGCAGCTCGAGGGCGCGTCCGCGGCCCACGAGCCGGGGCAACCGCTGCGTCCCGCCGGCCATGGGGATCGTGCCGCGGTCGACCTCGGGGAAGGCGAAGCGGGCGTCTTCCGAGGCGAGGCGCACGTCGCACGCCAGCGCCAGCTCGAGGCCTGCGCTCTGGCACCGTCCGCGGATGGCGGCGATGACGGGCGGGCCCATCTGCTCGAGGCACGCGAAGGGCAGGCGCTGGGCGAGCTCCCTGCGGAGGGCTGTCAGCTGCCCCAGAACGGCGTCCCGTTCGGAGCGCCAGCCGATCGAGAAGTCGGGCCCCTCGGCGGTCAGCACGACAGCCCGGACGTCCGCGTCGTCGTTCAACACTTCCGCCGCCTCGGCGAGCTCCTGCAGGAACGCGAGATCGATGGGATTGCCTTCGTCGGGCCGGCAGAGGCGAAGCCGGCCGATGTGGCCTCGCTTCTCGATGTGGAGCGTCTTGAACGGCGCGGTCATGCCGGTAGGCATGATACCAGCCGGGCGGGCGTCGGGCTGGCGTCCCCCGCGGCGCTCCGGTTCGCCTTGTCAGGGGAGGCGGGCGCGCCTATAATCGCGACGGTCGCCGTTCCCCGGGCTGTGACGACCGGAGGTACAAACGCGCCGCCCGGGCGCGCCCCGCCTGCCGTCTCGACCGTACGCATGCCCGGTGACCCTCGGCATCGCCTCCACCGGACCGGCCCGTCGCGACGCGTCGGGCGTCGGCGCCACGCTCCGGAGACCGCACCTTGAGACACGGGACGAGCGGGCCGAAGCCATGAGCGACGTCGCAGACCTGTACGCGCTGCAGGAGCTGGACCTCCGCGTGGACGCCCTCCACGCCGCCGCGGCCGCGGCTGAAGCGGGACTCGCCGAGCCGGAGGCCCTGCGCGAGGCCCGGGACGAGGTCGAGACGCGCGCGCTCGCGCTCCACGAAGCCGAACGCCGGCTCCGCGAGCTCGAGTTCGAGGTGCAGAGCGTCTCCGAGAAGATCGCGACGCTGGAGAAGAAACTCTACGGCGGCGCCATCGGCAATCCTAAGGAGCTGGCCGACCTCCAGCACGACGTCGAAAGCCTCCAGCGCCGCAAGCGAGCCCTCGAGGATCAGACCCTGGACGCCATGGCGGCCGTGGAGGAGGCGCAGCAGGCGCTGGCATCGGCGCGGACCTCGCTGGACGCGCAGCAGGCGCAGTGGGAGGCCGAGCGGGACGAGCACCTGCGAACGCTGGAGCGGGCGCGGTCGGAGCTGGCGGCGCTCGAAGCGGACCGGACGGCGCGGGTGGCCGGCATCGCGCCGGACGCGCTGACGCTCTACGAAACGCTGCGGCGCACGCGCGGCGGCCGGGCGGTGGCCCGGATCGAACGCGCGACGTGCGGCGGCTGCCGGATCTCGCTCCCGATGAACGTGCAGCAACGGCTTCGCCAGCCCGGCGCGCTCATCCAGTGCCCGAGCTGCGAGCGCATCTTGTACAACGGTCAGGCATGAGGCCCGGCCGAACGGGCATGACAACCGCATGAAGGCGGTCGGATACTTCCGCGAGCTTCCTGACGCCGCGCCCTCGCTGGCCGACCAGGCGCGAGCGTTCCTGTCCTTCTGCGAAGCCCACGGCTTCGAAGTCGCCAGCACCTTCAGCGACACCGCCGACAGCGACGGTTCGGGCGCCGGCTTCAAGCAGCTCATCGAGTACCTCCGCCGGCCGGACAAGGGATTCGTCGTGGTGGTGACGCCGTCGCTCCGGTCGCTGGGGGACGACCTGGCCGACGCGGCGCGCCGGTACTTCCAGCTCGAAGGGCTGGGCGCCTCGGTGCGCTTCATCGAGAGCGACCGCGATGGCACGGAGGCGCTGCTGGAGGCGTGGGCGGAACAGGGGAGCGGGACGCTGGGCGAGAAGGTCCGCGCGGCGATGCGCAAGAAGGCCGTCCGCGGTGAGGTCCTCGGCAGGCCGCCCTACGGCTACAAGGTGGGCAACCGCCGGCGGCTCGAGCTGGTCCCCGAAGAAGCGGTCGTCGTGCGCTACATCTTCCGCCTGTACCTGCACGAGGGGCTGGGCATTCGCCTCATCGCGCGACGGCTCAACAGCGAAGGGATCCGCACCCGGCGGGGCGGCGCGTGGAGCATGGTGAGCATCCGGGACATCCTCCGGAACCGCGCGTACTTGGGGACGTACTCGCGCTTCGGCGTGCGCGTACCCGGCAGCCATCCCGCGCTCATCTCGCCTGAAGACTTTCACGCCGTGCAGGAGCGCCTGGCGGCGCGGCGCACCTCGTACACGGCGCGCACGCAGTCGGCGTTCCTGCTGTCGGGGCTGCTCCGCTGCGGTCACTGCGGGAACAAGATGATCGGCGTGAGCCGCCGGCAGTCGTGGCGGCGGCGCGGCGGCGAGCGCCAGCAGGCGACGTACCGGTACTACCAGTGCGAGTCGCGGACCAACCAGAGCCTCTGCGACTACCACACGTGGAAGGCTGAGGCGCTGGAGGAGGAGGTTCGCCGTCAGTTGAGCGCGCCTCCGGGCGCCCAGGGCGTCCGTTTTCCGCACGCCGGGGACGTCGCCGCCGTGCTCGCTGAATGCGCGGCCGAACGCCGAAGGCTCGAATCGCGGCTCAAGGCCCTCGACCGCAAGCTGCAGCGCCATGTGGACGCGGCCAGCCGCGGCCGCCTGAGCCGCGAGCGCCTCCACAGCCTCTCGGTGGACATCGCCCGGCAGCAGCTCGAGGTCGAGGAGCGGATCGAAGAGCTCGACCGGCGGGCGCGCGAGCAGCAGGACGCCGCGGAGCGCCGGCGCCGCCAGGAGCGCGCGCTGGGCCGCCTCGTCGATGACTGGGAGCGGCTCGGCCTGGCCGAGAAACAGGAGCTGCTCCGCGAGGTCATCGATCACATCACGGTGACGGACGACGCCGTCGCCATCCGCCTGCGGCCGTGAAGGTGGTGGCGTACGCCGACGGCGCTTCGCGCGGCAATCCCGGGCCCTCGGCCTACGGCATCGTGCTGTTCGACGAAGCGGGCCGCGAGCTGCATCGCTCGGCGCGCTTCCTCGGCCACGGAACCAATAACCAGGCGGAGTACGCGGGTGCCATCGCGGCGCTGGAGGCGGCCATCGGTCTGGGCGCCGACGAGGTCGAGCTGCGGATGGACTCGGAGCTGGTGGTCCGGCAGCTCAACGGCCGGTATCGCGTGCGCAACCCGCGGCTGGCGCGAGCGTACCGGCGCATTCTCGCGCTGCGGCAGCGGGTGCGCGGCTTCACGGCAGTGCACATCCCGCGGGAGGCGAACCGGCTGGCGGATCTGCTGGCGAACGCGGCGCTGGACCGCCGCATCCCCGAAGCACACGAAGGGCCGTGAACCCTCACGGCCCTTCGACGCAGGAGGAGGGGCAGCCGGTGGCTCCTCAGGCGGCGGTGGGCACCTCCCTGTGGCCGGCGGCCACGGGTTCCGCCTCCGCGACCGGATGCAGCGCGCGCAACACCCTGACGATGGACACGGTCTCCCGGTACCCACACTGCAGGCAGACCAGCTCCCAGGTCTGGCCATCCTGCTCGGGGAACCGGTCGCCGTGACAGCGGGGACAGGACTTGAGCTGAATCTTGAGTGTCTGTGGCATCCCGGGCCTCCTTTGCTCGCCCTGCCAGTCTGCCCCAGGCCCCTCGCCAGCGACAGGGCCAGCCGCATCTTGGCTCGGAGCCGATGGGTCGCTGTTGGGCGTCCATCCGTCACATCAGACGGCCCTGTGATCGGGCCGATCGTCACGTCCCGATCGACTGTCGGTATAATGCAAACGCCATGGATCCTGCCCTGCGGCAGCTCCGGCGGTTCACCGTCCTTCTGCCGCTCGCCTTCTTGACAGCGGTCGAGGTAGGCGTGCATCTCGGCATCGGCGATCGGGTGCCGCGGTACGTCGCCGTGCTCATCGCGCTCGGCACCGTGCTGGTGGCGACGATCCCGTTCACGGCCTTCGTGTTCAGCGTGGTGAACCGTATCCACCGCCGTCTGGTGCGGCAGAACCGACAACTGGCGGCGGTGCACAACGCGGCGCTGTCGCTGGCCTCCACGATGTCGCTCGAGCCGCTGCTCCAGCAGTTCGTCGATCTGGCGCGTGAGATCACCAACGCCCGTTACGGCGCGCTGGGCATCCTCGGCCCCGATGGCAATCTCGAGCACTTCATCACCTCGGGGATCAGCGAGGAGGAGCGGGCGCGCATCGGCGACCCGCCGACGGGGAAGGGGCTCCTGGGCGTCATCATCAACGAGGGCACGAGTCTGCGCCTGCGCGACCTGACCAAGGACCCGCGCTCCGCCGGCTTTCCGCCGCACCATCCGGTGATGCACAGCCTGCTGGGCGTCCCCGTCGTGTACAAGGGGAAGATCCTGGGGCGGCTGTACCTGGCCGAGAAACAGGACGCGCCTGAATTCAGCGAAGAGGACGAGGAGATGGTCCGGCTCTTCGCGGCGCAGGCGGCCACGTCCATCGAGAACGCGCGGCTGTTCCAGCGCTCGCAGGACCTCGCGATTCTCGAGGAGCGCGAACGCATCGGCATGGACCTGCACGACGGCGTCATCCAGTCGCTCTACGCCGTGGGGCTGAACCTGGAGGAGTGCGCCGAGCTGGTGTCCGAGGACCCGGAGTTCGTCGCCAAGCGCCTGGACAAGGCCATCAACGACATGAACCAGGTGATCAAGGACATCCGCAGCTACATCTTCCACCTGCGGCCCGCGGCTTTCACTTCCAACGACCTGCGGCAGGCGCTCGAGGACCTGGCGCGCGAGGTCCGGGTGAACTCCCTCATCGAGGTCGAGGTGAGCGTCGACGGCGTCGAGCCGGATGCGCTGCCCGAGCCGGTGGCGGAGAACCTGTTCCACATCGCGCAGGAGGCGCTCGCCAACGTGGCCAAGCACTCGGGCGCGACGCAGGCGTGGGCACGCCTCGAGCGCCAGAACGGAACGTGCGTGCTCACCATCGCGGACAACGGCAAGGGCTTCGACGTGTCCCGCCCCGGCGGCGTCGGCCACCGCGGGCTCGGCAACATGGCCGACCGCGCCCGATCCATCGGCGGCGTCTTCAAATTGACCAGTGGCGAGGGGAAGGGCACCTGTATTACAGTGGCCGTGCCACTGGAAGGAGAACGGCTCGATGCCTGAGAACATCCGCGTGATGATCGTCGACGACCACGAGGTCGTCCGGGAGGGGCTGCGCGCCCTCCTCAACCGTCGTCAGGGCATGTCCGTGGTCGGCGAAGCGGGGTCTGTGGAGACCGCCATCGCCGAGGCCCGGCGGACCCGTCCCGACGTCATCATCATGGATGTGCGTCTGCCCGACGGGTCGGGTGTGGAGGCGTGCCGGGAGATCCGCGAAGAGAATCCCGACGCCAAGGTCATCATGCTGACCTCCTACGCCGACGAGGAGGCGGTCATCGCCTCGATTCTCGCGGGCGCGGCGGGCTATCTGCTGAAGCAGACGCGGGGCCAGGCCCTGGCCGACGCTATCGCCACCGTCGCCCGTGGCGAATCCCTCCTCGACCCCGCCGTCACCACGAAGGTGATGGAGCGCGTGCGCACCGGCTCGGGGCGCGAGGACGACGAGCTGGCGCAGCTCTCGGAACAGGAGCAGAAGATCCTCGCCCTCATCGCGCAGGGCAAGACGAACAAAGAGATCGCGGCCGAAATCTACCTCAGCGACAAGACCGTCAAGAACTACGTCAGCAGCATCCTGAGCAAGCTGAACCTGCGACGGCGCTCGGAGGCGGCGGCGTTCATCGCGCGCCGCGAAAGCCGGCGCCAGCTCTGAGGCGGACGGTCCCGCCCCGTGGGATAAACGGCCCCCGACACGAGGACGCTAGGCCCTAGCTCTCGCCCTTCGCTTCCGGTCCACAATGATGCGAACCAGTTTGGACCGGGAGGCGCCTGAGGTTGGAGCATCGTACACCCGTTCGAGACCCCATCACCGTCCTCGTCGTCGACAACGACGAACGCGTCCGGCAGGGCCTGCGTCAGCGGATGGAGCGCACGACGGGCATCCGGGTCGCCGCCGTCGCGAGCGTGCAGGACGACGTTCCCCGGCTCGTGCGCGAGCTGGCGCCCGATGTCGTGCTGCTGGACCTGCGCGGTCACAACGGCGCGGCGCTCTCCCTGTGCCGCCAGGTGTCCGCGCACGCGCCCGTCTTGATCCTGAGCTCCTATCTCACGCAGGAAGAGTGGGAGGAGGCGCGAGCGGCCGGCGCCTCGGACTTCCATCTCAAGCAGATCGGTTTCGCAGGCCTCGTCGACAAGATCCGCGCCGTCGCGGCGGCCCGGCGTCGCGCCTGACCCGCCGGCCCGAAACGAAGGATCCCGCTAGGAGCGCGGGATGCGCTCGGCGAGCAGACGCACGTACCCTTCGAGCTCGCCACGCGGCGGCGGCTGATTCAGGGTGATCGCCGTGACGGTGAACGCGATGTCGCCCACGCGCACGGTCACTGAATCCGCGACGAAGTTGAGGTCCAGGCCGCTCACGGTGACGACGCCGCGGAAGCGCCAGGCGTGCGAGCTGTCGCCGTAGGCCGGGAAGTCGATGCGCTCGGCGGTCACGTCCCGAATCGGGGAATCCGCGGTCCCCAGGGCTTCGACGAACGCGGCCACGACGGCGGGGTCGAGATCACGGTTGAACGCGACGCTCGCCTCCGCGCCCTCGGGCGTGGCGAACAGCGAGGCGGAGCTCTGCAGGCGGGCGATGGCGCCGTTCCCGAGCAGGTCGGGCGAGGGTGGCGCCGCATAGGCCCGATCGTACACGTACAGCCGGCCCCACTGCTGATTCAGGTTCCGGAGGACATCCACGGCGTCGGCGGGCGCGTCGACGAGCGCCTCTTCGTTCGTGCGGAAGTGCGCGCCGGCGTCGGTCATAGTGGGCGGCACATCGGCCGGCTGGAGCGTCGCAGCGGCCAGCCGCTGGCGGGCGGCTTCCGCCTCCGGCGGGAGCGGCGCGGTCTCGGTGGCGGGCGCGACCTCCGAGACGGGCGACGGCGTCTGCGGGCCGCGGACGACGCTCGACGCGTCGGCGCCAGGGGTGGGAGTGGGGACGCGCTCGCCCGGCGTGACGGCGTTCGTGGGGGTAGTGATGGCGCCGAGCGCCTCCGTCACGCGAGGCTCGGCGCCTCCCCGGCGTGCCAGCACGATGCCGGTGACTACGGCGGCCACGACCACGACCGGGGTCGCGGCCGCGAATGCCTGAAGCCAGAGCGGCTGCCGGCGCAACTGAACGAGCAGGTGGCGAAGGTCGGACAACGGCTGGCCTTTCCGGGGCTCCATCCCTGATCCAACGCTGGCGGGACCCGAGGATTACGACGCCGGTTCGCCGTGGGACCGCTCGAAACTCTATCACGACGGGCGGCGAGCGCACAGGCGGCCCTACACCCGCGCGGGCGCAGAGGCGAACGATGGCCCTTCGCCGCGGGACAGACGGCGGTTGTGCGAGAGGGCCGGGAGGGGTAGAACAAGGAACCGTCACCCCGCAGATTTCCACGAAAGGACGCATTCGCCATGCCAGTGAGCGCAGACATCGTCGGCAAGGAGCTCCCGACGCAGACCTTTGAGTACACCCAGCGCGACGTCATGCTGTACGCGCTGGGCGTCGGCGCCGGCCTCGACGAGCTCGACTTCATCTACGAGAAAAACCTGAAGGTGCTTCCCACTTTCGCCGTCATCCCGGCGTTTCCGGTCATGGGTGGCCTGGGGTCGGTGATCACGTTCAACCCTGCGCTGCTGCTCCACGGTGAGCAGGGCATCCGGCTGAACGGCCCGATTCCGACCTCGGGCAAGCTCACGACCACAGGGAAGATCGCCGCCGTGTGGGACAAGGGCTCCGGGGCGGTCGTCGTCATCGAATCGGAAACACGGGACGAGTCGGGCAAGACGCTCTTCAGCAACACGGCGTCGGTGTTCCTCCGCGGCGAAGGTGGCTTCGGCGGCGAACGCGGCCCGTCCGGCCCGAAGAACGTGCCGCCCGACCGCGCGCCTGACGCCACGGTCTCGTACACGACGCTGCCCATCCAGGCCGCGCTGTATCGGCTGTCGGGCGACCGCAACCCGCTGCACATCGACCCGGACTTCGCGAAGCTCGGTGGCTTCGACCGGCCCATCCTCCACGGCCTGTGCACGTTCGGGCACGTCGGGCGGGCGATCCTGCACACGTACGCGGGAAGCGATCCGGCGCGGTTCAAGTCGATGGAGGCCCGCTTCTCCGGCGTGGTGTACCCGGGCGAGACCATCACCACGGAGATGTGGCAGGAGCCGGGCGGCAAGATCTACTTCCAGGCGAAGACGGAGCGCGGAGAGAACGTGATCACCGGCGGCCTCGCGGAGGTGGCGTGAGCGCCGCCGGCGCGCGGTGAGGACGTGAGACGCCGAAGGGCCGCGCGGCCGTTGTTCTACGGTTGGGTCGTCGTCGGCGCGCTGGGAACGACGCTGTTCCTGAGCGCGGGCCTGGGATTCTACGCCCTCGGGGTCTTCGTCACGCCGCTCGAGGACGCCTTCGGGTGGTCCCGCGGTCAGATCTCGGTCGCGATGACCATCTCCACGGTCGTGAGCGGCCTCATGGGCCCTGTGGCCGGCTGGCTCCTCGGCCGCTGGGGTTCCCGCAAGCTGCTGTCGACGGCGGCAATCGTCACGGGGGCGAGCTTCGCGGCCGTCGGGCTCACGCCCGCCCTCTGGTACCTCTACCTTGCGTTCGTCTGCATGGCCATCGGACGGGCGGGGCTCATGATGGTGCCCGCGAGCGCCATCGCCGCCAACTGGTTCGTCCGTCGGCGTGGCCTCGCGACGGGTATCATGACGGCGGGCATCGGCCTGGGCGGGCTGGTGATGGCGCCCGCCGTCGCGCTGCTCATCGACGCGCTGGGCTGGCGCGGCGCGTTCGCGACGCTGGGCGGGGGCATGATCGCGGTTGCGCTCCCTCTCACGCTGTGGGTGATCCGGCAGCGCCCGGCGGAGCTTGGCCTCGCGCCGGACGGCGACCCGGAGCCGGTCGAGGGCGAGAAGCAGACGAACGTCGCCGTCGAGCGGCTCGCAGGGCTCGACCTCACGGCGGCCATTCGCACGCCCGCGTTCTGGTCCATCACGGCGGCGCTGAGCTTCGTCTTTGCCACACAGAGCGCGATGCTGCTCCACGTGATCCCCTACCTGGAGGGCGAGGGCATGGAGCGGGCGCGGGCCGCGACGGTGCTCGGGGCCATCTCGGGCATCGGCATCGCGGGCAAGATCGGGGCCGGGTACGCCGCCGACCGGCTACCGCCGCGGTTGGTGGTGGGCGCGGTGTTTCTCCTGCAGGCGTGCGCCCTCGCGATCCTGTTGCTGGTCGGCGCGGCGCCCGGGCTCGTGTTGTTCGCCGCCCTGTTCGGCGTGTCCATGGGTTCCGTCGTCGCGCTGCAGCCGCTCATCCTGGCCGACTACTTCGGGTTGCGGGCCTTCGCGTCGATCATGGGCGTGGTGACCATGTTCGGAATGGTAATCAGCGCGCTCGGGCCCGCGGCGGCGGGGTTCATCTACGACGCCGCCGGCAGCTACACAGCGGCCTTCACCGGCTTCCTCGCGATCGATGTCGTGGCCGCGGCGCTCGTGCTGTCGAGCCGCCGGCCGGCGTTCGCGTGCGCCGTGGCCAACGAGCGCGTATCATCGCGAGAAAGCCTCGCGCCGCAGGAGGTCGCCTCGTGATCGACGGCGTCGAACTCAAGGAGCTGGTGACCCATCGTGACGAGCGGGGGTTCTTCCGCGAGATCGCCCGCGCGACCGAGGCGATCGTCGCCGAGGGCTGGAAGCAGGTGAGCCACTCGCTCATGTTTCCGGGAGTGGCGAAAGCCTGGCACGTGCACCCGACGCAGATCGACTGGTGGTATGTGCCGGTTGGGGATCTGAAAGTCGCGCTGTACGACCTGCGCGAGGGGTCGCCCACGCGCGGCGAGCTGCAGGAGCTGTTCCTCGGGGAGCACTACCCCGCGCAACTGCTGAAGATTCCGGCGGGCGTGGCGCACGGCTGCAAAGCCATCAATGGCCCCGCGCACCTCATCTACCTGACGTCCGGCACCTACGATCCGGCCGAAGAGGGGCGTCTCCCGCACGACGATCCGTCCATCGGCTACGACTGGACGGCGCTGCCGCCGATCAAGTGACACGCAGCGGGGAGCCGGCGGTGCGGGCGGCGTTGTCGAAGGCGCGCCGGGAAGCCTCACGATAAAGCCGTGATGACACCGACCCGTCCGACGGCGCCGGCGTACCGAATCCCGCTGACGGGGCTGGCGGCGTTCGCTGTTTCCCTGCTGCTCGGACGCCGGCGCTCGTTCGCCCGTGACGCGGCGACGGTGATGGAGTTCAACCGGCGCCTGCCGCGCAGGATCGAGGGGCTGACGAACGTCCCGGAGCGCGGGTCGTTCGTGCTGGTGATGAACCACTTCAGCCGCCGCGGCCTGCGTCCGTACCACTGCGCGATGGTGGTGACGGCGGCCATCGCGGCGCGCCGCCCGCACGACCCCGAGGTGCGCTGGGCGTTCACCAGCGAGTACGTGGATGTGCGGCTGGGCCCGGTGATCGTGCCGCGGTGGTTCCTGCGCTGGCTGTTCCGGCGGATCGCGCGGACCTACGGCTTCACCATCATCGCCCGGCGCCGCGAACGCGTGATGGAGCGCGCGGCGGCCCTGCGTGAGCTGGCGCACGCCCTCATGCGCGGGCCTATCGCCCTCACGCCGGAAGGCCTCGAGTCACGCGGGCGGCTCATCGTGCCGCAGCCGGGCACAGGGCTGTTTCTCGCCTCGCTCGGCCGGCGGGGCGCGCCGCTGCTGCCCGTCGGCGTGTGGGAGGAGGACGACGGGACGCTGCGCGTACGCTTCGGCGAGCCGTGGACGCTCTCGCTTCCGCCGGGCCTGGAGCGCGAGGAAGAGGACCGGCGGGCCATTACGGAGGTGATGCTCGCCATCGCGCGGCTGCTGCCCCCGGACTGGCGCGGCGCCTACCGCGAGGCCGTCGAACGAGAGGAACGCTAGCGTTCGACGCGGGCGGCGCCGCGGACGAGGTCACGGGCCTGCTGGGCCACGTTCGCGGGCGTGAGCCCCAGCTTCTCATAGATGACCTTGTACGGCGCCGACGCCCCGAACCGCCCTGGGATGCCGACGACGCGCCCGTTCGTCCCCACCCAGCGCTCCCAGCCGAATGGCGACGCCGCCTCGACGGCGACGCGCGCGGTCACGGCCGGTGGCAGGACGGCGTCGCGGTAGGACGCCGGCTGCGCTTCGAAAAGCTCCCACGACGGCATGCTCACCACCCGGGCGTCGATGCCGTCCTCGCGGAGCAGCGCCTGGGCCTCGAGGGCGATGGCCACCTCGGAGCCCGTGCCGATGAGGATGACCTCGGGCGTCGGCCCCGCGCTATCGGCGAGCACGTAGGCGCCGCGGACGAGCTCGTCCGCCGGCGCCAGCGTCGAGCGGTCGAGGACGGGCACGGGCTGCCGGGTCAGGGCCAGGACCGTGGGGCCGTCGCGCCGCTGGATGGCGACGCGCCAGGCCACGGACGTCTCGTTGGCGTCGCAGGGGCGAATGACGACGAGGCCCGGAATGGCTCGCAGCGAGGGCAGATGCTCGATGGGCTGGTGCGTGGGCCCGTCCTCGCCCAGGCCCACGCTGTCGTGCGTGAATACGAAGATGGGCCCGAGGCGCGACATCGAGGCCAGCCGGAGGGTCGGCCGCAGGTAGTCCGAGAAGACCATAAAGGTTCCCACGGCCGGGATGACGCCCCCGTGCGCGCACATGCCGTTGGCGATGGCGCCCATGGCGTGCTCGCGGACGCCGAACCGGAGCACCCGGCCTTCGGGGTGTTCGGCGCTGTGGTCGACGGCGTCCGAGATTTTCGTGTTCGTGTTCTCGGTGAGGTCGGCGCCGCCGGCGAGCAGCCACGGAATACGCTTGGCGAGGGCATCGAGCGCTTTCCCCGACGCCGCGCGCGTGGCCAGCGCCTTGTCGGGAGAGAACGAAGGCAGATCGGCGTCCCAGCCGTCGGGGAGCTCGCCTGCGAGGGCGGCGCGCAGGCGGGTGGCATCGTCCGGGTAGGCCCGCTCGTAGGAGGCGAAGCGCGCCTCCCACTCGGCCTGGAGCGCCCGCCCCCGGTCGATAGCCTCCCTCCAGCGCGCGAGGGCTTCGTCGGGCACGTAGAACTGCGCGTCGGGCGGCCAACCGAGACGTTCTTTGGTCGCCCTGACCTCGTCCTCTCCCAGAGGATTCCCGTGGGCGAAGGCGGTGTCCTGATAGCGCGGGCTGCCGTACCCGATGTGCGTGCGTGCGATGATGAGCGAGGGCCGCGAGGTCTCCCGCCGGGCGGCCGTCAGGGCGGCGTCCACGGCGTCGGCGTCCATGCCGTCGATACGCTGGACGTGCCACCCGTAGGCTTCGAAGCGCTTTCCGACGTCCTCCGTGAACGTGAGGTCGGTGCTACCGTCGATCGAGATTTTGTTGTCGTCGTACAGGTAGATGAGCTTGCCGAGCTTCAGATGGCCGGCGAGCGACGCCGCTTCCGACGCGACGCCCTCCATCAGATCGCCGTCGCTGCAGATGGCGTAGATGGCGTGGTCGATGACGGTGTGGCCGGGGCGATTGAAGAGCGTCGCGAGATGGCGCTCGGCGATGGCCATGCCGACGCCGTTGGCGAAGCCCTGACCCAGCGGACCGGTGGTGACCTCGACGCCGGGCGTGTGGGCCGACTCCGGGTGACCGGGGGTGACGCTGTTCCACTGCCGGAAGTTCTTCAGGTCGTCGAGCGTGACGTCGTAGCCGGTCAGGTAGAGGAGGCTGTACAGCAGGGGCGACGCATGTCCCGCCGAGAGGATGAAGCGGTCGCGGCCCGGCCATTTCGGGTCGCGCGGATTGAAGCGCAGGTGCCGGGTCCAGAGCACGTAGGCGGCGGCAGCGAGGCCCATCGCGGTGCCCGGGTGGCCGGAGTTGGCGCGCTGGACCATGTCCATGGCCAGCGTGCGGATTGTGTTGACACACAGCTCGTCGAGGCGGGAAAGCGGCATCGGTGCTCCTCGCGAACCTCCTCTCGCTTGGCGGCGGGCACCGAAACTGTACGGGATTTTGCGCTCGAGGGCGAAGGGGCAGGAGCGGATGGCCGTGTGCGTGCGAGCGGCCTGGCAGTGCCTGGCGCTAGTGACGGGCGGTGCCCGTCAACGTTCTGCGGTTGGCCCGGACCCTTCTCGAGGGCGACGACGTCAGTGAGGCCGCGGCGAGGACGGCCGTCAGTCGGGCCTACGTTGCCGCCCACCAGCTGGCTCGAGAACATCTCCAGGGCACTCGTGCCATGCAGCCTACAGCGACAGGCGCGGACCACGGCGCTGTCATCGCCCGACTGAGGGCCCGAGGAGGACCGACAGGCGATCAACTGGACTGGCTTCGCGAGCGCCGGATCCGCGCGGATTATCGTCTGAACGCCACGGTCACGGTTCGACACGCAAGGGAAGCCATCGCCGTAGCGGAATCCATCATCGCCCGCCCCTGAGGGCTGGCGGCGCTCAGTCGCTGCGGCCCCAGGTCTGCACGGGCGCGAGGTCGACGGGCTGTGACGTCGGCGTCGGGGTCGCCGAAGCCAACCGCCTGAGGTCCAGGCGCGGCAGCGGCTGCCGCGACCGCGGGTCGAGCACGACCTGCCACACCGCGTCCGGCGTGACGCCGAACCGCCAGATGGACGGCATCGGCGTCTTCAGCGTCGCCGAGTAGCCGAGGAACCGGCGCCACTTGTCGAGGTTCGTCGAGGCGCCCTGCCCGACAGGGTACAGCGGAAGGCCGTAGCCTCTGAGCACGTCGTACGTCACCTCGAGAATGAACTCGGGGGTGATACCCGACGGGCCGGGGTCGTAGCCGCTTTCGCGATACTTGTTGACGTTATCGATGAACGTCTCCCAGTACGCCTGCGGCGAGAAGCCGGTGACGTAGGGCGCGATGGCCGAGACGGGCAGGCGGGCGATCTGCCAGGGGCGTGGGTCGATGGAGAGCCAGACGTCGGCCTGGGGGAAGCGGCGCCGAAGCTGCTGCCCCAGACGCTTGGCCGCCGCGGCGTCGCCCCGCCAGAACCCCGCGTGCGGTTCGAAGTCGAGATGGATGCTGCGGGCGCCGGCGGCGAGCACCTCCGAAGCCATCGCCGCCTCGCCGTCGGGGTCCAGGCCGTGCACTACGCACCAGGCGTGGAACGGCACCGCGCGCTCCTCGAAGTAGTCGGCGAGCACCTCCACCTGCGCGGGACCGCTGACCGCGTAGATGGAGGAGTCGTACTTGCGCATCCATTCGACGCCGTCGTGGGTCTTGAGGAGGATGCCTGCGTTCCGCGCGGCCAGCGCGTTGCGGATGACGGCCGGGTGCCCGTCGCTCGCGAATTGCCACACCCAGCTCAGCGGCGGGTCGGCGGACGGGTTGCCGGCCTGGCCGGCGTTCAGCTGGGGCTCGAGCAACCGCGGGTCGCAGCGCGCGACGCCCAGGCCCACGCTCGCCCCGAGCGCCGCCGCGGTCATCCCGAGAAAGCGCCGGCGGGTGATCCTGTGTTCGCCGGGCATGGGGCACCTCCCTGCCTGCCCTCGCGGGCTGGCTCCCCCGCCACCAGCCTGTTGGTCAGGCAGAACCCTACCACGGCGGCCGAAATTCGCAAAGCGCGCGCAGATGCGAGCGTGGGGGCCGGCGCCGCCGAGCGCGCGCTCTCGCGCGACTGTTCGCCGCGAGCGCAGCGATCCGCGAAGTTTCGCGCCCGCGCGCCGCTCTGCGCTGCATGGCACATGCGGGGGCAGATCGGGCGGTTGCTCGCCGGGGCGCGGCTTCGTACCATGGCGCCGGTCGCTTTCCGCGACGCGAGAAAGGAGCCCACGTGACCGAGTCCGCCCTGTCCGGCCTTCGCGTGATCGACCTTTCTCAGGGCATCGCCGGCCCGTACTGCACGAAGCTGCTCGCTGAGGCCGGCGCCGAGGTCATCAAGATCGAGCCGCCCGAAGGCGACTATTGCCGGCGGCTCGGTCCGTTTCCGGGCGATGTTCCTCACCCGGAGAAGGGCGGCCTGTTCCTGTTCCTCAACACCAGCAAGAAGAGCGTGACCCTTGACGTGAGTGTGCCCTCGGGGCAAGTGGTGCTGAAGAAGCTGCTCGAAGGCGCCGATGTGCTCGTCGAATCGGAGCGCCCGGGCGTCATGGCGTCGCGGGGTCTGGGCTACGATAACCTCCGCGAGCAGTTTCCGCGCCTCATCTACGCCTCGGTGACGCCGTTCGGTCAGACTGGACCGTACCGCGACTGGGACGGGAACTCCCTCATCGCGATGGCGATGAGCACCATCATGTACGGGACGGGCGACCCCGACCGCGAGCCGCTCACGACCGGCGGCTGTCCCGGCGACTACCTCGCTGGCATCCAGCTCTGGGTCGGAATTCTCGCAGCGCTCGCCTACCGTGCCCGAGAGGGCGAGGGCCAGCACGTCGACGTTTCGATGGCGGAGGCGTGCGCGGCCGCCGACGAGTACAACGCGACGATGTACGCGTTCCAGGGCGCCGTCCGCCGGCGCTACTACTCGCGGCATATCTTCGGCTATCCGAACGACATCCTGCCGTGCAAGGACGGCTACGTCGTCGTGATTCCGGGCGCCGGCGGGTTCCCCACACCCGGCAGCCAGGAGGGCAGCGTCTCGCCCATGGCGTTGCTCCTGGGCGACCCCGAGCTGGACAACAACCCCCTCTTTCGCTCGATGGGCGAGCGCATGCTCAAGTGGCGGGAGTTCGACGCGCTGCTGGAGCCGTGGCTGCGCGAACACACGGCGAGGGAGATCGTGGAGTTCGCCCAGGCCCTGCGTATGCCGTTCGCGTACGTGCCGACCGCGAAGGACCTGCTGGAAGACCCCCATCTGGAAGCGCGACGCTTCTTCGTCGAGCTCGCGCATCCTGATGCCGGCTCCCTGCGCTATCCGGGCGCGCCGTTCCGGATGACGGAGACGCCGCTCCAATCGCGCCCCGCGCCGCGCAAGGGCGAGCACACGGCCGAGGAGCTGGGGAAGGCGGGGTACGACCGGGAGGAGCTGATGATTCTCGCCGACCGGGGGGTGATCTGATGGCGCTTCCCCTCGAAGGCATCCGCGTGGTCGATTTCACGCAGGTGTTCGCCGGGCCCACCTGCACGCGCATCCTCGCTGACCTCGGCGCAGACGTCATCAAGATCGAGGCCCGGACGCGAGCCGACATCACGCGGAGCCTCATCATCGCCGACAACGACGGCCGCTCGACGCCCTGGAACCGGGGGTCGTACTTCGTCGTCCGGAACGCCGGGAAGCGCGGGGTCACGCTCGACCTGAATGACGAGCGCGGGCGCGCGCTCGCGCGCAAGCTGATCGAGGACGCCGACGTGGTCGCGGAGAGCTTCACGCCCCGCGTGATGGCCAACTTCGGCCTCGATTACGACCACATCCGCGAGTTCAATCCCGACGTCATCATGATCTCGCTCTCGGGCTACGGGCAGGACGGCCCCTACCGGGACTACTCGGCCTATGGCATGGGCCTCGAGCCGGCCTCGGGCATTTCCCAGCAGACCGGGTATCCGGGCGGCCCACCCATCCGCAGCGGGCTCTCGTTCACGGACCCGCTCTCAGGCTTTCTGGGCGCGGGCGCCGTGCTTCTGGCCCTCGAGTACCGGCGCAGGACGGGGAAAGGCCAGTACATCGATCTGTCGGAGCAGGAGGCGGCCATCGGCCTGGTGGCGTACGCGCTCATGGAGGTGCAGATGAACGGCCGGCTTCCCGAGCGGCGCGGCAACCGGTCGTGGTTCGGGGATGCGCCGCAAGGCGTCTACCCGTGCGCCGGGAAGGACCGCTGGGTCGCGATTTCGGTGGCGTCGGACGAGCAGTGGGAGGCGCTGTGCGAGGAAGCGGGCCATCCCGAGTGGAAGACGGACCCCCGGTTCGCCGACATCCTGGCCCGCAATGAGCATCAGGACGCCCTCGACGAAGCGATCGCGAGCTGGACGCGCGGGCTCGAAGCGATGGACGTGGCGCGCCGGCTTCAGGCCCGCGGCGTGCGAGCGGCGCCCGTGCTCGACGGGCGCGACATCCTGTTCGATCCCCACTTCCGGGAGCGGCGCCACTTTGACGTCATCGACCAGCCCGCCATCGGGAAGCGCCCGGTGCAGCGGCACCTGGCCGCGAAGTTCACGAGCTTCGAGCCGGCCGCGCGCGGTCACGCCCCCCTTCTCGGCGAGCACAACCGCGAGGTCCTGCAGGGGCTCCTCGGCGTGTCGGACGAAGAGTACGCGGAGCTGGAGGCGTCGGGCGTCATCGGCGACCGGCCGGCCCTCCCCGTGCCGGGCGAGGTGATGTCCGCGGTCCTCAAACTGCCGTACGACGCCTATCTCGAGCAGGGGCTGTTGCTGGAGATCGACCCCGACTACGAGCAGAAGCTGGGCCTGGCCTGACCGCCGTCCCGGGAGGCGTCATCCTGCATCCGGGCCAGGATGTGCTTCACCGCGCGGCCGGTCCGATCGAAGCCGGCGCTGCAGTGCACCAGCACCGGCTTCGGCAGCTCGACGAACGCGCGCCAGATACGCTCGTACTGCTCCGGCGTGAAGGGCTCCGGCAGACCATCGGGCGTGGGCACGTGCGCCACGTGGAAGCCGGCCCGGCGGTAGTAGTCGACGAGGCCCCCGGGAAGGGCGGGCTCGTACAGCGGAAGCTGATCGCCGTCCAGCAGGCACAGGATGGACGCCACGCCGGCGCCCCGAACGCGCCGGATCCACGCGTCCACCGCCTCCCGTGGGACGGCCGATTCCGCGCCGGCCTGGTATCCCGGCCGGGAGGAGATGGCGAGCACCCCGTCGATCACCCAATACGGCACGGCGAAAGTATAGAAGCGACGCGGGCGTGGCGCAGGCGTCGCGTGCCTCTTGCTGAGGGGGACCGGTATGCTGAGCCGCCATGGCGTCCTACCGGGTCCTCCAGGTCGACGTCTTCACCACGACGCCCCTGAAAGGCAACCCGCTCGCGGTGTTGCCCGACGCCCGCGGCCTCGACGCCGCGACGATGCAGGCCATCGCGCGCGAGATGAACCTCTCGGAGACCACGTTCGTGTTCCCGGCGGCGGACGCCGCCGCGGACTACCGGGTGCGGTTCTTCACGCCAGCCGCGGAGCTCCCGTTCGCCGGACATCCCACCATCGGGACCGCGCACGCGCTGCTCGAGACAGGCGTCCTCGTTTGTCCCGGCGGGACGCCGTTCACGCTCCGGCAGGAGACAGCGGCGGGCACGCTGCCGATCGAGGTCGAGGGAGAGGGCGCGGGCCGCTGGTTCACGATGACTCAGCCGACGCCCATCCTCCGCCCGGCGCCGCCGCTCGCGGAGCTCGCGCGGGCGCTCCGCGTATCGGAGCGTGACGTCGTGGGCGAGCCGGCCACGGTGGCGGTAGGCGTGGCGTGGATCGTCGTGCCCCTCCGTAGCGTCGCTGTCGTCCGTGGCCTCGCCCCGGACCTGGACGCCATCGCCCGGATGGACGGCGTCGCCGGCGTCACGGTGTTCAGTCCGGAGGCCGAGGACCCCGGCTGCCGCGTGCGGGTGCGCTCGTTCGCGCCCCGCGAGGGCATCATCGAGGACCCCGTGTGCGGGAGCGGCAACGGTTGCGTGGGGGCCTATCTCGCCACGACCGGCATGCTGGGTCCTCCGCCGTTGCGGTACGTCGCCGAACAGGGCGTCGAGATCGGGCGCGACGGGCGCGTGCGCGTGTCGGTCGAGAGCGTGGGCGGCGCCCTGCGAGTGCGCGTCGGCGGCCAGGCCGTGACGGTGCTCGACGGTGCGCTGCGCCTGTAAGAGGACTAGCGCCAGTACTTGCCGCCCGGACGGCGCACTGGCTCGGGCGTGACGCCGCCGGCGCGGATGGAACGGAGCGCCTCCCACTTGGCTCGCAGGTCCTCCTCGATCATGCGGACCTGCTCGCGGGGCCGGTCTCGGCGCGTGAAGCGGCTTCTCAGGTCGCGTAACTGCGCGGAGAGCCGGTTGATTTCCGCGAGCAGCCGCGCCTGATCGAGCGGCGACGCCTCGTGACGGTCGGGAAGTGCAGAGTCCATCATCTCACCGAGCCCTCCTGGCTCCGGACTGCCGTGGACCGCGGCGGGGAGTACGGCGAACTCGAGATGGCGCCCGATGTTGGGGTGGCGCTACGATACCACGGCCGGCTCCGTGTGTACAGCCCCCGGCGCGCACAGAGATGCGCCGCTTGCCCGGGCGCCGGCGCGCCGATAGCATCCGGGCGGGGCCGCGCCCCGGGAGCGCCAACCATGTCGGACTTCGCGCGTGTGGCCTACCGCCGTGCGCTCACCCGAAATGATCTGGGGATGATTCAGGTCAGCTTCGACCAGCGCGTCCTCGACCGCTACCGCGGTGCGCCGGGCTTTTCGGTCGTGCGCACCGACACCATCGGCCGGGTCCGCAGAGAGGGCGGCTGGTCCCTCGACTTCGGGATCGCGCCGGGAGAAGAACAGATTCACGTCTGTCTCGGAGATCTGTTCGAGAAGCTTCCGGAGAGCGAACGGGAGCACTGGGCGGCGCACGTCGTTACGCTGCCCCTCAGCGACCGCTACGTGCAGGCGCGCCTGCAGCCCGGAAGCTGCATCGACGACGGCGACCTCAGGACGTGGTGACGTGCGGCGGGACGCAGGCGGCGGCTGGCAGTGGCCCGGGGAGCCCGGGGCGGAAGAGGAAGAGGAGGGGTTCGAGCCGCTCTTCGAGGAGGGCCAGCGCTGCGACGCTTGCGGCGTGACCGAGGGGCGCGTCGGCATCGATCCGACGTGCGGCGGCGTCTACGACGGAACGCCGACGTTCGTGTGCTACGACTGCCTCCAGCCTGCCCTGCGCCGCCATTACGAGGCGATGGAGGGCATCGCGGTCGTCGTCGAGCCGGCCGCGGTGTTCGACACTCACGACTACTACCGTATCGACGAGATGGCCGCGTACGAGTTCCTGCAGGAGGACATCGACACGGTTTCGTGGATGCTCCTGACCATCGGCGGCGACTGCGACGAGTGCGGCGAGCAGAGCCATGTCCTGTGGTTGCCCGTCGAGGCGATCGACATCGAGCTGCCGGAGGACACGCCGACCTTCGTGAACCCTGACGCGCCTCGACGGCTTCTCTGTGGGCCGTGCGCGGCGGATAAACTAGCGCAAGCGTACCGCGCGGCGGAGCGGCGGCTCTGGCAGGTCGAGGTGCCGCGCGCCGCGATGGGCCTGCTACTTCCTGGAACCGCTTAGGAGACGCGCATGAGTCTGACCCTGCCCCGAGCGTTCGTCGACGAGATGATCGCGCACGCCCGCGAAGAAGCGCCGAACGAGTGCTGCGGCATCATCGCGGGCGTCGATGGCCGGCCGACGAAGCTATACCGGGCCCGGAACGCAGAGGCCAGCCCCTACCGCTACAACGTCGACCCGCAGGACCTGCTCCGCATCTACCGGGAGACCGACGCCAACGGTTGGGACTTCCTGGTCATCTACCACTCCCATACCCACACCGAGGCCTATCCGTCGCCGACGGACGTGCGGCTGGCGGCGTGGCCCGACGCCTACTACGTGCTGGTGTCGCTCCAGAACCCCGACGCGCCCGACGTTCGCGCCTTCCGCATCCGCGACGGGCAGGTCACGGAGGAGGAGCTCTGTGTCGCCGACTGACCCCGCCCTCGGGGCGTACGGACGGTGGACGCCCCCGCCGATGCGCATCGGCCCGCGGGAGTTCGTGTGGGGCGAGCGCACCTACGTGATGGGGGTCGTCAACGTCTCCCCGGAGTCGTTCTCGGGAGATGGCCTGCTCGACCCCGACGCCGCGGTCGCGCGGGGCCTGCAGCTCGTCGAAGAGGGCGCGGACCTGCTGGACGTGGGCGGGCAGTCGACCCGCCCCGGGTTCGAGGAGATTCCCGTCGAAGAGGAGATCCGCCGCGTCGTGCCCGTCATCCGGCGACTCGCGCGCGAGGCGGGCGTGCCCGTCTCCGTAGACACGTACAAGCCCGCAGTGGCGGCCGCCGCCCTCGACGCCGGGGCACACCTCGTGAACGATATCCACGGCTTCCGCCTGCATCCCGAGATGGCGCAGATCGTCGCAGAGGCGGGCGTCCCGGCCATCGTCATGCACAACCAGCGGGGCCGGCCCTTCCACGACGTCGTCGACGACGTGCGGGCGGGGCTGGAGGAGACGTTCGCCATCGCGAGGGAGACGGACATCCGCCGCGACCGGCTCATCATCGACCCCGGCTTCGGCTTCGGCTGGACGGAGGCGCAGAATCTGGAGCTGTTGCGGCGGCTCGGCGAGCTGCGGGCGTTCGCCCGTCCCGTGCTCGTCGGGACGTCGCGCAAGTCGACCATCGGCGCCGCCCTCGGGGGAAAGCCCGTCGAAGAGCGGCTGATGGGTACGGCGGCGAGCTGCGCCGTCGCCATCGCCCACGGCGCCGACATCATCCGCGTGCACGACGTGCGCGAGATGGCGCAGGTGGCGCGCGTCGCCGACGCCATTGTCCGGGGGTGGCGGCAGTGACCGGCCTCCCGGACGTCTACCTGGGTCTGGGGTCGAACCTGGGGAATCGCGAGGCGAATCTGCGGCTCGCGGTCCGCTGGCTCGAACCGCTGGTCCGGGTCGAGGCGGTTTCGTCGCTGTACGAGACGGCGCCCGTGGGCACGGGCGGGCCGCCCTTCTACAACGCCGTGGTCCGCGTGGTCACCGGGCTCACGCCGCAGGCGCTCCTGAGGCACGCCAAGAACGTGGAGTGGGACATCGGACGAAGGCCCGCCGCCCGCTGGGCCCCCAGGCCCATCGATATCGACCTGCTCGTCTTCGGTGACGAAACGGTGAACGAGCCCGACCTCGTCGTCCCCCATCCTCTGCTCGACGAACGCGCCTTCGTCCTCGTCCCGCTCGCCGAGCTCGCGCCGGACCTCAGGCCGCCCGGGGCCGGCGCGACCGTGTCCGAGCTGCTGTCGCGGCTCGACGCGGGCGGCCTGACGAAGCTGCGTGGCCCGGAGTGGGCGGAGCCGGCGCTCGCACTGCTGCGACGCTGACCGGCGCCGCTTCAAGCGGGCGGGGGCTCGCTGCCCGACTCCAGTTCGGCGACGTCGGCGTCAGCGTTCATCATCGTCCAGCCGACCCAGAGGGCGAGCGCGGAGGCGGCGCCTACCGCGATGGTCGTGGGGTACGCCAGCGCGAAGTAGCTTCGCCGGAGCACGCCCCTCAGGAAGAACAGAAGGTTCAACACCGTCGCCGCGATGATGATCGCGCCCAGCCGCTGTGACCGTTCCACAGCGTCCTCCTCTGTCGGTCAGCCGGAGGCAGACTGCGTCTGCAGCTCCTTCGGCAGGAGATTGGGGATGCTGTCCTCGATGGGGAAATGGAAGTCGCAGTTCTTGCAGTACAGGTCGCCGGTGATGACCTCGTCGTCTCGCTCCTCCTTGACGTTGAGCTGGAGCTCGCCCTTGCAGTCGGGACAGGCCAGGATATCCATCAGGTCTTTGCGCATGGTCGCTCCTCGGGTCTCGAGATGGAGACGGGCTCATTGTATGGCGGCGCTGAAAGGCGGCTCAAGCGGCCGATCCGAGCCCCGGACGCCGGCGGCCTCGCGGGCGGGAACGGGCGCTCCTATAATCCGGTGAAGGCGTCCTCCCGCATGCAGACGGACAGCCCGCCTCGCCGGCTCGACCTGCACCGCAGGGTCGCGCGCATCTGGCCCGACCGCATCGAGGTGAAGCCCTCGCGCGGCGCCGTCGTCGTGCCCGCGGTGGGGCTCGTGGTCGGCGTCCTCTCGTTCATCGCTGTCGTCACGCTCACCGGTACCGTGCCCTTCGGCCTGACGGTGCTCTTCCTCCTGGTGGCGTTGCTGGCGATTCCGCTCTCGGGCGTGGGGTTCGTGTACGCGGCCTTCGGCGCCGATATTGTCGTAGACCGGACGAAACAGTCGCTGGTCTGGCAGCAGGGATTCCTCGGCATGGGCGTCGGCACGCAGGAGCTGGTGCCGTTCTGGAAGGTGAAGGCGGTGGAAGTGGTCGAAACCACACGGCGCAGCCCGGACCAGGAGCCGGAAAGCGTAGCGCAGTACGAGGTCAGCATCCTGAAGGCGAGCGGCCGCAGGCTGCGAGTGGGAGCGGTGACCTACGCGCGGCCGATGGCCGAGGACGCCCGCGCGCACGCCATGGAGCTGGCGCAGGCGCTCTCGGAAATGACGGGCGCGCCCGTCACGGAGCCGACCCCTGAAGAGCTCGCCGCGGCGGGGGAAGGCGGCGACTGATGCCCGAAGCGCGTCCCAGGCTCTCCGTCGTCATCCCGGCCTACAACGAGGCCGAGCGGCTGCCCGCGACGCTCGAACGGCTCGCGGCGTGGTTCGCGTCGTTCAGCGGGCGTGCGGAAGTCCTCGTGGTCGACGACGGGAGCGTTGACGAGACGGCCGCCATCGCCGAAGCGGTGGCGCGGCGCATGCCCGGACAGGTGGCGTTGCGCGTCGTCCGCCACGAGACGAACCGCGGGAAGGGCGCCGCGATCAGGGACGGCTGTCTGCGGGCCGAAGGGGAGGTCGTGCTGTTCACAGACGCGGACCTGGCCAGCCCTCCCGAAGAGTGGCCGAAACTGCTCGCCGTGGTCGAGGCGGGCGCCGACGTCGCGATCGGGAGCCGCCTCCATCCGGATGGGACGGACCGGCGCGACTCGCAGCCGTTCGCGCGCCGGCTCGCGGGCCGGCTGTACACGTTTGTTCGCCGCTCGCTGGTGCTGCGGGACATTGCGGACACGCAGTGTCCGCTGAAGGCGTTCCGGCGCGAGGCCGCGCGCGCCATCTTCAGCCGGCAGCGGCTTGCGGGCTGGGTGTTCGATGTCGAGGTCATCCTGCTCGCCCGCCGGCTGGGCTACGACATCGCCGTCGTCCCGGTGGAGTGGCGGCATCAGCCGGGATCGCGGGTGCGCTTGCGGCTGTCGCAGGGGCTCGCGGTGCTTCGCGATCTGGTCCGCCTGCGCGGGATGCATCGGGACGTTCGGGCGCTCGGGGCGGAAGCGGCGAGGCAGCCCGAGGGCGGGCCGGCGCCCCACGTCTGAGCTGGTCCAGATAGATCCCGTACACCACACTAGAGATGAGGCGGGGTA
>JBBING010000017.1:0-35079 GCA_037444005.1 Chloroflexota bacterium
CGCGTGCGGCCCATGGACGGCTTCGGCTCCCATGCCGGGGCCAGGAACTTCAGCATGCTCTGGATGCTCAAAGAGAACGCTCGCAACCTGGGCCTCGACTGGATGGAGGTGATCATGCCCTAGCCCCAACGCCGCTCGCCCGGCATACTCCACCACACCAAGCCTTCTCTACCATGAATCTTTGAGACGCCGTCCACGAGCGCGTTGCGATTGACAGGCGATACCGCCTTGCGTAGGATGGCGGCGACTCCCGCGCCGTGATTCGGCGCCCGAGGTCGGGTGGAATGCCCCGACCTGACCTCCCCGAGCCGCAACGTTTCGACAGGGAGGTGTGCCATGCGGTTCGTCGTCGGATTCCTCATCGGTGTGGCCATCGGCGCGGCCATCGCCCTCGTCGTCGCGCCGCGTCCGGGCCGCGAAACGCGAGAGCGCATCAAGGAGCAGATCCGCCAGCGTCAGGCCCGGCGTGAGGAAGCGCCCACCGCCGCGCCCGCTCCGGAGCCGGCGGCGGCGCGCTGAGCCGAAGCCCGAGGGACGCGTCGAGAGGAGCGCGCTTGCAGAACGGCCACCTGAAGCTGATCGTGATCATTGCGTCGGACACCGACGCCGACAAGCTCATCAAGCGCCTCGTCGGCCAAGGCTATCCCGCGACGAAGATCAGCAGCACCGGCGGGTTTTTGCGCAAGGGAAACGCGACCATCCTCTCGGGGGTCGAGGCGGACGAGGTCGACCAGATCATCGCCATCGTCCGCCAGGAATGCTACGCCCGCACCGAGTACGTCCCGGTGCAGACGCTTCCCTTCTTCGGCGAGGGCTCCGTGCTCGCCGAGCCCATCGAAGTGCGGGTCGGCGGGGCCATTGTGTTCGTCGTCGACGTGGAGCGCTTCGAGCGGATTTAGACCAGCGTCAGGAACGTCTCGACGAGGTCGGCATCGAGCTGGGTGCCTGCCGCCCCGGCGAGCACTTGCTTCGCGTCGTCCACCGACAGCGCCTTGCGATACGGACGCTCCGACGTGAGGGCGACGAAGGTGTCGGCGACCGCGATGATCGCGGCCTCTTTCGGGATGTCGCCGTGGCCGAGCATCTCGGGATAGCCCTTCCCGTCGGGCCGTTCGTGATGTCTCCCGACCCAGAGGGCGACCTCCTCGAGCCCGGGTATCGCCTCGAGCACCATCTGCGAATAGCCCGGGTGCCGGCGCATGACCTGCATCTCGGTGACCGTGAGGATGTCGGGCTTCGCCAGAATGCGGGCGGGGATGCCCAGGAGCCCGATGTCGGCGAGCAGCGCCGCTAGCTCGATGACCTCCGCATGGCCGCGGTCGTATCCGGCGGCCAGCGCGAGCTTGCCAGCCCACTCGGCGGTCCGGCGGGCGTGACGGGGCGACGCCCCGCGCTTGGCGTCGGCGAGGTCCGCCATCGCTTCCGCGAACCGGAGCGCCCGTCGCCGGTTCCGCTTTTCATCCGGGACCGGGCACAGGTTCGCGAGCGTCGAGGGAAGCCGCTCGTCGAAGAGTCCGAGCCAGAACTCATCGGTTCGCGCGAGCTCGCGAGCTGCGGCGGCGACCTCCGGGTCGAGGGAACTGCCTTCGTGCGGGCCGAGGCCCGCGATCAGGTTCCGTCTCGCGACGAGGCCGCTCGGCTCGGCGGAGATGAGCGCTTCGATGAGGTCGGCTGCCGCGAGGATGCGCGCGGCCGGCGGAATCTCGCGCTCCGACAGGCCTTCGGGGAACCCCAAGCCATCCCATCGCTCGTGGTGAGCGGCGATGGCCTCGGCCACGCCGTCGGGCAGCTCGAGCTCCGAGGCCACCTGCGCGCCGACCCGCGGGTGGCGGTAGAGCGCGTCGACGACCGCCCCGACGTCGGCGAAGGAGAGCTCGAGGCCAAGCTCCTCGGGCGTTTTCAGGGGAAGCGCGCCCGTGAGCGCCTCTTCGCTCAGGCCGACGACCCTGCACAGATCGGCGGTCGCCGCGGCCGCGCCCACGTCGTGAAAGAGCGAGGCGTGGAAGACGGCGGCGATGGTCTCGGCGGGAAGCCCCAGGTGCCGCGCGATGGACACCGCGATGTAGGTGAGGCGGTAGGTGTGCCCGATCTGCTTGCCTTCGGCCAGGTCCAGCGCCTGCGCCAGCGCGAGCCCCAGCTCGACGGTCGAGAGCGCCGGAATGCGAAGGGGCCGGATGGATTCCTGTGAGAGCGCCGCTGACTGTCCGGAATGGGAGAGGTTGCCGACCACGTCGTACTCCAACCGAAGCGCAGGCCCGCCCTGAGCGGGCATATCAGTCCTGCGTTAGTATCGGCAGGAGGGGTCGACTGGTTCAGGCGGGACGAGGGAAATCCGGCGTCCCGCCGCCGAAGGGCGGGGCGCTCCTCTAAGCGTGTGGAGGCCCGCTTCGTGGCGAAGTCGGCTGGGTATGTCGGGGGCCGATGCCCACGGCCGTCGGAGCCCCGCCCGATGCGCAACACGAATACGGGAGCGGCGAGAAGACTCACCGCTCCCGAATCGTGCTTCCAGTGCTCGGCGCTACCGGCGCTTGAGCGCGAGACGCGCGCCGCCTGCGAGCAGAAGCGCCCCGGCCGCGGCCGACCCGACGAGCCACCAGAGCGAGCCGGTTCCATCGGCGGTTCCGCCGGTGCCCGTGGCAGGCGGCTGAACACCAGCGCCCGGCGCGCCGCCCGGCGACGTCGCCGTAGCCGTCGGCGCTTCCGGCGTCTCCGTCGCAGCGACGGACGTCTCCGTGGGCGCCGGGGTCTCGGTCGGCTCTTCCGTCGGCGCTTCTGTGGGCGTGGCCGTCCTCAGGCGAACCGTGGGCGTGGGCGTCGGCTCCTGCGCGCCAGCGCTCGTGGCGGACGGCCGGACCGCGCCCAAGGCTATGAGCAACGCCACAACGGCCGCGACTCCTAAGGCGAGCAGCGCGAATCGCTCGATGCGATGTCGTTTCATCTGGATCGCTCCTTCGGACTCGGCGATATCGAGCAGGGCAAGTCCCCGCCTTCCTGCGGATTTCGTTCAGTATAGTGCGACATTGCGCCGCGTCGCGCAAGCGCATGCGACGTTATGTCACGTCGAGATGAACAGCGGCGCCAGGACCAGCGTAATCGTGCTGAGCAGCTTCACCAGCACGTGCAGGGACGGGCCCGCTGTGTCCTTGAACGGGTCCCCCACGGTGTCGCCGACCACCGCCGCCGCGTGCTCCGGCGTCCCCTTCCCGATGACGTTCCCCTGGGCGTCGCGCAGATTGCCCGCCTCGATGTACTTCTTGGCGTTGTCCCAGGCGCCACCGCCGTTGTTCAGGAACGTCGCCAGGATAATCCCCCCGATGGTCCCGACGATGAGCAGCCCCGCGACGGCCAGCCATCCGGACGAGTTCTCCGCCGTGACGCCCGCCACCGTCACCGACTCGTCGCGCGCGTACCGGAAGATCAGGCCCACCACCACCGGCATCCCGACGGCCAGCAGGCCCGGCGCCACCATCTCGCGCAGCGCCGCCTTCGCGGTGATGTCGACGGCGCGTCCGTAGTCGGGACGCGAGGTTCCCGCCATGATGCCGGGGTCGGCTCGGAACTGGCGCCGCACCTCTTCGATGATGGCGCCGCCGGCGCGGCCCACCGCTCGGATGGCCAGCGAGCTGAACAGGAACACGAGCATGACGCCGAGGAGCGCGCCGCCGAACACATCGATCTTCGCGATGTCGATGGGCAACTCGGCCGTGAGCGGCAGCTCCAGGCGTTCCTTCACCTTGTCGAGATAGGCGCTGAACAGCAGGAACGCGGCCAGGCCCGCCGACGCCACGGCGTATCCCTTCGTGAGCGCCTTCGTCGTGTTCCCGACCGCGTCCAGCGCGTCGGTGATCTCGCGGGCGCTCGCGGGCGCGCCCGACATCTCGGTGATGCCGCCAGCGTTGTCCGTGATCGGCCCGAACGTGTCCATCGAAAGGATGTACGCCGCCGACATCAGCATGCCCATGGTCGCCACGGCGGTGCCAAAAATGCCCGTCGTGAACGCCGGGATGCCGTCGGCCACCTCGGCCTGCGCCCCCAGCGCGAACGACGCCACCAGCGCGATGACGATGGCGATCGCCGTCGCCGCCGTCGTCTCGAAGCCCACCGCGGTCCCGATGATGATGTTCGTGGCCGGCCCCGTCCGCGAGGCGTCGGCGATCTCGCGCACAGGCCGCCAGCTTCCGGACGTGTAGTACTGGGTGATGTACACGAACGCGATGCCCGTCGCGATGCCGATGAGCCCGCAGAAGAAGAACCAGTACCAGGCGTCGCCGAGCATGACGTACGTCGCGATGAAGAGCCCGACGACCGACAGAACCGAGACGATGTAGTAGCCGTAGTTCAGCGGCGTCATGGGGTCCTGCTTGCCATCGTCCCGGGCGAAGAAGGAGACCGACAGCAGGCCGACCATCGTCGCGATGATGCCGAACGACCGCAGGACCAGCGGGAACATGACCCATTCGATGTCCCGCGTGACGGTGAAGATGGCGACCCCGAGGATCATGGCCCCGATGTTCTCGGCCGACATCGACTCGAACAGGTCGGCGCCACGGCCAGCGCAGTCGCCCACGTTGTCGCCCACGAGGTCGGCGACGACGGCGGCGTTGCGCGGGTCGTCCTCGGGGATGCCCGCCTCGACCTTGCCCACGAGGTCGGCCCCGACGTCGGCAGCTTTGGTGTAGATTCCGCCGCCGAGCTGGGCGAACAGGGCCACGAAGCTCGCCCCGAACCCGAAGCCGACGATGAGGAAGGGCGCGAGCTCGGGCGGATTGTCCAGCACCCGGCTGTAGATGGCGAAGATGCTCGACACACCGAGAAGGCTCAGCGCGACGACGAGGAATCCGGAAACAGCGCCACCCCGGAGCGAGACCGTGATCGCCTCCTTCAGGCTTCGCTGCGCGGCGGCCGCGGTCCGCAGGTTCGACCGGACGGCGATGAACATCCCGATGTAGCCCGAAAGGGCTGACGCGGCCGCGCCCACGAGGAAGGCGATGGCCGTGAGGAGCGCCTCCTCCCAGTGGCCGACGACGGTCTCGCCGAAGCCGAGGTTCGTGCCGTCGAAGGTGATCGCCTTTACGCCCTCGGAGACGCCGCCCACGATGAGCCCGATGATGACCGCCGTCACCACCGCGAGCATGGCGATGGTGCCGTACTGGCGGCGGAGGAACGCGATGGCGCCCTCGAAGATCATCCCGGCGATCTCCTGCATCTCCGGCGTGCCGGTGTCTCTGCGGAGCACGTCCCAGGCCAGCCAGAAGGCGAAGAGCGCCGCACCGATGCCCGCGACGGGCACAAGCCACACGAGCTCCATTCAGCCGTCTCCTCTCATCGCGCCCGGCCTGGCGGCCGGGCTCTGGACACAAAGGAAGAGGAGGTCAACGCCCGCCCGTGGCAGGCAGGCCTCCTCTCGCGCCGCGAAGTCTAGCAGCGCCTCCGCTAACGTTCAAGCGTCCGATCCATATCCGGCGCCGGGAGGCCGTCAGACGCGGAACTTCGCTGTGAACTCCGCCAGCTTCGCCTCCAGCTCCCACTGGCGCGCCCCCACGGTGAAATCGCCCCGCGTCCGCTCGAGAATCCCCCGGACGGCGTCGGTCGTCCGGCGCAGCCCTGCGGTGAGGGCGTCGGGGTAGTCGAAGGTCACCAGGTAGCCATACATCTCGTCCATCACGCCGAGGATCTGTTCGCACCGGTCGATGGCGCCATGACGGAGTTGGTCGAGCAGGTAGCGCCGCAGCTCGCCGACGGCCTCACCCATCCCGTTGAGGTACGCCTGAATCTCGACGTCGAGATCCTCCGGCCGGGGAATGGGCCGGCCTGCGATCACCGCCAGCGTCAGGCAGGCCTCGGCGTACTCCTTCTTGGCGTCATGAACGAAGCCCGCATAGTAGATATCGGGATGCTTCTCGAGGGCCCGCGTGGCGGCGTCGAGCAACGTCCGCGCCTCGTGGATGAGCCGGTCGGCTTCGTCGAAGTCGCCTCGATGCACTGCGCGCACGGCGTTGGCCGAGTGGCGGAGCGCGTCCCGGCACAGCGAGAGGCTCTCTTCGCGGGCGCGATGCTTGTCCGCCAGCCCCTCGCGGATGCGCTCCATGATCGGCTCGAGGGCGGCGGCGACGTGGTCGTTCACTAGAGGTCCTTCACCGGCTCCGGGAACTCGCCCTCGCGGGCGGCCTGGATCATCTCGCGCGCGGGCTCGGGCAGCTCCATCCCGTACTCCTGGAACTTCTTCTCGACCCATCGCCCGATCTGCCGGGGGTCCTTGTAGTCCTCCGGACGAGGACGGTCGCCCGGAACGCCGTACTCCTCGAGAATCTGCTGCTCGGTCTTGTGATAGGCGACGCGGGAGATGATGCGCGACGTGTTGGCGGACCCGCAGTGCTGGCACGCGGGCGGCGCATCGACCTGCATAGAGCGCGTGAAGACGCTCGTCAGCCGCTTGCAGTCGGCGCATCGGTATTCGTAGATCGGCATCGTCGCCTCCGCCTGGCCTCAGACCAGCTCGCCTTCGGGGACCGCCTCTTCGAACGTGACGGGCGGCGCCTTCTGCGCCTCGAGCTCGCCCCAGTTGTGGCCCACCTTGATGTCTACCCGAATCGGCACCCTCATCTCAATCGAGCGCGGCATGATCTCGAGCGCGAGATCGCGCACCGTGTCGAGCTCCGCCGCGGGACACTCGAAGATGAGCTCGTCGTGGACCTGCAGGATCATCCGCGAACGCATCCGCTCGCGCCGCATGCGCTCGTCGATGCGGTTCATCGCGATCTTGATGATGTCGGCCTGGGTGCCCTGTACCGGCATGTTGATGGCCATGCGCTCGCCCGCGGCCCGCACCTGCGCGTTCGGAGACCGGATTTCGGGGATGTACCGGCGCCGGCCGATCATCGTCTCCGCATAGCCCCGCTCGCGGCACAGCCGGATCGCCTCTTCGCGCCACGCCTGCACCTTCGGATAGCGGGCGAAGTAGCGGGCGATGAAGTCGGCCGCCTCCTCGCGTGAAATGCCCTCCCGCTGCGAGAGGCCGAACTCCGACAGTCCGTACAGCACACCGAAGTTGAATACCTTCGCCCGACGGCGCATCTCCGGCGTGACCTGGTCGATGGGCACCCCGAACACCTGCGACGCGGTCACTGCGTGGATGTCCTCGTCCTGTCGGAACGCCTCGATGAGCGACTCGTCGCCCGACAGATGCGCCATGATGCGCAGCTCGATCTGCGAGTAGTCGGCCGCGAGCAGCATGGGATCGGGGCCGAAGTCGCGGGCGATGAACGCGGTGCGAATGCGGTTCCCCAGGTCCGTCCGCACGGGGATGTTCTGCAGGTTCGGATCGGTGGAAGAGAGCCGGCCCGTCGCCGCCACCGTCTGCATGAACGTCGTGTGGATGCGCCGGTCGCGGGGGTCGACCAGGAGCGGCAGCGCGTCCACATACGTCGATTTCAGCTTCGCGACCTGCCGGTGGTCGAGGATCAGCCCCACGACCGGATGCAGTGGCCGGAGCGCCTCCAGGGTGGCGGCGTCCGTGGTGTAGCCGTACTTCGTCCGCCTGCCCTTCGGGAGGCCAAGCTCTTCGAAGAGGACGTGGGAGAGCTGCTGGGGCGAGCTGATGTTGAACTCGTGCCCGACCTCGTCATAAATCGCCGCTTCGATGCGGCGAAGCTCCCGGGCGAGCGCGACGGACATCTCCGTGAGCACGCCCTCGTCGATGGCCACGCCGGTCAGCTCCATGCGCGCCAGCACGCCGACCAGCGGCATCTCGACGTCCGTGAAGAGCCGCCACAGGTTGTCATGCTGCCGCAGCTCGCGCTCGAGCGCGTCGCGGAGCCGCAGGGCGTAGTCCGCCCGCTCGCAGCAGTACCGTAGGCAGCGGTCGACGGGGAGCTGGTCGAGCGTGACGGCCTTCGCGCCCCGGCCGAGCAAGTCCTGCGCCTGCGTGATCTCGGTCCGCAGACGGTCGAACACCAGTCCGTTCAGGCCCAGGCTCGCCTCGCCCAACAGGTACGCGGCGATCATCGTGTCGAAGGTCAGGCCCCGGAGCTCGACCCCCTGCCGCGCCAGGGCGACCATGTCGTACTTGCCGTTGTGCGCGACCTTCGCCACCGCTTCGTCTTCGAGCAGAGGCCGCAACAGGTCGAGCGCTTCGGCCATCGGTAGCGGCTGGGGGTCGCCGAGCCCCTGCTGGTGGGCCAGCGGGACGTACGCGGCGTCCCCCGGGCCCAGCGCCACCGCCACGCCGCACAGACGGGCGCGGTGCGGGTTCTCGTCGCTCCCCTGGCAGGCGAGCGCCACGGTCCCGCGGCGCCGCGCCTCCTCCACGAGGGCGAGGACCTCATCGGCGTCGAACAGCGCGCGATAGCGGGCCGCCGCCGCAGGCTGCGCGGCCGGCGCAGGGGCTGCCACGCCGATGCGCTCGGGTAGCCGGGCCGCGAGGCTGCGAAACTCGAGCTCCCGGAAGAGCTCCAGCACCCGCTCCCGGTCGAACTCGCTCACCCGGCATGCGTCGAGGTCGAGCCTGACCGGCGCGTCGGTGTGGATCGTCGCCATCTCCTTGCTTTTGAGCGCCAGGTCCCGGTACGGCGCGAGCTTCTCCCGTAGCTTCTCGGGGATCTCGTCGAGATGCTCGTAGATGGCTTCCACCGTCGGGAACTGCTCGAGCAGCCTGCGAGCGGTGACCTCGCCGATCCCCGGCACTCCGGGGATGTTGTCCGAGGGGTCGCCCTTCAGCGCCTTGAAGTCGGGCATCTGCTCCGGCCGCACGCCGTAGTGCTCCCGGGCGCTCTCCGCGTCGTAGATGACGGCCGGCTGCTGCTTCACGTACGGGCGGAACATGAACACCCGCACGTGAGGGCGGATGAGCTGGACGATGTCGCTGTCGAGCGTCACGAGGTACGTCTCGACGCCGAGGGCGTCGGCCTGGACCGCGAGCGTGCCCAGCAGGTCGTCTGCCTCGTAGCCCTCGACCATGAAGACGGGGATGTTGAAGGCGTCGATGACCTCGCGCACCCGTTGCATCTGCCGGACGAGGTCGTCCGGCGTGGCCACCCGATGCGCCTTGTACGCCACGTCCATTTCGTGCCGGAACGTCTTTCCGGGCGCGTCCAGGGCCACGGCCATGTGCGTGGGCTGGAGCTGCTCGATGACCAGGAAGAGCGTATTGACGAAGCCGTACACGGCCGTCACCACCTCGCCCGTGCGCCGGACCGTGAGGGGCTCTTTGAAGGCGTGGAAGGACCGGTGGATGATGCCGTGGCCGTCGAGCAGAACGAGGACAGGCTTCTGGTCCGTCACTGCCGTAGTATACAGCGGCCCGCCCGCGGCGGTTCAGTCGACCTCGAGCGGCCGGGCGACCATCCGCTTCCCCTCGAGGTCGACCTCCAGCACCACATCGTCGACAGCGGGAAGAAGCAACTCACCGCGAGGGCCGCGGACGACGTAGACGTCGTTGGCACCGGTTTCGACGACCTCCTCGAGGGTTCCGAGGAGGCGCCCCTCGGGATCTACGACCCTCAGCCCGATGAGGTCGTCGGTGTAGTAGGCGCCGGGCGGCAGCGGTGGCCGCTCCGTCTCAGGCACTTCCAGCACTTCGCCCCTCATGCGCTCGGCCGACGCGCGGTCATCGATGCCTTCGAGCTTGAGGATGAGCGCGCCCCTCCCCGCGGAGGCGGACTGAATGACCCGGCGAACCGCCTGAAGCCAGACGGCTGCGCCGGGAGCGAAGCGCCCGGGCACATCGGACAGGGATTCCACGCGCAAGGCGCCCTTCGTGCCGTGGGCGCCGAGCACGCGTCCCACAGCGACCCAGCCCGCGCGGGGCTCGCGACGGGGACCGGGCGGACGCCGGATGATCACGATCGGCTCAGCCGATTTCGAGGGATGCGCGCGCCTGACGCCGGGCGGCGGCCACCTTCAGCAGTTGGCGCATGGTCTGGGCGACGCGCCCACCGCGGCCGATGACGCGGCCCATGTCGTTTTCGTGCACCGTGAGCCGGATGACGACGCGGTTCCTGCCCCGCCACTCCTCCTCGACCCGCACGTCCTCCGGGTGGTCGACTACGGATTTCGCGATGTACTCGATGAGCTCTTTCAAGCGCGCGTTCTGGCCGGCGGCCTACTCGGACTCGGCCGCTTCCTCGGCGGGCGCCTCTGCAGCGGGCTCGGCCGGAGCGGCGGGCGCCGCGGCCGCCGGAGCCTCAGCGGCGCCCTTCTTATTGGTTCCCTTCGGGCGGTTGGGCGTCGGCGGCGCCTCGAGCACGCCCCTCGACGCGAGCAGCCGGACGACGCGGTCCGACGGTTGAGCGCCGCGCGAGAGCCACAGCTTCGCCCGCTCAATATCGATCTGGACGGTCGCCGGCTCCGTCCTCGGGTTGTAGTAGCCCAGGACCTCCACGAACGCGCCGTCGCGCGGCGCTCGCGAGTCGGCGACCACCACGCGATAGGAAGGCTGTTTCTTCTTCCCCATGCGGCGCAGTCGAATCCTCAACATGCACGTCCCCTCGAAACACGAATGGGCCGCTCTCTTTCTGGAGCGACGCCACGCACTCTATCCGATCGCACGCTAACGGAACAGCTTCAGCAGGCCGGCGCCCCTGCCCGTGGCGAGCGCCTGCATGATCTTCTTCGCTTCCTTCCACTGATTCAGGAGCTGGTTCACCTCCTGCGGCGTCGTGCCGCTCCCCCGCGCGATGCGCCGGCGACGGCTCCCGTTGATGATCTCGGGATGCCGGCGCTCCTCCGGCGTCATCGAGTACACGACCGCCTCCGCCTTCTTCCAAAAGGTGTCGTCGAAGTCTTGCACGCCGAGCTGGCGGCGAATCTGGCTCAGCCCCGGCACCATCTCCGCGAGCTGGCTCAGAGGGCCCATCTTCTTCACCCGCTGGAACTGCTGGATGAAATCCTCGAGGTCCAGCGTGCGGTTCTTGATCTTCCGCTCGATGCGGTCGCGATCCTCCTCGGTGATCGCCTCCTTCGCCCGCTCGATCAGTCCGAGGACGTCACCCATGCCCAGGATGCGCGACGCGAAGCGGTCGGGGTAGAAGGGCTCGAGCGCGTCGGGCTTCTCGCCCGTGCCGATGAACTTGATGGGCAGGCCCGTCACCGACCGGATGGAGAGGGCCGCGCCGCCCCGGGCGTCGCCGTCCATCTTGCTCATGATGACACCCGTGATCCCCACGGCTTCGTGGAACTCCTGGGCGACATTCACCGCCTCCTGCCCGGTCATGGCGTCCACCACGAGGAGCGCCTCGACCGGATTCAGCGACGCCCGCAGGTCCTTCATCTCCTGCATCATCTCGGCGTCGGCGGTCGTCCGGCCTGCGGTGTCGACGACGATGACCGAGGCGCCGACCTTCGAGGCCTCGGCGAGCGCTTCCTGCGCCGCCTGCTGCGGCCGGATGCCCTCCTCGGCCAGCACGGGCATGTTGAGCTGCCGGCCCAGCGCCTTGAGCTGCTCGGCGCCGGCCACGCGATAGGGGTCGGCGCTGACCAGCAGCGGGCGGTGCCCCTGCTTCCGCAAATGCAGGGCCAGCTTCGCGGCCGTCGTCGTCTTCCCCGAGCCCTTCAGGCCGACCAGCATGTAAACCGACGGCGGCTTCGGAGCGAACTGGAGCCTCGCCTGCTCACCCCCGAGGACCTTGATGAGCTCTTCGTGGACGATGGAGACGACCTGCTGCGCCGGCGTGAGCGAGCGCAGCACCTGCTGCCCCTCTGCGCGCTCGCGGACGTTCTTCACGAAGTCGCGCACGACCCTGAAGTTCACGTCGGCTTCGAGAAGCGCGACGCGGACCTCGCGCAGGGCCTCGTCGAGGTCCTTCTCGGTGATGGCCCCGTGTGAGCCGAGACGTCCGAAGACGCTCGTGAGCTTATCGGTCAGCGCTTCCAGCATGCCGGACGCATGATAGCAAACGGCGCGAGAGCGCCAGAGGCCCCGGGCCGGACCGCCCGACGCCCCCGGAATCCGTCCAGGGCGCTCATCCTCGCATCCGCTGGCGGTATTGAATCGCCTCCCCCACGTGGGCCGCGGTGATGCGATCGGATTCGGCCATGTCGGCGATGGTCCGGCTGAGCTTCAACATTCGGTGGAACGACCGCGCCGAGAGGGAGAGCTGCGTCATGGCCAGCCGCAAGAGTGACGCCGCCTGCTCCTCCAGCTTCGCCTGACAGAACTCGCGCACCTCGGTCGGCGTCATCTCGGCGTTGCACGTCACCCGGGAGTCCCGGAACCGGCGACGCTGGGTCTCCCGCGCCGCCTCGACTCGCTCGCGGACCGCCGCCGAGGGCTCTCCCGGCGCTTCGCCGGCCAGCTTCTCGTACTCCACCCGCGGCACCTCGACGAAGATGTCGATCCGGTCGAGCAGCGGGCCCGAGATGCGCTTCTGGTAGCGGGCGACCGTGCCGTCGGTGCACGTGCACGCGCGCTGCGGGTCGCCGGCGAACCCGCAGGGACACGGGTTCATGGCCCCGACCAGCATGAAGTTGGCCGGATACGTGATGGAGCCCTGGGCCCGCGAGATGGTGACCACGCGGTCCTCGAGCGGCTGGCGCAGCACCTCGAGGACCTGTTGTCCGAACTCGGGCAGCTCGTCGAGGAAGAGGACACCCCGGTGCGAGAGGCTGATCTCGCCGGGGCGAGGGATGCGGCCGCCCCCGACGAGGCCGGCGTGAGAGATGGTGTGGTGCGGCACACGGAATGGCCGCTGCCCGATGAGCGGCGAATCGGAAGGCAACAGGCCGCTCACCGAGTAGATCTTCGTGACCTCGAGCGCTTCGTCCGGCGTGAGCCGCGGCAGGATCGACGGGAGGGCGCGGGCGAGCAGCGTCTTGCCGCTGCCGGGCGGCCCGGCCATGAGGATGTTGTGCCCGCCCGCGGCGGCCACCTCCAGCGCCCGCTTCACGTGCTCCTGCCCGCGGATATCCGCGAAATCCGCCCCCTCGTACACGTGCCCGGCCGGGCGCACAGGCTGGCGCTCGAACGGCGGGATGACGGCGTCCCGGTTCAGGTGGTCGACCAGCGCCCGCAGGGTACCGACGGGGATCACATCGACACCTTCCACCAACGCGGCTTCCTCGGCGTCGGCCTCCGGCACGACCACGGTGGTCATGCCGCGCTCGCGGGCCAACGCCACCATGGGCAGGATGCCGTGGGCGTGCCGCACCTGCCCGTCGAGTGCGAGCTCGCCCAGAAAGACCGTGCCCGACACGTCGGCCAGCACCTGCTCCGACGCGAGCAGGATGCCGACAGCAATGGGCAGATCGTAGGATGGCCCCTCTTTCTTCAGGTCAGCCGGCGCCAGATTGACCGCGACCCGGCGATGTGGAAACGCGAGCCCCGAGTTCTTGATGGCGGAGCGGACGCGTTCTTGCGCCTCGCGGACGGCGGCGTCCGGAAGGCCGACGGTGAACATCTTCGGCTCGCCGGGCGTGACGTCGACCTCGACCTCGACGAGCTCGCCGCCGAGTCCGATGACCGCACAGGAGTAGACACGGGCGAGAGACATGGGAGGCCGAATCCTTTCGCGGGCGCGCCGGGGCGCGCGACGAATCCTTACGCCCGCGTACTATACGACACGAACAGCCGTTCGACAAGCGCGCCTGAGGCATGATCTGGGGGCCACGTACGAGGCGTCGAGGAGACGGAAACGCATCGCCTCAGAAGGCCTGGCGTTCCGACCCGCGTCGGGTATACTGGCGCAGCGCGTCTTCCGTGCGAAGGACGCAGCAGACGCTTGTCGGAGGAGGGCTCGATGCCCGCTGCCCGTGTGCTCCTCTCACTCCGCCCGGCGGGGCGGCTCCTCTAGCTGCGCCTCTCAGAGGGATCGTTCGGTCACTGCCTTCACGCGCGCACGAGGGCCCCACGCCGCCGGGGCCTGATTCGTGTTGTGCAGCGGCGCTCCATATGGGCGCGCCGTTGCGGCCGCGTGGAGGAACCCGTGAAGGGAGAACGCTTCCGCTGCGTCCGGTGCGGGTGGCTGGTCGACGGTGACCCCTGGGGGACGCAGCACCGAAATCATTGCCCGCAATGCCTGTGGAGCCGGCATGTGGACGAACGGACCGGCGACCGGAGGTCATCGTGCGGGTCGAAGATGGAACCTGTCGCCGTGTGGGTACGGCGGGACGAGTGGGCGCTGATCCACCGCTGCCTCGGCTGCGGGACGCTCAGGGCGAACCGTATCGCCGGCGACGACAGCGTGCCCGCGCTGCTGGCGCTGGCAGCGCGTCCGCTGGCGAACCCGCCCTTCCCCATCGACAGATTCGACTGAGGCTCCAGCGCACGGGCCGGTGGGGCGGGTCCTCCCGACCCGCCCCACCGGCGGCGCCACGCGCCCCGACTGCTCGACCCCCGCGTGCGCCTCTGCTACGCTCTGGCCGCGAACCACGCGACACCTCAGGCGAAAGGAACAGGACCATGGCGAAGCGGCTCGGTGTGCAGGTGGGCTTCGGCGCCGCCGGCAAGGAACGGGACGAGCTCATCCGGCGAGTGCAGATCGCAGAAGACGTCGGGGTCGAGGCGGTCTTCGTCGCCGAGGCCTGGGGCCGCGACGCTTTCACGTTCCTCACCGAGCTCGCCCTCAAAACAAAGCGCATCAAGCTCGGCACCGCCATCGTGAACGTGTTCAGCCGCAGCCCGGCGGTGCTCGCCATGACGTTCGCCAGCCTGGACGAGCTTTCGGGGAACCGGATGATCATCGGGCTCGGCTCAAGCGGCGCCAACGTCATCGAACACTGGCACGGCGTGCCGTTTCACAAGCCGCTCCGACGCATCCGTGAGTACGTCGAGATCATCAACATGATCATGCGCGGCGAGCGCCTCGTGTACCACGGCGAGATCTTCAACCTCGAACGCGGGTTCCGGCTCGGCGCGGGCGGGCCAGAACAGTTCGGGCCGCAGCGCGAGCACGTGCCCATCTATATCGCCGCCATCACCCCGAAGAGCATCGTGCAAACGGGCGAGATCGCCGACGGCTGGATCCCGATTTACTGGCCCCTCGGCCGCTTCGCCGAAGGCATCGCCCAGCTCGAGGAGGGCGCCAGGAAGGCGGGCCGATCGGTGAAGGACATCGACGTGAGCCCGTCCATCACCGTGTCCATCGCGCGCACGGCCGACGAGATCGAGCGCGCGCGGAACGCCGCCCGGGCGCCCGTGGCCTTCTACATCGGCCGGATGGGGACCTTCTACTACGAGATGCTCATCCGCAACGGCTTCGAGGCCGAGGTCGCCGCCTGTCGCGCGGCATGGGCCGAGCGCGACCAGGCCAAGGCCGTCGCCGCCATCTCCGATCGCATGCTCGACGAAACGGCGATCGTCGGCACGCTCGACGAATGCGCGGACAAGCTGGCGCAGCGCTACGCAGCCGGCGTGACGATGCCCATCATCAACATGCCCGTCGGCGACACGCCGGAAGACACCGGCCGCATGCTCGAACGGCTGCTGCGGTAGCGGACGGCGCCGCGCCCGGTCCGTCGGCGTGAGTCGCTGGCTGCGCGCAGCGCGGCGGCGGGCCTCCGTTAGCGGGACCTCACCGCTCCTCAGCAGGCCGGCTCTCCGCGAAGCGCCCGTCGCGCCACTCGATCGCCGCCCGGAGGCCTCGCTCCCGTGCGATGCGGGCGAACTCGCGGACCGCGGGCGCCGTGTGCGCGCGGCCGTCCATCTCCGCGGCCATGCGCTGCAGCGTCCGCGCGCCCATCAGTTCCAGCGCCATCTGGCAGATGCGCTTGTTCGGGGACAACAGCTCGATATCGATCTTGGCCATCTTGGCGGCCAGCGCCTCGACCTCCGCCTCGAGGCGGTCGGCCGGCACTGCCTTCCACACCAGCCCGATCTCCGCTGCCTGCTTCCCTGTCACGGAGTCGCCTGTGAGCAGGAAGTACTTGGCCCACTGGGGGCCCACCAGGTAGGTCCACATGTGGGCGACGGGCGACCCCATGGCGCGCACCGGCGGGAACCCGATGACCGCGTCCTCCGCCGCGACGACAATGTCGCACAGGAGCGCGAGGTCGGTACCGCCCGCGAGGCAGTATCCGTGCACTTGGGCGATGACCGGCTTGTGCATGTCCCACAGCGCCATGCGCAGCCGCTGTTGCCGTTCGAGCTGCCAGATGTCGTCCTCCAGCGTCGCGGCGCCCCGGTAGACGTTGGTGTAGGTCTCGTCGCGGTCGGCACGCGGACTCGGAGAGGACATGGGCGTGAGGTCGTAGCCGCTGCAGAAGGCGCGGCCCGCGCCCCGCAGGATGACGACGTGGACCGCGGTGTCGTTGTCCGCTTCCCAGAGGGCGTCACTCAACTCCTTCTGGAGCCTGAACGAGAGGGCGTTGAGCTTTTCTGGCCGGTTCAGGGTGATGCGGCAGACGCCGCCGTCCTTCTCGTAGAGGATGGTCTCGAACTCCACGTTGGGCCTCCTTTGGATGCGGCCCGATGATAGCATCCTCGGACGAGCCCGAACGGGTTCGGCGCGATGAGGCCACGAGATGACGCCGAGGTTCAGGCTCCTTCGTATGCGGGGACGGCGGAGGCAGGCCGAGCTTTCTTCGATGCGCGGGCCAGCGTCGCAAAGCTCGCCCACAGCAGGAACCCCAGGGCGATGACCTCCGCCTCGGCGAACCACACCATGATCCGCAGCGTCGCCCAGTCGACGTAGCGCTGGCCGGAGTCGAGCACCGGCACGTCGGTCATCACGATGAGACTCACGGGTACGGCGATGCGGATGACGCCGACCAGGGTCGCCCAGAAGGCAGCCCACCGGGTCCGGCCGTCGCCGTCGAAGAGCCAGATGAACGGCGCCAGCGTGAAGAGATACGGCGTCATCGCCGCGAGGACGGAGTCGCGCGGCATCCAGGCGTGGCCGTAGGCGAGGCCGAGCTCCTCCGCGGGCACGGGCTGGAGATGGGCCTCGAAGTACAGCGCCCACGGAACCGACACCGCCGCGCCCACGGCGAAAACGATGAACGGCATGTACCAGCGGTGAAGTACCTGCCAGCCTTCCACGGCGCCTAGCGTAGGACGGCCACGCGAAGGCGCTCCATCAGGGAATACCCTGATTTCGCGCGCTTGCGCCTGCCTGTTCGCCCGCGTAGGCTAGCTTCAGACTCGCTTCGGGAGGCCTCACGCCATGGACGAAGCCGCGAAGAAGACCGCGCTTCGCATGATCCCGTACGGGCTGTACGTCCTCACCGCCCGGCACGGGGACGACGTCAGCGCCGCCGCCGTCAACTGGATGACCCAGGTGTCGTTTCAGCCGCCCCTCATCGCCGTCGGTCTGAAGAACGACAGCGCGACGCTCGCCCACGTGAAGGGATCGAAGCAGTTCGCCGTGAACGTGCTCGGCTCCGGCCAGAAAGACATCGCCTTCGCCTTCTTCAAGCCGACGCAGGTCGAGGGAGACCGGATCAGTGGCTATCTGTTCGAGACGAACGTCACCGGGGCGCCGCTTCTGCTCGACGCGCCGGCCTGGTTCGAGTGCAGGCTTACCGACCTGGTGGAGCGGGGCGACCACGCGGTCGTCGTGGCCGAGGTGATCGAGGCGGGCGTGCGCCGCGAGTCCCCGCCGCTCACCCTCGCCGAGTGCGGGGTCTACTACGGCGGATAGCCCAGCCCCGGCGCCTCAGTCCTCTTCCAGCGTGCTGGTGTCGCCCTCAGGGAGACCGAGCTCGCGCGCTTTGAGCAGCCGGCGCATGATCTTGCCCGATCGCGTCTTCGGGAGCGACGCCACGAAGTCGATCTCGCGGGGCGCGACGCCCGGACCCAGCTTCTCGCGCGCGAAGTGCAGAAGCTCGCGCCGGAGCTCGTCCGTGGGCTCGAAGCCGTCCTTCAGCGTCACGAACGCCTTCACCACCTCCATCGCCACCGGGTCCGGCTTCCCGATCGCGCCCGCCTCCGCGACGGCGGGATGCTCGATGAGGGCGCTCTCGACCTCGAACGGCCCCACCAGATGCCCGGCGGTGTTGATGACGTCGTCCGCGCGGCCCACGAACCAGAAGTAGCCGTCCTCGTCCATCCGCGCCCGGTCGCCCGTGATGTACCAGCCGTTCCGGAACCGGCTGTTGTACAGCTCCTCGTTTCTCCAGTACGTGCGGAACATGGAGGGCCATCCCGGCCGCAGGACGAGATCGCCTTCCTGTCCGGGAGGCACGGGCCTTCCCTGCTCGTCGACGACGGCGGCTTCGATGCCCGGAAACGGCCGCCCCATGCTGCCGGGACGAATGTCCATCGCCGGGTAGTTGGCGATCATGATGGAGCCGGTCTCCGTCTGCCACCAGTTGTCATGAATCGGAAGGCCGAGGACTCGCTCGCCCCAGATGACCGCCTCCGGATTCAGAGGTTCGCCCACGGACATCACGTACCGAAGACTCGAGAGGTCGTAGCGGTTCGCGACGTGGTCGCCCGCCTTCATGAGCATGCGGATGGCGGTGGGCGCCGTGTACCACACCGTGACCCGGTGCTTCTCGATGAGCTGGTACCAGCGGCTGGCGCCGAATCCCCCTTCATACACCAGGGACGTCACGCCGTTCGTCCACGGCGCGAACATGCCGTACGACGTGCCCGTCACCCACCCGGGGTCCGCGGTGCACCAGTAGATGTCGCCTTCGTGCAGATCGAGGACGTACTTTCCCGTCGCATAGTGTCCGAGGACAGCCTTGTGGACATGCACCGCCCCTTTCGACTTGCCGGTGGTCCCGGAGGTGTAGTGCATGACGGCGGGGTCCTCGGGATCGGTCCGCTCGATCTCGAACGTATCCGAAGCGCGCTCCATGAGGGTGTCCCACGCGAGCTCGCCGTCTTCGACCGGCGCGTGGTGGCCGTGGCTGACCATGATGATGTGACGGAGGGACGGGACGTCGCCCCTGCACTGGTTCACCTTGTGCCGCTGCTCGGGCGTCGTCACGAGAACGGAGGCCCCGGCGTCGGCCATGCGGTCGCGCACGGCGTCGGGGCCGAAGGCCGAGAACAAGGGCGCGATCACGCATCCGGCCTTCAGCGCGCCGAACACGGCCGCGTACAGCTCGGGCACGCGGTCCATGAAGACGAACACCCGCTCGCCCTTGGCGACGCCGAGCGACCGGAGGACGTTAGCGAACCGGTTGGAGAGCTTCGCCATGTCGGCGAAGGTGTACGTCTCGACGCGGCCGTCCTTGCTCTCCCAGATCATCATGATGCGATCCCCGCGACCGTGGACGAGGTGCCGGTCGACGGCTTCATAAGCGATGTTGAGCCCCCCGCCCGGCAGGCCGTCCAGCTCATCCATCACCGACTCGTAAACGAAGAACCGGCGCATCGCGTCGTAATCGACGAGATTGGGCCGGACGCGAAACTCCTCGATGGGCGGCTTGGTGATGGTGGGGTAGGGCATCGGCGCACCTCGTGGGTCGACTGTTCGACGGCGGTGGAGCAAAATCTATCCCCGTGTCCCGGCGTCGTCAACACGCGCTCGCGGTTTGCGCAGGGGCCGGGAAACGTTAGAATTCTGGATAGAGATACTCACCTTTCGGTTGCAGGGAGCGACGAGACATGGCGTACAAGGACCCTCGCGAGCCCTTCACCCGCATCACGGTGGAAGAGGCGCGCGACCTGCTGAAGGAGAATCACGTCACCCTCATCGACGTACGCAATCCGGACGAGTACGCGAGCGGCCATGCGCCCGGGGCCAAGCTCATCCCGGTGATGTCGGTGTTTGCGCGGCGGGAGGAGCTGCCCAAGGAAGGCAAGATCGTCTTCATCTGCCAGGTCGGGCAGCGCAGCGCTCTGGCGTGCGAGATGGCGGCGGCCGCCGGTATCCCCGAAGACCGGCTCTTCAACGTCGAAGGCGGGACCGAGGCCTGGATCAAGGCCGGGTTCCCCATCGAGAAGTGACGCCGGCCATCGCCCGTAACGCCGCGCGCCTCCTATACTGAGGCGTGAAGCCTACGGTCGTCCTGTTCGACATCGACAACACCATCCTCTGGACCGGAGGCGCGGGGTCGCGCGCCATGGCCCTCGCCTTCCGCGACCTCTACGGCATCGAGGACGGCTTCCGCGGCGTCGAGTTCTCCGGACGCACCGATACCGCCATTTTCCGCGACGCGCTCCGCGCCCACGGCCTGCTCGACGGTCACTTCGAGGAGGAGCTCCGCCGCTTCAAGGAGGCGTACTTCGCTCGCCTGCCGTTCACGTTGCGCAGCGCCACGGGCGGAGGGGTCTATCCGGGCATTCGCGAGCTCGCCGAGCGGCTTCGCGAGCGCGGCGCCGCCGTCGGGCTCGAAACCGGGAACTTCCGGGAGAGCGGACTGCTCAAGCTGCGCCACTTCGGCGTCGACGCGCTATTCCGGGACGGAGGCTTCGGCGACGACGCCGAGGATCGCGCCGAGCTCGTGCGCATCGCCATCCGGCGCCTCCAGCCCGACGGGGACGCCGACGTCTACGTCGTCGGCGACACGCCGCACGATATCGCCGCGGCCAAGGCCAACGGGGCGTTCGCACTCGGCGTCGCGACGGGCAAGTCCTCCGTCGCCGAGCTCCGCGCGGCCGGCGCCGACGCCGCCGTGCCCGACTGCTCCGACGTCGACGCCGTGTTGCGCATCCTGGGGTTCTAGCGCAGGCCCTACGGCCGGCCCTGGATCGACGGGTCGGACCGGTCGAGCCACACGTCGGCGAACCGAAAGTTGTCGCCCAGCCAGGTCGAGGTGAAGGCGTTCTTCACGTAGGGCCAGTGTAAGGCGCGGGCCACGGGACTCGCGTACTCGAGCCGGGCGTTGACGCGGTCCAGCAGGAAATGCTGGATATTGAGGCCCAGCTCGCGCCGCCGGTCGAAATCGAACTCCCGGCGCTGGGCTTCGAGCATGGCGTCGAGCTGATCGTCCCGCAGCCCGAAGCTGTTCTTGGTGCCCTGCGAGTGGAAGAACGGATAGACCCAGTCGTCGAGGTCGATCCAGCCGTTGTCGAACCCCCAGGTGAAGGCGCACGTCCCCTCGGAGTCGCCCGCCTGGTTCCGCGAGAGGCACTGGAAGAGCCGGGTGTACCCGGTGTCGTCCACGTCCGCCTGGAGCCTGACCCCGAGCGCCTCCATGAGCATCCGCTGCATCTCCGGAAGCGCCACCTCGGGGATGAACCGCGGCTCGCCCGCGAACAACGCTTCGATGACTTCGGGCGCCCGGCCGTCGGATCGGGCCGCCTCCCAGAGCTTCCGCGCCTCGGCCAGGTCCTCCGCCCGGCCTTCGGGGTCGCTTCGGTACCCAGGCTTCTTCTCCAGGTCCTCCTGAGGAATCGCCCAGCGGACCATGGGCCAGGCGACGGGGCCGCTGAGCTGGAATCCGCGCTTCCCCGGCGGGCCCTTGAAGATCTGCTCCGCGAGCCGCTTGCGGTCGACGGCGAGGTGCAGGGCCCGCCGCACCCGCTCGTCGTCGAAGGGTGGGCGGTCCACGAGCAACCGCGTGTTGACGTAGCCCGCGATCCCCCATTCCAGCGGCACGAGCTCTGGCCGCTCCCGCCGCAGACGCTCGATGTTGGACTGATCGAGAAACGAGGCGATGTCCACCTGGCGGCTGAGGAAGGCCGCCTCCATCGTGCTGTCGCTCTGCGGATCCCACAGCGACTCGTACCCGTCGAGGAAGGGACGGCCCGCGCCCACCGTGTCCCTGAGGTCGTCGGCGGCGAACCACTCGGGGTTGCGCACGACCCGCACCAGTTCCACAGGCTTGAATTCGTCCAGCATAAACGGCCCCGAGCCGACCATGCGCTCCGGCGCGTTCAGCTCGTCGTCCTCATCGACCAGCTCGCGGGGGATGACGAAGGCGTTGCGGTCGGCCAGGAAGTGCAGGAACGGGGCGACAGGCGTCTTCGTCACGATGCGCAGGGTGTGCGGGTCCTCGACCTCGATTCGCTCCACCACGGACCACTGACCCGCGCGGTAGTACCGGGCTCGCTGCGGCGACGCCGGGTCGATCTGCCGCTCGATGCTGTACTTCACGTCGTCGGCCGTGACGGGGCGCCCGGCGACTGACGGGAACAGCCGCCGGATGCGAGGCATGTCGTGGAACCGGGCCGTGCGCCGCAGCCTGATGACGTAGGTGAGTTCGTCGACCTGCTCCGGCATGCCGTCGGCGAGGTCCGGGCTCATGATCTGCTGCACCTCGTCGTCGTACTTCAGCACCTTGCTGAAGACGGCGGAGTGCATGTTGTAGAGAGGCCCGAACTGGGTCTGGTGCGGGTCGAAGGTGTCCAGCGCCAGGGCGTCGAAGTTGAAGGCGCGGTACATCCCGCCCCGGGAGCCTTCGGCGACCCGTGCGCGAGGCGACGCGGTGGCGCCCGGCGTGATGTCCAACGGCGGAATGGGATTCTCGTCGCGGCACGCGGCGAACCCCACGGCCGCGCCCATCGCGCTCGCGAGCAGGAACCGGCGCCGGTTCATCCGGACGCGACCGAATCGCTGCCAGTAGGAACCCACGATCACTCCCGGAGGCCCGCCGATGGAACACGGTCACTATACGGCCTCTGGTTCTGGGGGTCGACCGCGGTCATCCAGGGCGCGCATTGACAGCCGGCGCGGCGCATGTACGATGGCGGACAGGCGGAGGAGTGACGCCATGAGAGACGAGGTTCAGGTCGCCCGCTGGGATGCGATTCGGCAGGCCGTAGCCAAGCGCCTGCGCGCGCTGCGCAAGGAGGGCTATAGCCAGGCCCGCCTCGCGTGGGATCTCGAGGATCTGGGGTTCCGCGTGAGCCAGAGCATGATCTCGAGATACGAGCAGGGGCTCGGCCAGGCGCCGCTGAGCCTCGAGCGCCTCGCTGGCTGGGCGCTCTGCTGCAACGCGCTCAGCTCTCGCGACTTGCAAGAGCTTCTCGAGCTCACCGGGTACCACTTGCCGTGGTCGCAGGAGGACCTCGCCCGGTTCGACGACCTGCTCCGGCACTACCGGAGCCTCTCCGAGCCGGACCAGATCGTGCTGCGGAAGCGGCTGCTGTGGCACATCCTCGGCCTCGACCCGGAGGAGCCCCCGCAGGAGGCGTCGTCGTGACGGGAACCCGAGACGAGCTCGCCCTCACCCTCAGCCGCAGACTGCGGACGCTGCCCTTCTCAGGCACCGCCGCCGACCGTGCGGAGCGCTTCCGGCGGCTCCTCGAGGAGTGCGGCGTGCGGTGCGACGAATCGCTCGCCATGACTGGACTGGTCGCCGTCATCATCGCCTCGCACCGGGGTACCGAGGCGCTGGTCGCGGCCGGCCTGTCCGACGAGCGGCGATGTGACACTTACGCCCGCATCGTGGCGCGGCTGCTCCTGGATCAGCCCGCCGGGTTCATCGACGCTCGCTTCGAGTACGCGGGCCCCTTGCCCTCCCACGCCCGGCCCGACGAACGTGCGCGCCAGATCCTGGTCGAGGGGCTGGCGAGCGCGCTCGCCGACGGCGAGATCGAGAAGGCGCCGCGCGCCCTTTACCTCATCGACGACGATGGCGAGCCGCCCCACGCCCGCGCGGCGCTGCAACGCCTGCTGGACCGCTGGAGCCTGGCGCTGTACCAGCGTTCGAGCCTGTACCGCCGCCTGCGGGCGCGCCGCGACGTCGCCGCCGCTTTGGGCAGGGTCTCGCTCGCCCTCTCGGGGTCGGCGCCGGCCGCCGCATAGCCCCTCTCGAGTCGCCCACCGGACGCTGCGTCGCGTTGCCTCACGCGTCTGCGTGCAGTAGGGTGAAGCGGTCCGTTGAGCGGGCCGCACCATGGGCAAGCGCGACGTCACCGTCCAACGATTGCTCGGCCGGCCCGTGTCACGGCGCACGGTCCTCGCCGCTGCGTCGGCTGGCCTGCTGGCGCCGCTGCTCGCGTCCTGCCGGAGCGAGCGCGCCGCCACGGCCTCGCCCGGCGTCTCGCCGACGCCGACGCCCACCGGCCCGCCGCCCGGTCCGCCGCTCCGCGTGTCCGCGCTGACGCAGGACCTCACCGTTGGGCCCAACCGTTTCGTCTTCGTGCTGTTGAATCCCGACGGCTCGCTCGTCCGCGACGTCATCACCCGGGCCGACTTCCGCCGCGTCGACGCCGTCACGCAGACACTCGCGCCCACCATCCGCAGCCTGCCCCACGTCGCGTTCGACGGCGCCCCTAAAGGGGAGATCATCTTCTTCGTCACGGAGCCCGAGTTCGACGCGCCGGGCGACTGGGCTGTGGATGTCACTGCGACGTCGGCGCAAGAGACCAGAAGCGCCCGCTATCACCTCACCGTCATCGAGAAGAGCCGGACGCCGCGGCTCGGCATGCCCGCCGTGCTGTCCCGGAACGCGACCGTAGGAGACGGTGTAGACGCCACGCGGCTGTGCTCGCGGGTGCCACCGTGCCCGTTTCACGTGTCGAGCGTCGCGGCGGCGCTGGCGGCCGGCCGGCCCGTCGTCCTCAACTTCGGGAGCCCCGCCCACGACGGCACCTCCGTGTCGTCCTCCGTCCTCGACCTGCTCGTGAAGGTGCAGCCGCGATACGCCGACCGGTTCGAATTCATCCACATTGAAGTGTGGAAAGACTTCGAAGGCCGCGTGTTCGCTCCGGCCGTGCTCGAATGGGGCCTGCTCACCGAGCCGTGGACGTTCGTCATCGCCCGGAACGGGCGCGTCGCGGGGCGGTTCGAGTCGGTGTTCGACGAGGAAGAGCTGTCGGCGGTGCTCGACTGGCTCATCCGCGAGGGAGCGTGAAGCGCGGGGTGGACGTAACGGGAGATAGACGCTCGTCGATAACGAGCGTCAGGTACCTTCACACTTTCGATGAAAATTCGGCCCGCCGCCGTCTTGACAGGCGTAGCGGCCGTGCTAGTATAAGGATGCTCCGAGTAGCTGAGAGCCGACGCTCGGTGGACGAATCCGGTCGAACGGAGTAGGGAAGCGGCCCCAAACCGCGACCCGAAGAAGGAAGGCCGGAGGAGGACGAAGCCGAGAGGTTGGAAGCAGGTTACTCGGGGCGTTTTTCTGTGCCTGAGCGGCGTCAGCGCTGCGCTTCCAGCGCCTCCACGCTCAACGTCGCCACGAACGGCAAGTTGCGGAACTTCTGTCCGAAATCGAGCCCGTACCCCACCAGGAACTCGTCCGGCACCTCGAACCCGACGTAGTCCAGCGGCACATCCACCAGCCGCCGCACCCGCTTATCGAGGAGGGCGCACACCTTGAGACTCTTCGGGTTGCGGGCCTCCAGGTATCGCAGGAGCGTGTTCAACGTCATGCCGGTGTCGACGATGTCCTCGACCACCAGCACGTCGCGACCTTCGATGCTCAGGTCCAGGTCCTTGACAATCCGCACGGCGCCGGCGCGGTCACCCTCGTAGGACGAGATGGCCATGAAATCGATGACCACGGGCAGCGACACGTGACGCATGAGGTCGGCCATGAAGCACGTGACGCCCTTGAGCACGCCGACGAAGACCGGCTCCCTGCCCGCATAGTCACGCGAGATCTGTGCGCCCAGCTCCTCGACCCGGCGCTCGAGCTCCGACTGCGAGATGAGCACGTCCTGGATCGCCATCGCCTCCGTTTCCGAGAGAGGACCGAAGCCGTACTTCGCCAGCAGCCGGAGGTAATCCTTGCGGTACAGCAGCTTGATCTGCACATCGGGGTAGAGCTCCCGGAACTGGCGCAGCTTCCGGTGCTTTTCCGTCACGAGACCTTGCTTGAGGGTGGTGAGCTCGATGTACAGGTCGAGCGCCGGCAGATAGAAGTCTGGAGTGAAGGCTTCCACCAGCCGGTCGCCCTCATAGCGGAGCGGGAACGACCGTGGTTCGTACTCCCATTCCAGGCCGTAGAAGTCCAGGAGCCGCGCGAACTCCTCCTCGCTCTCGTTCGCAAAGCGCACCGCGCCCGCTTTTCCGGCAGGACGACGGAGGAGAGGGCTCGCGGTCATGGGGAGACTCAGGTCAGGATGCCGCGCAGGATGGTGCTCGTCGCTTGACGGACCCGCTCGACCAGCTCCTCCGGAGGTCCGTCCGCGCCCCTGGCGCGGCGCGACGGCAGTGACATGAGATAGTCGGTGAAACACGCGACGGTCAGGAGCATCAGGTCTTGCGACACCTGGGCGGAATCGATGGCGCGGAGCTCGCCCCGCTCGACGAGGATATCGAGAATGCGCGCCTGGGCCCGCTGCCACCGGTCGGCCAGCATCCGGTACTCCTCGGCGGCGATGGGGTCTTCGCCCATCGCCTCCATGAGCAGGACCTTCATGACGTCGCGGTTGCGGTACATGATGTGGAGGGCGCCCTGGCAGATGCGGTGAATGACTTCGCCCGCCGGCGCCTGGACGTTCGCCCGCTCAAGCTCGCTCAGCGCCGGCGTGAAGCCGCGCTCCTCGAGTAACGCCTCGAACAGCTCGCGTTTCGATGAGAAGTGGTAGTAGATGGCAGCGTCGGTAATGCCTGCGGCCTGCGCGATGTCGCGCACGCTCGTGCGCGCGAAGCCCTTGTCCGAAAAGAGCCGCAGTGATGCGTCGAGAATCTGCTTTCGTGTCAGCGGCCCGCGCCGGAGCTTGCGCGCCCGGCCGGGCGTAGGCTCAGCCGTCGTGGTCAGCGATCCGCCTCCCGTTCTTAGCAATTTCTAGAATACGCCTTCACCCCGCGACCGTCAACGCGAGACTAGAACGAAGATTCGACCGCCATCCCCCTCATCGCCTTGGGGTTCATGCATCAGGAGGCGGCCGCACGCCGCAGCGGATTCCGGCCAGCTCGGGCGTCTTTGATGCATCTGCCTCTCGTCACGCATCAGGCCCCAGCCGTACCTTAGCGATCGCTAAGTCAGAAAGGAGCGCTCCCATGGCCGTCGATGCAGACACCCTGGAGATGCTACGGACGGAGCCGGAGCCGCCGGAGCTCGACCTGAGCTGGCTCGATCCGGGCACCGAGTGGGGCATCCGCGCCCGCCCGAGCCGCCGAGGGCTCACGCTGGACGACATCAACATCGGCTCGTACGGCGAGATCCCCGAGTACTCGCACAACGAGACGATGCTCCAGCGGGGCGCGGCTCGCCGCGACGGCACGCCCCGCACCGGCTGGCGCGTCCACGACCGGGGCTCCGTCTGGTCCGATAACGCGACGCTCCTGTACGAGGAGGCCGTGCAGCGCCAGTGGTCGTCGGCGACGGACATCCCGTGGGAGACGCTGGAGCCTCTGCCCGACGAACTCGAGCTGGCCATGTGCCAGCTCTGCACCTTCCTCACGGAGGTGGAGTTCATCGCCGGGGATACCCCGGGGAAGTGGCTGCCCAGGGTGTCGAACGACCACTACGAAGTGAAGCTCTTCCTCGCCTCGCAGATCATGGACGAGGCGCGTCATCTCGACGTGTTCCGCAAGCGGGCGCTCGCCAACGGCGGCGGCCTGTTGAGCGCCGGTCCGGGCACAGGACTGCGGGCCATCATCGACTCGCAGGACTTCTCCGAGATGTCCGCCATCATGCATCTCGTGGGGGAGGGATTCATCCAGAGCCTGTTCCGCTCGGGCGAGCTCATCTCCACGAACGAAGCGGAGAAGCGCATTTTCCGACTCGCCGCGCAGGACGAATCCCGCCACGTGGCCTTCGGCGTCATGCACATGAAGTACATCCTCGAGACCGAGCCCTGGCGGCGGGAGGAGCTGCATTCCTATCTGGACATCGGCGAGGGCATCTTCGCCGCCACAGGCGTCTCTGTGAATCCGGCCTCGATGGAGTCGCTCGCCATCCTGCTCGGCGGCGGGCTGAAGAAGATCGACGAGGGCATCCGGATGCTGCTGGCGGTGCGCAGACGTCAGGTCCAGGAGTACGTCCACCGGCTCGAAGTGGCGGGCCTCGGAGAGCGCAAGGATCGGATCTCCCCCCGCATGCGCATGTTTCTCGACTGACGTATCCCGGCCTGGCGCCCCCGTGAAGGCCGGTCCCGTCGCGGACCGGCCTTCGAGTTGATCTCGTTCGCGGGCCGATGTACCTTGGCGCCGAATCGACCGCCCGCAAAGGGGGCCCTGCGATCGCGTTCCGAGACCTTCAGCGAGCCTGGGAGCTCCTGTTCCTTCTGACCCGCCGCGAGCTCAAACTGCGCTACCAGGACACCGCCCTGGGCTTTATCTGGTCGCTGTTCAAACCCCTGTTGCTCGCGGCCGTGCTGTTCGTCGCCCTCAAGCAGATCGTCCGGATCGACGTCGAGGACTACCACCTCGTGTTGCTCACGGCCATCTTCCCCTGGACGTGGTTCCAGACGTCGCTGCTGATCGCGACGCCCGCCTTCGCCTCCAACGGCGCGCTGATCAAGAAGGTGCGGTTTCCGCGCGCGGTCCTGCCGCTCTCGACCATCACCAATAACGGCGTCCAGTTCGCCCTCTCGCTGCCCATCGTCGCCCTCGCGGTGGTCATCAGCGGCGAGCGGCCGTCGCCCGTCTGGCTCATCGGCGTCCCGGTGCTGGGATTCGTGCAGCTGGTGCTCATGATGGGCGTGGCGCTGTTCATCGCGTCGCTCGATGTGTTCTTCCGCGACCTGGAGCACCTCATCGAGGTGGTGCTTCAGCTCTGGTTTTATGTCACGCCCGTCATCTATCCGCTCGCCATCGTGCCCGACCGATGGGAGCTCTATCTGCGCCTCAACCCCATGACCCCCGTGATCGAGGGGTGGCGCCAGCTCTTCATGCACAACACGATGCCCGCCGGTGAGCTGTGGCCCGCGCTCGTGTTCTCGGCGGCCGCCATCGCGATCGGCGCGTTCACATTCCAGCGCACGCAGGGGAGCTTCGCCGATGCCCTCTAGTTCCTCCGGCGCGCCTGCGATCGTGCTCGAAGGCGTGGTGAAGCAGTACTCGCTCTCGCTCCAGCGGGAGGCCACCGACCTCAAGACGGCCATGTTGCACCTGCCCCGCTTTCTGTCCCGGGCCCGCCGTCCCTTCACCGCTCTCGACGGCATCGATCTCACCATCGAGCGCGGCGAAAGCTTCGGCATCATCGGCCCCAACGGCTCCGGGAAGAGCACGATGCTGCGCATCATGGCGGGCATCACGCCCCCGACCCGCGGCCGGGTCATCACCAACGGGCGCGTCTCGGCGCTGCTCGAACTGGGGTCGGGCTTTCACCCGCGGATCACCGGCCGTGAGAACGCCATTCTGAACGCGGTGCTTCTCGGTCTGACGCTGAAGGAAGCGCGGGAAGTCCTCCCCGACATCATCGAGTTCTCCGAGCTGGGCGACTTCATCGACCAGCCCATGCGAACGTACTCCTCGGGCATGTACTTCCGGCTCGGGTTCGCCGTGGCCGTTCACGTCAAACCTGAGATTCTGCTCATCGACGAGGTCCTGGCGGTCGGGGACGCCGAGTTCCAGCACAAGTGCCTGAACCACATCGGCGAGCTTCGGAAGCAGGGGGTGACGCTCGTCCTCGTCACCCACGACCTCATGAAGGTGCCCGAGTTCTGCGACCGGGCCATCTTGCTCGAAGGCGGCCGCATCACCGACCATGGCCATCCGCAGCGGGTCGTCCACAACTACCTCGAGCGCGTCGAGCGGCTCCTCGCCCTGAGCGAGGCCGAACTCGAACGGCTCCGGCAGGAGCAGCAGTCGAAGGCGGCGTCAGGATGAAGATGGTACGGCTCGACTTCGGTGGTCTGACGTCGGGCATCCGCGCGATCCAGGTGGGACAGCGCGACCGCCCCGGCCTGGACGTGCGGGCGGCGCTGGGACCCAGGCTTCCGTTCCGTTCGGATAGCGTCGATGAGGTGTTTCTCGACGACGGACTCGCCCATGTCGACGACTTCGTCGGCACGCTCGAAGAGCTGTGGCGCATCTGCCTGCCCGGCGCGCTGATCCACCTGCGGCTGCCCCACGCCTCGTCTTCGTGGGCGGCGACTCGTGACCCGCGACATCCCCACCGGTTCACGCTCGAGACGTTCAACTACTTCGACCGGCGCTTCAAGGATCCCCACTGCCCCACGCGGGCGACCTTCCGCGTCGAGCAGGCCGAACTGCGCGTCACGGGAGCGCGGGGCGACCCCTCCGGGCTCGCGCTCGCCAGAGGGCCCATCGCGCGGTTCATCGAACGCTTCGCGAACCGCAACCGGGGCATGCAGTACCGCGCCGAACGCTGGTTCGCGGGACTGTTCGGCGGCTTTGAAGAGATGAGCGTCGTCCTCGCGGTCGAGAAGTAGGACATCCCCGCGCCATGCAGCCCGCGCGCCCTCCGACGGTCGACCTCGACTACTCCGTGGAAGAGTTCCACGCGGGCGAACACCGCGACAGCGTCTTCTTCCACCAGCGGATCGAGGACGCCGTCGTCGAGCTCGCCACCGTACGCCGGACCGGCCGCGTCCTGGACGTGGCGTGCGGGCTCGGCAGGCAGGCCGCGCGCATCGCGTCCGCAGGGCCGGAGACGTGGGGCCTGGAGGCGTCGGACCGCATGATCGGCCTGGGCCGCTATCTGTACGACGGAAGCGGCGTCATCTACGTGCGGGGCATCGCCGAGGCGCTGCCCTTCGCCGACCGGCAGTTCGACCGCGTGGTGTGCCAGGGGGCGCTGGACCACTTCGCCGACGCTCCGTCCTTCATGCGCGAGGCCGCGCGCGTGCTCCGCCCGGGCGGCCGCGTCATCATCGCCCTCGCCAACTACGAGAGCCTCTCGTGCCGGCTGGGGCGCGGGCTGGCCCGTGTCAAGCGCGCGCTGGGCCGCCCGCTTCCTCCCGGGCGTCCTTACTGGGAGCCCCCCGAGGACCACAACGTCAAGGGGACCTACGCCTACGTCCGCAGCCTGGGGAGCGGCGCGCTCGAACTCGAGCGCTGCTTCGGCATCTCGCTGCTCTGGCTGTTCAGCCGCTGGGGGCCGCTGCTCGACCGGCTCCCTCTCGACGTGGCGCGCGCCGTCTGGTCAGCCCTCGACGCCGTCGCCTATCGGTTACCGTCGCTCGCCGATATGATGGTCTCGGTGTGGCGGCGCCCCGAAGATCCGCCGCCATGAGCCCCCAGCGCATGGTGCTGAAACAGATTCGCGACGATTACGACGCTTACGTCGACGCCGCCTTCAAAGTCGTCCCCGACCGTCCGCTCCGAGATCACCTGCAGGCGCGGGCCGAGCGCGCCGCCGCCATCGTCTTCGACGGCGCCTGGCCGGCGGTCGCTCTGTTCCGCCTGAAACGCTGGTTCCGGGAGCGCAAGCTCTATCCGCTCGGATGGCTGTGCGACGTGCTTTCCCGGGCGTTCTGGCACGTGTTCATCGGTCACAACGTCGAGGCGGGGCCGGGCCTCATCATCGCGCACGGCAACGTCGTCATCGACGGGAAGTGCACGCTGGGGCGTGATGTGCAGATCAGCCCCTTCGTCACCATCGGGCTCAGCAACAGCGCCCGCATCGGCTTCTCCCCCTACGGCCCCACCATCGGGAACAACGTCTACATCGGGACGGGCGCCAAGGTGCTCGGACCTATCACGGTCGGCGACAACGTCCGTATCGGCGCCAACGCCGTCGTAATCGACGACGTCCCGCCGGACACCACCGTCGTCGGCGTGCCGGCGCGCGTGGTCGGACCCAACCCCTGGACCGCAGGCGAGCTGGCGCCTTACGCCCCGAAAAAGCGACCGCGGCGGAGCGCCGACAGTGACGGCGCGCAGCGCGCCTGAGCGCCGACGTCAGACCTCGGCCAGCCATTGGCGATAGTTGTACTGGGCGAGGGACCCGGGCAGCCCGGGCTCGCGGCCGCGCACGAACCGCCACGCGCTGGAGTAAGCGACGCCGGTGTAGAGCTGAATCAGCGGCCCGTGCCGCGCCAGCATCGTGCGCTGGGCGTCGAGCAGCGTGGCCCGCCGCGCCTCGCGGTCGAATTCCCCCCAGCTCAGCGTCACGAGCCAGTCGATGATGTCGTCCTTGAAGCCGAACCAGTTGCCGATGCCACTGACGCCGGCGCTGTGGTAGAAGCGTGTGGGGATGTCGGGCGATTCGTACGGCGTGTGGGTGATGAGCGTGGCATGGAAGTTGCCCGTGCGGAGGTTGATGAACCACTGGAAGAGCTCGAGCGCCTGATGCTCGGCCTTGAACCCGAGATCGTTGAGCTGAGCGACCACCCGGCTGGCGATGTCGACGACGGGCGGCAGGTTCGATGACTGCACCACGATCTTGGCTCCGGCGGCGCCGGCGCGCTCGATGAGCCGGCGAGCGTCGACGAGCCGCACCGCGGGGTCTTGCCCCCACCGGTACGCCGCATCCAGCTCGCTCTCGGGAAGCGACCAGAAGCCATCGGCCAGATGCGGATTCACGGGACCAAGGGTCCTGCCGTCCCCGAAGGTCAGCTCATCGATGAGCCGCTCGCGGTTCAAACCGAAGTCGATGGCCTGACGGACGCGCTCGTCGTTGAACGGTGCCTGGTCGACCCGCATACCCAGGGACACGTACGAGAGGCTGGGCGTGCCGTACGCCTCGACCTGGTCGCCGAACTCCTGCAACACCCGCGCCGCCTCCACCTTGTCGCGATTGCTCATCATGTGGATGGCGCGCTCGCGAAACGCGCGCAACCGCTCGTCGTCGGTGTTGAAGATCCTCCAGGACATGCCGTCCAGGTACGGAATGTCCGGCTGGAAGTAGCCGGGAAACCGCACGATGTCGATCTGCCGGTTGTTGTCGAGATGTCGGAGCTGGAACGGACCGCTCCCGACCCCCTTCGCCGTGAGGTTCTCCGAGAGCAGCTCCTTCGGAATGATCACGCCGGAGCTGATGCCGCCGAGCGCGTCGTACGTGTAGGCGTACGGGAACTTCGTCTTCACCACCATCGTGTATCGGTCCGTCGCCGTTATGGAGTCCATGACCGTGGCGTGCCAGGTCTTGCTCGTGACCAGGGGATTGTCCCGGTAGCGGTAGTGGGAGAACGCCGCGTCCTCGGCGTCGACCTCGCGCCCGTGGATTGGCGCTAGGTCGTGGAAGCGGATACCCGGCCGCAGCTTGATGATGTAGGTCAGCTCGTCGGGCTGCTCGACGCTTTCGGCGTGATCCAAAACGATGGTGTCGGTGCGGAAGTCGTTGTGCAGCGGGTAGCCGTACAGCCGGGGGAAGATCGACAGCCCCGTCGCCACCTCGATATGGGGATCGACGCCGAACGTCGGCGGCACCGTCGTCCCCGTGATGAGGATGCCCCCGCGACGGGGCTCCTCGGGTCCGGCGGTGGCCGCCGACCGGTACACCGGAATGTCCGGCGGCGGCTTCTGTTCGTCGCCGCCACAGCGCCACGCGGCGACCCCGCCGGCGACGGCGGCTCCGGCCAGAAACCCCCGGCGAGACACGCGCCGGAACAGCAGGCTTCCCTTCACGACGTCGCGCCCCGCCGCCCGGCCTCGCCCCGTTCCCATATCGGCCATGAGTGTACCGTCGACGGCCCCGCTTGTCCCACCCGCCCCTCTCCTTGACACCGCGCCCCCGTCGTGGGTACCGTGACGGCCACCATCGATGCGAAATTCGTAGCGGAGAGCGAGGCTGCTTCGATGCCAGACGGGACAGACCTGCAGATCCTGCGCATTCTCGAAGAAAACGGCCGGATCACCAACCGCGAGATCGCCGAGCGGGTCGGCGTCTCCGAGGGAACCGTCCGCAACCGCATCGAGCGCATGATCCGCGAGGACCTGCTCCGCATCGTCGGCGTCGCCAACCCGCAGAAGCTCGGCCTCACGACGACCGCCGTCATCGCCGTCTCGTGCGAGCTGCCCCGCCTCGCCGAGGTCGCCGAGCGGATCGCCGCGGTCGACAACGTGGTGTACGTGGGTTACACCACCGGGACGGCCGACCTCATCTGCCTCGGATTCTTCCCCGGAACCGACGCGCTCACCGATTTCCTCACCGGCACGCTGGCCTCGATCCCCGGGATCACGAAGGTGGAGACGTCCATCATCCTGAAGTCGGTGCGGAGCCTGTTCCCTGCGGCGGGCAGGTACCTCCCCACCAGCGCGGCGGCGCGGGCGGCCGCCGAGCGGTAACCGGACGCTACGCCAGACCGCGCGCCTCCCGGAACGCCCGTCCGAGCGTCTCCCACACCACCTCGGGCCGGGCGCAGCGAATGGCCGACATGCTCTCCGTGCCGCGATAGCTCCAGGCGGCCACATGGGTGGCGCCCTCTTCCACCGCGACGCGCACCCCCATCGCCAGCTCCTCTTCCCGCCCCTCGGGCACGGAGAACGCCTGCACCCAGATCTGGCTGCCGAGCCCGCGAGCGCGGGCCGCGGCTACGGCGCGCCGGGTGAACGCTCGCGCGAACGGCTCGGGGTCAGCTTTCGCGGCGAACCAGTACGGGTCGCACCCGAAGATATCGAGCCCCGCGATGGACGCGGCGGCGTCCCAATCGGCGATGCCGAACTCAAGCCAGGGCCGCTCGCGGGTCACGCCCTGCCGCTCCCACCACGCCTTCACACGCGCCGCGTAGTCGTCAAGCCCGACGCCCTCGAAGTGGGTCGGGATGAGGCACAGCGCGTTGCGCAGGCCGAGGCGCCTGGCCTCGCCGCACATCTCGGTGAGGAATTCGAGAAGAAACAGCTCCCGGAACCGGCGCACCTCGTCGTTTATGACGGGAGGCATAGGCCTGCGGGCGGAGCGGCGGAACTTCTGCTGACACCAGTCGCAGTAGCAGGCGTAGCCCCCGGCTCTCAGGGTCTCGATCGACGCGCCCGCGAAGTGCGGCTCGTCCCAAAACACGACGTCGCCGCCGATCTCGGCGCAGGCTCGCACCCACTCCCGCATGTACCGTCGCGTCTCGGGGTGGTTCGGACACGCCGCTGGGTAGCGCCGCCCCGCCGTGTCCACCTGCCACGTCTCCGGGTGCTCGACGAGGAAGCGCGACAGGCTCTCGCCCCCGAAGATGCCCATCACGGCCCAGGGGTCGAGCCACGCTTCCAGCCCGGCCTCGTGCGTCGCTTCGACCACCTCCCGCATCGTGTCGCGCGCCCACAGGAGGTCGCTCTCCGTGAGGCAGTGCACGACGTAGGTGCAGCCGTGCTCCACCATATCGCGCAGGTCTTCGCGGACGTGGCGGAGCGACCGCTCGTTGAAGTAGCTGACGCCGGTTTCGACCACAGGTCTCCCTCCAGGCGAAGCCCGCCGGCCGCGAGTATACCCGTTCGGCCCGCGAGATTCAGAGCCGTCCGACTGAGCTGGTCCAGATAGATCCCGTACACCACACTAGAGATGAGGCGGGGTAGG
>JBBING010000018.1:0-7962 GCA_037444005.1 Chloroflexota bacterium
GCCACCCATGCTCCAGAAAGGAGGTAGGTGTACGGCATGTACTGGACCCGTACACTTCTTGCCGCACGCCGGAGCGTCCGATACCATGCCCGCGTCATGAGCGTCGACCTCAGCCAGTACGTCCCCGTTACGCCCAACGAGCGCATCGCCGACTTCCAGCCCGGCGACACCGTGCGCGTGCACGTGAAGGTCGTCGAGGGCGACCGCGAGCGTGTGCAGGCGTTCGAGGGTGTCGTGCTCCGGCGCCGCAGCGGCCCGACGCCGACGTTCACCGTCCGGCGTGTCAGCAACGGGGTCGGCGTGGAGCGCACGTTCCTGTTGCACTCGGCGCGAATCGAGAAGATCGAGCTCGTCCGGCAGGGGAAGGTCCGGCGGGCGCGCCTGTACTACCTCCGCGGGCGGACGGGCAAGGCGGCGCGCATCAAGGAACGCGGACGCCAGCAGAAGTAGCTTCCATCCTCCGGCCTCGCTGTGCCAGCGGCGGCTGCGGTCGTCGCGGCCCGCGCACTAGACTGCCCGTGTGGAAGACGCGCCCCGCTTCGCCGACGTGGCGGTCAACTCCGGCCTGCCGCATCGCCAGGCGTTCTCGTACGCCGTCCCTCCGCGCATGGGTGTCGACGTCGGGTTCGGGGTCTACGTGCCCTTCGGCCGGCGGACGCTCCAGGGCGTCGTCGTGCGCATCACCGACGCGCCGGGCTACCCCGAAGTGCGAGAGATCGCGGGCGTCATCGGGGATGGACCGGTGGTATCTCCGGAGCGCGTCGAGCTGGCCCTCTGGATGGCGGATTACTACCTCGCGCCGCTGTTCGACGCCCTCGCGCTGACCCTTCCCCCCGGATTCGAGCAACGCCCGCTGACCACGGTGCGCGCACTGGTCCGGCGCGAAGAGCTGGACGCGCTGCGCCTCCCGCCGCGGCAGCGCGAGATCATGGAAGCGCTGCTCGAGCTGGGGGAGGCGAGCCCCGAGCGGTTGGAGAAGGCGACAGGGCAGCGCAGCGTCGCCGGGCCGTTGAGCCTCCTCGAGCGCCGAGGGTTCGTGGAGCGACGCTACGCGCTCGGCCGGCCGGCGGTGGGGCCGAAAGTGGTGACGATCGCGGCGCTGACCGCGACGCGGGAGGAGGCGCTGGAGCGCGCGGAGGCGCGGGCGCGCGCGAGCCGGCGCGCCCGCGCCCTTCGGTTCCTCGCGGAAGCGGCAGAAGCGACGGTGGCCGCGTTGCGGGAAGCGACGGGCATCGATCGCCGTGGGCTCGCCGCGCTCCAAAGCGAAGGGCTGATCGCCCTGCGGGAAGAGCGGGTCGAGCGCGACCCCCTAGTCGAGATGCGGGTCCCGCTCCGACCGCCTCCCGAGCTGACGCCCGCGCAGGAGGTGGTGTACCGCGAGATCGAGGAGTCGATTCGCTTTCCCGCGCCGGGCAGGCCGCGGCGGTTCCTCCTTCACGGCGTCACCGGCGCCGGAAAGACGGAGGTGTACCTCCGCGCTCTGCAGGCGGCGGTCGAGGTGGGCAAGCGGGGCATTGTGCTCGTACCCGAGATCGCGCTGACCCCGCAAACGGTCCGCCGCTTCGCCGAGCGCTTCCCTGGTCGCGTCGCCGTGATCCATAGCGGGCTATCGGAAGGCGAGCGGTACGACCAGTGGCACGGCATTCGCGACGGGCGCTACGACGTGGTCATCGGCGCGCGGTCTGCGTTGTTCGCGCCCCAACCCGACTTGGGGCTCATCATCGTGGACGAAGAGCACGAATGGACGTACAAGCAGCACGACCCGCCGCCGCGGTATCACGCGCGTGAGGTCGCCGAGCAGCTCGCCCGCCTCACGGGGGCGACGCTCGTGCTCGGGTCGGCGACGCCCGATCTCGTCTCGTATTACCGGGCGCAGAAGGGACACTACCGCCTCCTCACGCTCGATGAGCGCGTGCGCGCGACGCCCGCTCCCGACGGGGGTGTCGAGCTCTCGACTACGGCGGCGCTTCCACCCATCACCGTGGTGGACCTCAGAGAAGAGCTGCGCACGGGCAATCGCAGCATTTTCAGCCGCGCCCTGCAGCTCGCGCTCCGGCGCACCCTCGATCACGGGGAGCAGGCGATCCTGTTTTTGAACCGCAGGGGAGCCGCCGGGTTCTTGCAGTGCCGCGACTGCGGCTACGTGCCCGAGTGCTCGTCGTGCGACATCGCGCTCACGTATCACCGGGAGGCCGACCGGCTCGTCTGCCACCTCTGCAACCGCAGGCGGCGCCTGCCCGAGCGTTGTCCCGTGTGCGAAAGTGAGCGCATCCGGATGCTCGGGGTGGGCGTCGAGCGCGTCGAGGAGGAGGTGCGCCGCCTGTTTCCCGAAGCTCGTGTGCTGCGATGGGACCGCGACGTCACGGGACGCCGGGGAGCGCACGAGCGCATCCTCGCGCAGTTCCTGGCGGGAGAGGCCGATGTGCTGGTGGGCACTCAGATGCTGGCGAAGGGCCTCGATTTCCCGGCAGTCACCCTCGTCGGTATCGTGTCCGCCGACGTCGGGCTGCATCTGCCCGATGTGCGAGCGAGCGAGCGCGCGTTCCAGGTGCTGACGCAGGTCGCGGGCCGGGCGGGCCGGGCCGCGCTCGACGGGCGAGTCATTCTCCAGACATACACACCGGAGCATCCCGCCATCGAACACGCAGCGCGCCACGACTACGAGGGGTTCTACCGTCACGAGATCGAGCTCCGGCGGCGCGCGGGGTATCCGCCGTTCGCGCGACTGGTCAAGCTGACGTTCCAGCACACGTCGGCGACGTACGCCTTCGAAGAGGCGCGGCGGGTCGAACGGCTGCTCCGCAACGAGCGCGATCGTCGCGGCCTCGACATCGACATCCGGGGTCCGGCGCCGGCGTATGTCGCCCGCGTACGGGGACGCTGGCGCTGGCAGATCGTGCTGAAGGGGCTCGACCCCGCGGAACTCGTGCGCGACCTCGCGCTCCCGCAGAACTGGTCCATCGACGTCGACCCCGTGACCCTCCTGTGAGCGTCTCGCTCCGCCGTTCGTTCGCCGCGCGAAGGCGATGACGATAGAATGGGGCGCAGCCTTTCGCGTTCCGAACGACGCCGCTAACGGGAGATGCCGATGTCCATCCTGCCGATTCGCACCATCAATCCGAAGAAGCGCAAGGGGCCGCCGTCCGCCGGCTTCACGAGCGACCCCGTGCTCCGCCAGAAGACGAAGAAGGTCTCGCGCATCGACGAGTCGATCCAGAAGCTGATCGACGACATGATCGAGACCATGTACGCGGCCCGTGGCGTCGGACTGGCGGCGCCCCAGGTGGGCGTATCGCTTCGGGTCTGCGTCATCGGCATGCCAGACCAGGAGCCCTTCGCCTTGATCAACCCGGAGATCGTCAAGAAGTCGGGTCTCAGGCGCGTGTGGGAGGGCTGTCTCTCCATTCCCGGGTTCCAGGCGCTCGTTCCCCGCTCGGAAAAGGTCACCGTGAAGGGCCTCGACCGGAACGGTAAAGAGGTCCGCATCAAGGCCGAGAACGACCTGCTGGCGCAGGCGCTCGAACACGAAATCGACCATCTCGACGGCGTGCTCTACATCGACTACCTCGAGGACATGGAGGAGCTCGTCTCCGTCGAGCCCGCCGAGGAGGAGGCCGAGGAGGTGGAGGTGGGCCTCTAGGCCCCTCTGCCCTCCATGCGCGCGGCATCGCTGCTCGACCGCTTGCCCCCGGACGTGCGCGAGCTCGTCGCGCGCATCTCGCGGCAGCCGGGCTTCGCCCGCGCATATCTCGTCGGCGGGACCGTGCGCGACCTGCTCCTGCGGCGTCCCGTGCGCGATCTCGACCTCGCGACGCCTGGGGATGCGTTGCCCGCCGCGCGGGCGCTCGCCGATGCCCTCGGCGGCCACTTCGTTCCTCTGAGCGAAGCGCACCATGTGGCGCGCGTCGTCCTGGACGACGGCCCGGTGGCCGTCATCGACCTCGCGACACTGCGGGGCGCCATCGACGACGACCTGCGAGCCCGGGACTTCACGGTCGACGCCGTGGCGGTCCGTCTGGACGGCCAGGGAGACGTCGTCGATCCCGCGGGCGGCGTGCGGGACGCTCGCCTCGGGGTCCTGCGAGGGGTGTCGCCCGCGGCGTTCGACGACGATCCGCTGCGGCTGCTCCGTCTGGTCCGTCTTTCAGCCGAGCTCGACTTCCGGGTCGACGTGGCCACGGCAGAGCTCGCGCGGACGAAGGCGGCGCTCCTTCCGCGGGTGGCTCCGGAGCGCCGGCGGGACGAGCTCGTGCGGCTGCTCGCGACCGACCGCGCAGCGGCGGGGCTTCGGCTTATGGACCGCCTGGGCCTTCTCAACGTCGAGCTCCCGGAGGTGTGCGCGGGCCGCGGTGTGACGCAGCCAGTCGAGCACTATTACGACGTGTTCGAGCACGCGTTGGCGACGGTCGAGGCGCTGGACGCGCTGGCGTCGGCTCGGCCGCCGGAGGGGCGACTTCGCGCGGCGTGGGAGGCGTGGTGGGAGGCGTTCGCCTTTGCGGACCTGCGGGCGTATCTCGACGAGGAGCCGGTGTCGGGGCGGCCGCGCAGGGCCCTGCTAAAGCTCGCAGGCCTGTTGCACGACGTGGCGAAGCCCGAGACGCGAGCGCCGGACGACACCGGGCGTATCCGCTTCTTCGGGCACGCCGAGGTGGGCGCGCGGACGGCGCAACGAATCATGGAGCGCCTGCGTTTCAGTCACCGGGAAGCCGCGTGGGTGGCGACGCTGGTCGAAGAACACTTGCGGCCGTTACAATTAGCGTCGCCCGGCGAGGCGCCCACCCGTCGAGCGCTCCGTCGCTTCTTCCGGGACACCGGGGACGCGGCGCCCGGCCTGTTGTTGCTCAGCCTGGCGGACCATCTGGCGGCGCGCGGCCCGCGAGCCGACGAAGCCGGCTGGCGGGCGCACATCGCGTATCTGGCCTCGGTGCTGCGCGCCGGGCTCGAGGATGAGGAGATCGCCCGGCCGCCGCGGCTCGTGACCGGGCACGACATCATGGCGGCGCTCGGCATCGGGCCGGGTCCTGACGTGGGCCGCTTCCTTCGGGCCGTCGACGAGGCCCAGGAGGCGGGCGACGTCACCACACGCGAGGAAGCGTTGACGCTGGTCCGGCGGCTGGCCGCCCGCGAGGCGAATCGAACATGAACGCAGCGGAACTCGGCTTCGTCATCGTCGTCGGCGTCATTATCGCCTTCTACCTGGTCGTCATCCGGCCGATGACGCAGGAGCAGAAGCGGCAGCAGCAGGACATCCGGAACCTGCGGGTCGGCGACGAAGTGCTGACAGCCGGGGGACTCATCGCCACTGTGAAAGAGATCCACGTCCCCGATCAGGGGCCGGTCGAGCTCGTGCTCACGCTCGCGCCGGGGGTCGAGGTGCGCGCCCTGACGTCCGCCGTGGCCCGCCGGCTCAAGTCGGCGGACGCTCCACAGGCGGCCGAGTCGACGTCTCCGGGCCGCCGTGAGAAGGAGGCCGGCGCGTGAGCCTCCTGTCTCGCTGGCGGTATTATCTGCTCTCCCTCGTCATCTTCGTCATTACGGGGCTCGCCATCGTCGCGGTGTGGCCGTCCGAGCCGGACCGCTATCTGCCCGACGCCATCCCGTGGCCGGAGGGCCGGGGCATCCACATCAAGGTCCCCTGGATCAAAGACGGCCGGCTGACGCTCGTCGACGTGAAACGCCGCGGCATGACGCTCGGGCTCGATCTCCGGGGCGGTACGCGGCTCGTCCTCGAACCCGACCCCGCCGCGCTGGCGAGCGCGGATATCGACGTCGGCGACGCCCTCGATCAGGCGCAGCGAGTCATCGAGCGGCGCATCAACGCCTTCGGCGTCGCCGAATCCGAGATCTCGCGCGTCGGCAACGATCGCATCTCAGTGCAGGTCCCGGGGCTGTCGATTACGGAGGCTCAGAACCGCATCGGACGGACGGCGCTGCTCCAGGTGTGCGAGCCCGTCACCAACGAAGCGGGCGAAGTCGCGATTGTGCGCAGCGGCCAGGTGAAATACCGCCCGGGGAGCTGCGAACCGGCGCGCGACGCGCAGGGCAACTTCCTCGTCGTCGTGAGCCCCACGCCTGCGGCCGGCTCGCCCACCCCTTCGCCGACGCCGGAGGAGGAATTCGGCCCCGCGCCGCCAACAGCGACGCCCACGCCCGAAGGCGCGGCGGCCCCCGAGACGACGGCGACCCCCGAGCCGCAGCCGACGGAGGAGACCAAGCCAGCCGAAGTCGAGTATGTCGGCGTCGATCAGTTCGACCCGAGCAAGACGCAGGCGCCGTTGCCGCGCGACCTCATCGTCTGGAAGCCGGCGACGGGCGAGCTCAACGGGGTCACGACCGAGCTCACGGGCAAGTATCTGAAGCCGACGACGAGCGTAGGCGCGCACCCGACGACAGGGGCGCCCATCCTCTACTTCGAGCTCAACGATGACGGCGGCGACCTTCTCGGACAGATCACCGGGCGGCTCAAGCCCGAAGGCGCCCGTTCGGGCTACCCCATGGCCTTCTTCCTGGACGGGGAGCCCATCCTGGGCGCCGACGGCCGGATCATCGCGCCGACCGTTCAGGACACCATCACGACGCAGGGAACCATCACCGGCCTCTCGCTGGATGATGCGCGCGAGCTCCGCACGCTGTTGAACGCGGGCGCTTTCCCGGTGCCTCTGCGCGTGGTGCAGGCGGACGAAGTGGACGCGACGCTGGGCGACCAGACGGTGCGGGACAGCGTGATGGCGGGCGAGGTGGCCCTGCTCCTCATCATGCTGTTCATGACGCTGTACTATCGCATGCCCGGCCTGCTGGCGTCCCTCGCGCTCGTGGTCTACACGTCCATCGTGCTGGCCATCTTCAAACTGTGGCCGGTCACGTTGACCCTGGCGGGTATCGCCGCCTTCGTCCTGTCGGTTGGGATGGCCGTCGACGCCAACATCTTGATCTTCGAGCGCATGCGGGAGGAGTTGCGTCTCGGGCGCAGCCTGCTCTCCGCGCTGGACGCCGGCTTCTCCCGGGCGTGGTCGTCCATCCGGGACAGCAACATCTCGACGCTCATCACCTGCGGCATTCTGTACTGGTTCGGAGACCAGTTCGACGCTGCGTTGGTGAAGGGCTTCGCCATCACGCTCGCCATCGGCGTCATCGTGAGCATGATCTCCGCGATTTCCGTGACGCGGACCTTCCTGCGGGTGGCGGTGCGCACGCCGGCGGTCCGCAATCTCGCGTTGTGGACAGCGGACCCGCCGCCCGAGCAGGGGCCGGCGCAGCCGAGCGTCCGGCCCGCGCCGTTGACGCCAGGGAGACCGCAGGAATGATCGACTTCGTCGGCAAGCGGAACTGGTTCTACCTGGCGTCCCTCATCGTGCTGATCCCGGGCGCGATCTCGCTGCTCATCCCGCCGAGGCTCAAGCCGGGCATTGAGTTCACGTCGGGCACGACCTTCAGCGTGAAGTTCACCGTCGACGTGAACAGCGAGCAGCTCAAGGCGGCGCTGTCCGACCTGGGACATCCTGAAGCGCGGGTGCAGCGGGCCAGCGATGGCTCCTTCCTCGTGCGCACCGAGGCGCTCGAGGGCGTGGCGGAGGCGCCGCCCATCGGCGCTGCGCCCCTCGGAGAAGCGGACCGCCTTCGGGAGGACCTCATCCAACGCTTCTGTCAGCGGGACGAGAACGGGGACTGCAAGCCGGGCACCATGGTGACCCCGGCGGGCGAACAGGACAAGTTCTACGACGTGAGCACCGTCTCCGGCACGGTGTCCCGCGAGATCGGGCGGAACGCCGCCATCGCGGTGGCGGCGGCCGCGGTGGCCATCCTGCTGTACATCAGCTGGGCGTTCAGGTCGGTGCCCAACCCGGTGCGGTACGGCCTCGCCGCCATCATCGCCCTCGGGCACGACGTGTTGCTCGTCGTGGGCGCGTTCTCGCTCTTCGGGAAGCTCTTCGGGACCGAGATCAACACGATGTTCATCACCGG
>JBBING010000018.1:7972-34790 GCA_037444005.1 Chloroflexota bacterium
CTGCTCACCGTCATCGGGTTCAGCGTCCACGACTCCATCGTGGTCTTCGACCGCATCCGCGAGACGGTGCGCGTGCACCCGCGACGGCCGTTCCCGATTTCGGTCAACACCAGCCTGATGCAGACGGTGGGGCGGTCGTTCAACACCTCGCTGACGCTGGTGTTCGCCATTCTGGCGCTGCTGCTCATCACCGGCCAAACCATCCGTCCGTTCCTGCTGGTCCTGCTCATCGGCACCGTGACCGGCACGTACAGCTCGGTGTTCGTGGCGAGCATGCTGCTCGTGACGTGGCACGAAGGAGACATCCCGCGCCTCTTCCGGCGCTTCTTCCCCAAGCGGGAGGAGCGGGAGGCGCTGGCGCCGGGCGGGTAGCCGGAGGAGCGGTCGAGATGGCCGAAGTCACGGACGAGCTGCGAACCCGCATCGTGAGCTACCTCACCTACAACGCCGCGAAGCCGCGCGAGGAGATCCGCGCGCTCATCGACGCCCAGCACCGCGCGCTGGTGGAGGCGCTCGATGGCGTGAGCGACGAGCGCGCGTCCATCCGGCCGCCGGGAGACGAGTGGTGCGTCAAGGACGTCCTGCGGCACGTCATCGACGGGAAGCGCATGACCGCCCGCCTCGTCGAGCGGCTCGCGCGGGGCGAGCGGATCGACGGACGGCTTCCCCTCGGCGCGCAGGCCGACGAGCCGGGGGGCGACCTCGCTTCGCTCCTCGATGCCGCCGAGGAGGCGCACCGGGCGCTGCTGGACGTTCTCGACCGCCTGCCGGCTGAGGTCGACCGAGCGGCGACGTTCGAGCACCCCTTCTTCGGCGCGCTGGACGCGCTGCAGTGGGCCGTCTTTCAGCGCGTGCACGATGCCGACCACCACCAACAGATCCGCGCGATGCTGGCGCAGGTCTGAGTCCCGAGGTCCGGTGCGCTAGTCGATGAGCACGGGGCCGGAGGGGCGCCAGTGGGTTGTCGCTCTCGCCGCTCAAGTACGCCGGGTCGAAGTACGCGCGCTCCATGAAGATGGCGTAGACCCGCGTGTCCGAAGGCGGTCCTGTCCGGTCCCAGCCCGCGATGTACGCCGCCGCAAGCCCCACGATGCGGGCGGGGCTGCTGGATCCGTTGGGCAGGGCGTCGATGATGGGGACGATAACGATGCGGCCGTTTCCGATGGCGTCGGGCCCGCAGCCGCGCCGGGGCGGCTCCCACTGCTGTCCGGCGTTCGGGACGCCTACGGTGGGGTCCGAGGGGTCGGGCGTGAACGCCACGTCGCAGTATGCGAAGCCGCGACTGTCTTCGATGCCGTCGGTCTTCTCGTACGCGAATAGGGAGTTGAGCGCGTCACGGGTCGCCTGGCCCAGATTCCCCGGCTGCGTGTCGATGTAGACGCTGTCGCCTTCGGAGTACACGCCGAAATCGTCGGGTTGGCAGCCCCCGGCGATGACCTCGCGGTAGTTGTCCACGCCTCCTCCGCCGACGCGGAGGCCGTGGAAGTTGCCCGTATCCTGAAGGCCGTTGTCGACCTTGAGGAGGTACACCTTGCCCGTCTCGAAGCCCCAGTAGGTCCCGGACGGGCTCGTCTCCGGGCCCCGGGCTACGAGTCCCCATGGGCAGAGGGGTCCCGTGGACGCATGTACGACGCCGGCCGTGGCCTCGCGCGTCACCATCGGCGGGTGGAGGCCCAGCATGCCCAGCAGGAACAGCCGCGGCTCCATCCGGACCGTCGCGGTGACCCGATCCGGCCGGCCGTCGCCGTTAGTGTCCCGGTAGCTGCAGCAGTCCAGATTGCGGGTCACGTCGACGCCGTTTCGCGCCGCCGCCGCGCGAGCGGCCGCTGTCGCGTCGTCGGTCGTGCTCGCGGGGTTCATGAGCTGAATGGCCGCGGACATGACGGACGCGTCAGCGGCGTTCTGGGCGTCGCGAGCGTTGAGATAGGCGTATCCGAGGTCGATGCCGAGGCCGGCCAGCGCCGCGAGAGGGATGAGCAGCAGCGCCGCCATGACCAGGAGCTGTCCGCGCTCGCATCGGCGCCGGGGACGGAACACCGCGGTCCCCCTTCGGGTCGTCTGTTCGTCGTCCCCCCATGTTCACCATCGACGGCCCCGCTTCGTGCGAGAACGCTCGCGCATTGACTGTATGGTGAACGTCGATACCATGAGCCGCACGCACGATCGGCCGGCCGCGGTGGCCGTTCCCCGAGCCCGCAGAGGAGTCGTATCGATGGCCGAAGGACACGCCGAGTACTGCCGCTTCTCTGGGTCGCTCGCCCGGGCGTGGGCGCGTCCGTTCGCGCTGCCGGGCGACCGCCCGCGCTACGCGCGCGACCGCGTCGTCGACGTTCGCCACACCCGCATCGAGGTCGCGCTCGATTTCGAGCGCAAGGCGATCGCGGGGTCCGTGACGCACACGTGCGCGCCCATCAACGACGGTCTCACGCGCGTGACGTTCGACGCCGTAGAGATGACCATCGAGGGAGTCCGTGACGGATCGGGACGGGAGCTCGCCTTCGACTACGGTGACGGGAAGCTCACGGTGTTTCTCGATCGTCCGTACGCTGCGGGCGAGGAGTTCCGCATCGCTATCGCCTACCGGGCGACGCCGCGCCGCGGGCTGTACTTCATCGGCCCCGACGACGCCTACCCGCACAAGCCGCGCCAGTGCTGGAGTCAGGGGCAGGACGAGGACTCGCGACACTGGTTTCCCTGCTACGACTACCCGAACGAGCGGCAGTCCAGCGAGCTGCTCGTGACCGTGCCAGCGAACATGATCGTCGTGGGCAACGGGGAGCTGGTGAGTATCCACGACGACCCTGCGAGGGGGACGCGCACTTTCCACTGGTACCAGGAGGTGCCGCACGTCGCATATCTGACCAGCGTCGTCGCGGGGGAGTTCGCGCACTGGGCGGAGCACGCCGCGGGCGTGCCGCTGCTGTACTACGTGCCGCCCGACCGGCTCGAGGACGGCAAGCGCGCCCTGGGCCGCACCGCCGCCATGATGGAGTTTTTCTCGTCGCGAGTCGCTCCGTACCCGTACCCGAAGTACGCGCAGTCCGTGGTGGCGGACTTCATTTTCGGCGGCATGGAAAACATCTCGGCGACCACGCTGACCGAGAATGTGCTCCAGGACGAGCGCGCCCTGCCGGACTACCAGCACGCAGGGGACAGCCTGGTCGCGCACGAGCTCGCGCACCAGTGGTTCGGGGATCTTCTCACCTGCCGGGACTGGTCGCACGCCTGGCTCAACGAGGGCTTCGCCACCTACTTCGACGCGCTCTTCACGGAGTCCTACTACGGCGTTGACGAGTTCCGATATCAGCTCTTCGTGAACGCCGAGTCGTATTTCGACGAGGACACGCGGCGTTACCGCCGACCCATCGTGCAGAACGTGTACCACGAGCCCATCGACATCTTCGACAGGCACCTGTACGAGAAGGGCTCGCTGGTGCTGCACATGCTCCGATACCTGCTGGGCGATGACCTCTGGTGGAAGGCGGTGCGCGCCTATGTCGAGCGGCACCGGGGCGGCGTGGTCACGACGCCCGACCTTCAGCGCGCTATCGAGGAAGCGACCGGCCGCAACCTCGACTGGTTCTTCGACCAGTGGGTCTACAAGGGCGGGCATCCGCAGTTCCAGGTCTCGTGGGAGTGGGACGACGCGGCGAAGCTCGCCAAGGTGACGGTCGCGCAAACCCAGACGGTGGACGACGTGACGCCGCTCTTCCGTATGCCGGTCGTCGTGGACTTTGAGCACGGGGACGGCCAGCGGACCTCCTGCCGCTTCGAGGTGTCCGAGAAGGAGCATACCTTCTACGCGTCGCTGCCCGAGAAGCCGAAGCTGGTGCGGTTCGACCCGGGGAACCAGGTGCTGAAGCGGATCGAGTTCCGGCCGGGGAAGGAGATGCTGCTGTACCAGCTCGAGCGGGACGACGACGTCATCGGGCGTATCCGTGCGGCGCAGGAGCTCGCGAAGATCGGCGGACCCGACGTCGTGGCCGCGCTGAAGCGCGCCGTGCTGGAGGACCCCTTCTGGGGTGTGCGGAACCGGGCGGCGCGAGCCCTCGGCTCCATGCGCACGGAGAGCGCGCTCGACGCGCTCATCGAGTGTCTGCCGCAGGTCGAGCATCCTCGGGCGCGTCGGGGCGTCGTCATGGCGTTGGGCGAGTATCGGTCCGAGAAGGCCGCCGACGCGCTCATCGCTCTGCTCGACCGGGGCGACCCGTCCTACTACGTGGAGGGGGAGGCGGCGAAGTCGCTCGGCAAGACGCGCTCCCCCCGAGCGTTCGAGACGCTCCTGAAGCAGCTCGAGAAGCCCTCGCACAACGAAGTGATCCGGATGCTGACGTTCGAGGGCTTCGGGGAGCTGAAGGACGACCGCGCGATCCCGGTCTGTCAGGAGTGGACCGCATATGGCCGGCCGCCGCGGGCGCGTCAGGCCGCGACGCTGGCGCTCGGCAAGCTCGGCGAGGACAAGGCCGATGTCACCGACTTCCTGACCCGGCTGTTGACCGACCCCTGGCTCCACGTGCGGCTGAACGCCGCCATCGCCCTAGGCGAACGGAAGGACGAGCGCGCCATCCCGCATCTCGAACGCGCGGCGTCGACCGACCTCGACGGCCGCGTCGTCCGCCACGCCCGCGAGGCCATCGCACGCATCCGCGAGGGCAAGGACAAGGGCGAGGAGGTGAAGAAGCTCCGCGCCGACGTGGACCGGCTGCTCGAAGAAAACAAGGTCCTCCGCGACCGTCTCGAGAAGATCGAAGCGCGTCTCGGGACCGGCCCCGCCTGAGTTCTCGCCCTCTGCTACGCTGAGGGCGTGCGATACCGTGCGGTCATTCTCGACCTCGGACACACGGTGTGGGGTTGGCCCGACGACGCCGACGCCGGCCCGATTCTCGAACGCTCGTACGGCGCCATCGTCGCGCGGCTGCGTGACGTCTTCCCGGCGGCGCCGGTGCCCGACGCTGATGTCCTGCGCCGCGCCGTCGCCGACGCGCTCCGGGCCGAGCACGAGTCGTTCCTCCGCCGGAACGCGGGCCTGCTGGAGAGCGGTTCCTGGGACGACGGTCGCCTGGAGCAGCCGCGGACCGAGACCCTGTACCGTGCCCTCTTGTGGGAGCTCGCAGGCGTCGAGCCCGACGACGACCTGCTCGCCTGGGTCATCGACACGTCGCTCGCGGCCGAGATCGAGCTTCTACAGGTCGATCCGGACACGGTCGAGGCGGTGGAGGCGCTCCATCGAGCTGGCGTGCGGCTGGGCGCCGTCACGAACACGTATCAGACGGAGCGCGGCATCCGCCGGGCGCTGCGCATACACGGCCTCGAGCCGTACTTCAGCGCCGTGGTCGTGTCCGCCGACCTCGGGTTTCGCAAGCCACACCCGTTCCTGTACCGCGCCGCTGTCGAGCGGCTCGGCGTCTCGCCGCGCGAGTGCCTGTTCGTCGGCGATCGGGTGCTGGAGGACGTACGGGGCCCGAAGGCGGTCGGCATGAGGGCGGCGCTCTGCCACCGCTGGCGTCAGGAGCCGCCCGACGGCGCGCCGGACCACGTGATCGGGCGGCTCTCGGATCTCCCCGCGATCGTTCTGGGGTGACGCCTCACCCCCAACGGGGCTCGTGGCCGAACGGGATGCCCAGGGCCCGCTTCCCGATGAGCTCGCGGGCGACGTCGTTGCCGAACGGGTGGAACGGGCCGGCCCGCACGTCGCGGTAGTGCCGTTGCAACGGGTGCCGGCGGAACAGGCTCACCGCCCCCACGATGCTCATGGCGCGGTCGACCACCTGGACGGCCGTGTTCGTGGCGAGGTACTTGGGCGCCGCGAGGTATGCGAGGTCCGCGGGATCGCGATAGCGGCCCTCCATCCACTCGCGCGCCGTCTTCAGGGTCAGGGCGCGGGCGGCGGCCAGGCTCACCTCCATGTCTGCGGCTGCGAACTGGATGCCGGGCAAGTGCGCGATGGGCCGCTCCAGTACGACGGGGCGCCGTTCGCGGGCGAAGCGCAGCGCGAAGTCCCGCGCCGCGATGGCGATTCCCGTGTACACCGACGCGACGCTCAGCGAGAACCAGGCGAACAGCACGTTAGCGCTGGCGTCGACGTTGCCCGGCAGGCGTGTGCTCACCAGCGCCTGCTCGGGCACCCACGCGTTCTCCAGAACGAGGTCGTGGCTCGCGGTCGCCCGCATGGACATCGTGTCCCACGTCTCGACGACGCGCAGCCCCTCGGTCGCCCTCGGGGCGAGGAAGGTGCCGATGACGGGCTCGCCGTCGGGGCCGGGCGTCGTGGCGTTGATGGCGAAGAAATCGATGATTGGCGCCATCGACGTAAACGTCTTGCGCCCGTTGAGGACGAACCCCGGCGCGCCGGTCGAGGGATGTTTCGCGGGTTCGGCGCGCGTCGTGGGGAAGCCCCAGTTCCCACCGATCTCCTGCTCAGTGAAGCCGCCGCCGAGGATCCAGCCTTGCTGCGCGATCATCGACATCGCGAGCGTCGCCTGCGGCGTAGCGGCGTTCGCGGCGTCGCGCATCGTGCCCAGCGCGAAGAGGTGCATGTTCACGGCGAGCGCGGTGGCGCCGCATCCCTGGGCCAGCCGTTCCTGGCACAGACACAGATCGAGCAGCGACCCGCCCAGGCCGCCCAGGGATTCGTCCACCGGGAGCGCTGTGTAGCGCTCGCGCTTCATCGCCTCGAAGTTCTCGAAGGGGAAGGTGTTCTCGCGGTCGTGCTCGTCGGCCCGCGTGGCGAAGTCATCGGCCAGCCGGCCGGCCAGGGCCACGAGACGTTCCGTGCGCTGCGGATCGGGAGAGAGGATGTCCATGGCGGCCCCCGGAACGACGCTCGATGCGGCTGAATCTGACCGGAGTGTAGGGCCATGCGACGTCGAGGTCGAGCGGCAGACGCATCAATCGGGGGACAGCGCCCGCCACTCGGCGGCAGAAGGGATGCCCGCTAGGCCGGTGGCCGCGTGTACGGCGCGCAACACTGCGCGCTCGACAGCGAGCGGCGCCAGGGCCTGCACGGCGCGCTCGCCCGCGACGTCGACCTCGAGTTCTCCCGTCGCGAGAGCGAACACGGCGTCGCCGTCGCCCATGGCGTGGGCCGGGACGATGGTCCGGGCGAGGCCGTCGTGCGCGACCGTCGCGAGCCGGTTCGCCTGCTCCTTCGTGAGCCGGACGTTGGTGGCGACGACGACGAGGGTCGTGTGCTCGCGGCCAGTGTCGGGACGGTCGAAGCGCCACGCGCGCCCCTGACGGATGACATCGAGGCTGCGCTCGAAGCGGCCGGGCTCCGCGCGGGGCCCCGCCACGAGCGCCCCCGTCGATGGGTCGACGATGTCGCCGGCGGCGTTCACCGCCGCGAGCGCGCCGACCACGACGCCGCCCGGCAGGCGTTCCGCCGCGGTGCCGACGCCGCCCTTGAGGGCGTGGTCCATTCCCAGCGTCTTGGCGACGGTGGCGCCTGTGCCCGCTCCCACGGAGCCCTCCGACACGGGTCCGTCGGAGGCAGCCTCCGCGGCCCGGTAGCCGTCCTCCGGGCCGGGGTGGACGTCGGGCCGGCCGATGGCGAGGTCCATCAGGATGGCGGCGGGCACGATGGGGATATGGCGGCCCGCGTAGAAGAAGCCCACGCCGCGCTCGGCGAGGTAGCGCATGACGCCGTCGGCCGCCGCCAGGCCGAAGGCGCTGCCGCCGGCGAGCACGACGGCGTGGACCACCCCGACGAGATTGCCGGGCCGGAGGGCGTCGGTTTCGCGGGTCCCAGGTGCGGCGCCTCGGACATCGACGCCGCCGACCGCTCCGGCCTCGCACAGAACGACGGTGCATCCGGTGGCGGCGTCGAGGTCGGTCGTATGCCCGACCCGGATGCCCCGAACGGCGGTGATGGTGTCGAGCGGTTCTTCGGCCACGTTCGGGCCGATTATAGGCCGAACGGGCGTCGTGGCGCCCGCCGTGCGTCCTGCAAGCGCGACGCCGCGCCGTCTATACTGAACCGATGGTCCGGGTCGACGAGGAGCGAAAGCGCGCCTACCGGGAGGCGTACGCCGCCTGGCAGGAGCAACTGGAGGCGCTCCATCGCGTCTTTCTCGACGGGGAGCCCATGGACCCGCCGAAGCTCAAGGGGCTCCTGAACCGCGAAAGCCGCGCCAAGGCCCGCTACGACGAGGCCCGCCGTCGTCTGCTCGGGCTGACGGAAGAAGTTCTCGATCCGTTCGCCGAGAGTGCGCAGGATCACGGAAGCGGCGGCCCCGGCGAGGCATCGTGAGGTGACATGACCGAAGCGTGGGTCGAGTACCTGACAGGCCCGTGGGGCGTGGCGTTCGCGTTCGCGGCGGGCGTGTTGTCGTTCCTGTCGCCGTGCGTGCTTCCCATCGTGCCCGCCTACATCGCGCAGCTCACGGGCGCGAGCGTCAACGAGCCCGCCACGAGCGCCCGGCGCGAGGCGGTGTCGCACGCCATCGCCTTCGTGCTGGGATTCACCGTCGTCTTCACCATCATCGGCGCTTCGGCGGGCCTGGTGGGCGGTCTCATCAGCGACCACCTCGACGAGCTCGGGAAGGTGGCGGGCGTGCTCCTCATCGTGATGGGGCTGAACCTCATGGGGCTGATCCGCATCCCGTGGCTGTACCGGACCTTCCAGGTCCCCGTGGGAGGCGCCGTTGGACGGTACGGTCCGGGTGCGGCGTCGGTCGCCGAGTACCAGGCGCGAAGCCTGGCCCGGTCGGCGCTGAACTACTCTCGCTCCGCCGGGCTCGGCGCGGCGTTCTCCATCGGCTGGACGCCGTGCATCGGGCCCGTGCTGGGGGCGATCTTCGCCCTCGCGGCGGAATCGTCGACGGTGGGACAGGGGGCGTACCTGCTGCTGGCGTACGGGCTCGGCCTGGGCGTGCCGTTCATCATCACCGGCTTCGCCCTCGGGACGGTGACAGCGTGGCTCCGGAAGCTCGGCCCGGCGCTCCCCGTCATCGAGTTCGTCGCGGGCGCGATCGTCGTGTTCGTCGGCGCGCTCATTTTCCTCGGCGACTTCCGCAGCGTGAACCAGTACTTCGACTTCGGCTTCCTCCGCCGCTTCCAGACCATCTGACGTCAGGTCGCCGACGCGGGGCCGCCGCCCCGTTCGTTGACCCTGCGATCTTGCTCTCCTAGTATGTCAGCGCTTTCGAGAGCGTTAGCGCTGAGGTTGCGATCGTGTCCACTGCCACCATCATCGAGCGCGCCCGGAGTCAGGGCCGCGTGATTCTGAGCGAAGTCGAAGCGAAGCAGATCCTGGCGGAAGCTGGCATCCCCGTCGTCGAGACCAGGCTCGCGCGAAACCCGGAAGAAGCCGTCGCCATCGCCAACGAGCTGGGCTACCCCGTCGCCCTCAAGATCGTGTCGCCCCAGATCACCCACAAGTCCGACGTCGGCGGTGTGCGCCTGAACGTCCAGGACGCGCGGGGTGTCGTGAACGCGTTCGAGGAGATTGTGAACAACGCCCGCCGGGCCGCTCCCGACGCGACCGTCGAGGGGGTCTCCGTGCAACGCATGGCGAAGCCGGGGGTCGAGGTCATCATCGGGATGACGAAGGACCCGCAGTTCGGGCCGGTGCTCATGTTCGGCCTCGGCGGCATCCTCGTCGAGGTGCTCAAAGACGTCGCGTTCCGCATCGTGCCGCTGGCGCCGCGCGACGCGAAACAGATGATCCGGGAGATCAAGGGGTACCCGCTGCTCGAGGGGTACCGGGGCCAGCCGCCGTCGGACGTCGCGGCATTGGAAGCGATGCTGCTGAAGCTCTCGGAGTTCGTCGACGCCCACCCCGAGCTCGCCGAGCTCGACCTCAACCCCGTGTTCGCGTATCCCGAGGGCGCGGTGGCCGTAGACGCTCGCATCGTGCTGGAGAAGGAGGCGTAGCGGGCACCGCCCGTTGCGGCCTGGAAGGGGAACCGGTGACCGCGGACCTGATGGCGCGGCTCGACCGCGCCTTCAACCCCCGGACCATCTGCATCATCGGCGACAAGCGGGCCAACGGCTATCTCTGGCTCCGGAACATGCTCCCGTTCAAGGAGCGGGGCGGCACACTGGTGTCGGTCCAGATCGACCCGAACGAGATTCCCGGGATCGAGGCGATGGGCGTGCCGAATTACCTCTCCCTCGCTGACGTGCCCGGCGAGATCGACTACGCGGTGTGCGCCGTCCCCCGCCAGGTGGCGCCGCGCATCATCGCCGACTGCGCGGCGCGTGGGGTCAACGCCGTCGCGCTCTTCACGTCGGGGTTCGCGGAGACGGGCGAGCCTGTGGGCGTCGAGCTGCAGGAGCAGATCACGGGGCTCGCGAAGGAGAGCGGGCTCTTGCTCATCGGGCCCAACTGCATGGGGCTGGCGAATCCGGCCATCGGGCTTCGTCAGAGCGCCGAGCAGCCGGTGCAGGCCGGCGACGTCGGCTTCATCTCCCAGAGTGGGACCCACGCCATCAACTTCGGCCTCGTGGGCGCCGCGCACGGCGTGCGCGTCAGCAAATCCGCGAGCATCGGCAACGCGGTCGTGCTCGACGTGCCGGACTACCTCGACTACCTGGCGCAGGATGCTGACACGCGGGTCATCGCCATGTACGTGGAAGGCGTGCGCGATGGGCGGCGCTTTCTCCGAAGCCTGCGCGAGGCGTGTCAACGCAAGCCCGTCGTGGTGTGGAAGGGGGGCGTGACGGAAGCCGGCGCCCGGGCGATTTCGTCGCACACGGGCTCGCTGGCGACGGCGCAGCATGTGTGGGACGCGGCGGTCCGCCAGGCCGGCGCCGCCCAGGCCGAGAGCCTGGACGACACCATCGACGCGGTGAAGGCGTTCCTGTACTGCAAGCCGCCGCGCGGCCCGCGGGTCGGCCTCATGGCGATGACCGGCGGGCAGTCCGTCGTGATCACCGACGCCTTCGTGCGCGCGGGGTTGGAGGTCCCGCTGTTGACGCCGGGCTCGTACGAGAAGCTGGCGACGTTCTTCAACATCATCGGCGGGTCGTACCGCAATCCGCTGGACATGGGCGGGACCATCGGCTTCGGCGGGGCGACGGAGAACCTCCAACGGCTGCTGGAGATCCTCGACGAGGACGAGCACGTCGACGCCATCGCGATGGAGATGGGCTCGGGATTCCTCACCCGGCGCTGGCAGGCCGATCCCGCGAGCCTCGACCAGACGCTCGACCTGCTGGCGGCGCACCGCGACCGCTCGGCGAAGCCCTTTCTCCTGATCCTGCATCCGGCGCACATCGAAGACCTCGTCGCCCAGGTGCGACGCCGGGTGCAGGAACGCGGCCTCGCGGTGTTTCCCACGTTCGAGCGGGCGGCGCGAAGTCTGCGGCGCCTCGTGGACTACTATGGGGTCTCCGGCTCCTCGTGATCGGGCCGTCATCCACCGGCGGTTCGACGGGAAGGCGATGAGGGCGCGAGGACGATGGGCCCTGGCCGTCGCCGCGCTCGGCGTCGTCCTGGTGGCGGCGTCGTGCGGCGGCGGTGGTGACCCCTTCGCGCCGGACCCGACGGCCGACGCCGTGACGCAGGGCGTACGCGGCTCGCTCGAGCGCTTCGTGCAGGCGCTGAATCAGCGCGATCTCGTGTCGGCGTACGCCTATCTGAGCTCGTCCTGCCGGGAGCAGGTCACGTTCGAGGAGTTCGCCGACCTCGCGGGCAGGCTCCCGACGCTGAGGATCGAGCTGCGGGACGTGGCGGTCGGCCGGTTCGACCACGGAGTGGTTCCGGTGAGCGCCACTTACGCCATCGGCGGGCAAGAGGTGCCTCCTTCGAATGGCGACGGCCGCTTCCTGATGATGCAGGAGGGAGACGAGTGGCGGTTCGTCGAGTGCCGGAACTTCGGTCTGCGCCCCGAGCAGGCGGGCGTGCCGTCCTACGTCGCCGCCGAGAACGACGATTCGCCGACGTTGCCCGGGCAGTACTTCCCGCCGCAGGGGCGTGATCACCTCCCGCCGGGCGAACGGTACGAGGCCTACAACAGCAATCCCCCGACGTCAGGTCCGCACTCGCCCGAGGTCCTCGAATGGAAGGTGTACGACGAGCCTCAGCAGCGCGAGAAGGCCGTGCACAACATGGAACACGGCGGCGTCGTCGTGTGGCATCACTGTGTCTCCGCCGCGTGCGAGGACGTCGTCCGGCAGATTCGGGGTGTGGTGGAGGGATACCTCTCGGAAGGGGCGCTGGTCGTGATGTTCCCGTACCCTGAGATGGAGGACGACACCGTCGCGCTCACCTCGTGGACGCGCCTCGACAAGTTCCCTGCGTCCGAGTACACGGAGGAGCGGGTGCGGCGGTTCATCCAGGTCCACGAGCGCCGCTACAACCCTGAGGGCATGTAGGCCCGCCGGCGCGTTGACGCTGGATACCCCAGCGGGGTATCATCGAACCACCTTCGGACGTTCCCCGGTGATCCGATGACGGAGCTCATCTACCTGGACCACGCCGCGACGACGCCTCTCCATCCCGAGGCGCTGGATGCGATGTTGCCGTACCTGCGCGGTCGCTTCGGGAATCCGTCGTCGGCGCACCGGTTGGGCGCAGAGGCGTCGCGCGCCGTCGAGAACGCGCGCCGCCGAGTCGCAGCCGTGCTGGGGTGCAGTCCGAGCGAGGTGGTGTTCACCAGCGGCGGGACGGAATCCATCAACGCCGCCATCAAAGGCGTCGCCCAGGCGGAGCGGCTGGCCCGTGTGGGCGACCACATCGTGACGACCGCCATCGAACACCATGCGGTGCTCCACGCGTGCCAGCACCTCGAGCGGTTCGGCTTCGAGGTCACCTATGTCCCGGTCGACGCCGACGGCCTCGTCTCGCCGGACGCAGTGGCCGCAGCGGTGACGGAGCGCACAGTGCTGGTGAGCGTGATGACGGCGAACAACGAGGTCGGCGTCATCCAGCCCATCGCGGAGATTGCGGCGGCTGTTCGGGAGCGGGGCAAGGCGCTCCGCCGACGGATTTTCGTGCACACCGATGCGGTGCAGGCCGCGAACGCGCTGTCCCTGGACGTCGGCGCGCTCGGGGTCGATCTGCTGAGCCTGTCATCCCACAAGTTTCGCGGACCCAAGGGCGCGGGCGTGCTGTACCTACGCCGCGGGGTGCCGTTCCTGGCCCAGCTCGACGGCGGCGGGCAGGAGCGTCAACGGCGTTCCGGCACCGAGAACGTCGCGGGCATCGTGGGGACGGCCGTTGCGCTGGAGATCGCCCAGCGTGAGCGCGAGACGTACGCCGCTACCTGCCGGGCGCTGCGCGACCGGCTCATCGAAGGGGTGATGGCGTCGGTGCCGGGGGTCACGTTGAACGGCCACCCCGAGCGGCGCTTGCCGAACAACGCGAGCCTGGCGTTCGAAGGCGCCGACGCGCGCCGGCTGGTCGAACTCTTGGACGAGCAGGGCATCGCCTGCAGCGCCGGCTCCGCCTGCGCCGCCCAGGTCGTGGAACCATCCCACGTCCTCATGGCGATGGGGCTTTCGCTCGACCGGGCGCTCGGCACGCTGCGGTTCTCGCTCTCGTCCGAAACCACGCAGGGCGAGATCGACCGGCTGCTCGCCGTGCTCCCCGGGGTCGTCGAGCGCGCGCGCCGGGAGTCGTCCCTGGCGTCGGCGGCGTCGGCCCCGTGATCGTGGTTTGACCCTGGCGGTGCAACGGGTATCATCCCCGCGAATGCGCCGTATCCCCGAAGGCCCACGCCGAGTTGTTCCATGACTTCGCTGCTCCGGAATGTCTTCGGTCCGCGTCAGGCGGTCGAGCCGGAGACGAAGCCGATTCGTCTCGTAGTCGGCCTGGGCAATCCGGGCGAGGAGTACGCCCACAATCGACATAACGTCGGCTACTGGACGGTCAACCGCCTCGCCCGGAAGCACGGCATCGCGTTCGATGTGCGCACGTCGTCGTACTTCCTGGGCGAGGGGCGCATCGGCGGGCGCGCCGTGGCGCTGGCGAAGCCGCGAACGTACATGAACCGGAGCGGCGACGCTGTGTGGAACCTCGTGAAGCGATTGAAGGTGGACGAGCCGTCGGAGCTCCTCGTGGTGTACGACGAGCTGGATCTGCCGGTGGGGAAGGTCCGTCTTCGCGCCAAGGGCGGGCCGGGCGGACAGAAGGGCGTGGCCCACATTATCGAGCGCCTCGGCACGGATCGGTTCCCGCGTGTGCGCATCGGCATCGGACGGCCGGTCGTCGACGGCCAGCCCACGTGGGAGCCCGAGGCCGTGGCCGCCTACGTGCTGAGCGATCCCCCGCCCGAGGAGCGGGCGCTTTTGGACGAGGCCGTCGCCCGTGCAGTCGAGGCCATCGAAGTCGCCATCGCAGAGGGGCTCGAGGCGGCCATGAACCGCTTCAACCGCTGACGCTGATACAATGCCAACGAGCGCGGAGGGCCGGACCTGCACGGTCGGGCCCGTTTTGGCGTTCGGTCGGACGGGAAGCGCGCGACGATGGACCTTTCGGGACTTCTGCCCCTCATCGATGAAGCCGCCGGACTGGACCGCGTCGCGACGCGGCTGGTCCCGAACCGCCCGCTGACCGCGGGCGTGGTCGACGGCGCCAAGGCGACGACCATCGCCGCGCTGGCGCTGCGCTGGCCGGCGCCCGTGCTCGTCGTGACGTCGAAGCCGAACCGGGCGGCGACGCTGCACGAGGAGGTCGCGTCCTGGCTCGGAGGGCGCGGCCGCGCGCTGCTCTTCCCGGAGCGGGACGACCTGCCCTACGAGCGCCTCGCGCCCGATCCGGCGGACGTGTGGGCGCGTCTGACCGCCCTCGATGCGCTGGCGGCGCCGGGGGGACCCCTAGTCGTGGTGGCGTCGGCGCTGGCGCTGGCGCAGCGGACGCTCACCCACGCGGAGCTGCGCGACGCCACGCTCGACGTGGCGGTGGGCGACCGGCTGAGCCCCGAGGAGCTCGTGCGGCACGCCATTCAAGCGGGCTACCGGCCCGAGCCGCAGGTTCTCGAACCGGGCAGCGTGGCCCGCCGGGGCGGCATCGTCGACGTCTGGCCGCCGCAGGACGCCGAACCTGCGCGGATCGAGTTCTGGGGAGACCAGGTCGACTCGATCCGGCGGTTCGATCCGGGGACGCAGCGGTCCCGGGGCCACGACGAGCTCGTCCGCGTACGGCCGGCGTCGGAGGCGCTCGACTGGGCGGCGGGCGCGGCCGCTCTCGAGTCCGCCGACCTCTCCCGCATGACACCGGACGCGCGCGCGGCTTTCGAAGAGGCGCTCGAACGGCTGGGTCACGACGTCGCGACTCCCGACCGCGACCGCTTCCTGTCGTTCATCGCCGTCGGAACGCTCGTTGAGCACCTCCGCAGTGACGCGCTGCTCATCGTCGACGAGCCGCCGGAGGTCGAGGCCGCGGTCCGGGAGTTCGAGGAGCGCGCTGAGGAGGCGCGGGAGGATCTCGAGCGGCGAGGCGAGCTGCCGCTCCGGCTGTCTCCTCCGTACGAGCCGTGGGATCGGCTGGCGCCGTCGCTGGAAGCGCATCCTTTGCGCCTGACGCTGAGCCGCTGGGCTGTGGAGGACGGTGCGAGCGCGGTGCGTCTGCCGTTCGGGCCCGCCGACGTCTTCGGGGGACGCCTCAAGGCGCTGGCGAACACGCTCGCCGAGGCGGTCCGCGAAGGGCGCCAGGCGATCGTGGTGTCGACGCAGGCCCCGCGCCTCTGGGCCATCCTGCGCGAATTCGATGTTCCCGTCGTTCGCGCCGAAGCGCTGGCGTCGGCGCCGGAGCCGGGGACGGTGGCGCTGCTCCAGGGCGCGTTGCCCCACGGGTGGAGCGTCGGGTTCGAAGGGGAGCCCGTCCTCGAGCTGCTCACCGACGCGGAAGTGTTCGGCTTCTCGAAAGAGCGGCGTCCCCGGCCGCGCCAGCGCGGTGTCGCCATCGAGGCCTTCCTGTCGTCGCTCAAGCCGGGCGATTTCGTCGTCCACGTCGACCACGGCGTCGCGCGTTTCGCTGGCCTCGTGCGCCGGACCATCGACGGCGTCGAGCGGGAGTATCTGGAACTCCACTACGCGGAGGGAGACCGGCTGTTCGTGCCCACGGACCAGGTGGACCGCGTCAGCCGGTACGTGGGCTCGGGAGATCGGCCACCGGCGCTGACCCGGCTCGGCAGCCAGGAGTGGGCCCGCACGAAGGCGCGGGTGCGCCGGGCGGTGCAGGATCTGGCGAAGGAGCTGCTGGAGCTGTACGCGGCGCGAGAGGCGCTGCCGGGGCACGCCTTCGGACCCGACACGCCGTGGCAGCAGGAGCTCGAGGCGTCATTCCCGTATGTCGAGACGCCGGACCAGCTCGCGGCAGTGCGCGAGGTGAAGCTGGACATGGAGCGCCCGAAGCCCATGGATCGGCTCGTGTGCGGTGACGTCGGCTACGGGAAGACGGAAGTGGCGGTCCGCGCAGCGTTCAAGGCTGCGGCGGACGGCGCCCAGGTGGCCGTCCTGGTTCCCACGACGGTGCTCGCGCAGCAGCACTTCCAGACGTTCTCGCGCCGGCTGGCCGCCTTCCCCGTCCGCATCGAGATGCTGAGCCGCTTTCGCTCCGAGCGCGAGCAACAGGAGATCGTCCGCGGGCTGGCTGACGGCTCCATCGACATCGTCATCGGCACGCATCGCCTGCTGCAAAAAGACGTGCGGTTCAAGAACCTGGGGCTCGTCATCGTCGACGAAGAGCAGCGGTTCGGCGTGGCGCACAAGGAGCATCTCAAGCGGATGCGGCGCGAGGTCGACGTGCTCACGCTTACGGCGACGCCGATCCCGCGGACGTTGCACATGGCCCTCAGCGGCATCCGGGACATGTCGACCATCGAGACGCCGCCTGAGGACCGTCTCCCCATCAAGACCTACGTCACCGAGTACGACGACCGCGTGGTGCGCGAGGCGATCCTGCGCGAGATCGAGCGCGGGGGGCAGGTGTACTTCGTCCACAATCGCGTCGAGACCGTCGACCAGGTCGTGCGCAAGGTCCGCGAGCTGGTTCCTGAGGCGGACGTGCTCGTGGCTCACGGGCAGATGCCCGAGGAGCAGCTCGAACGGGCGATGCTGAGGTTCGTGGCGGGCGAGGCCGATGTGCTGGTGTGCACCACCATCATCGAATCCGGCCTCGACATCCCGAACGTGAACACCATCATCATCAATCAGGCGGACCGTCTGGGCCTGTCGCAGTTGTATCAGCTCCGGGGCCGGGTCGGCCGTGGGTCGGTGCGGGCCTACGCGTATCTGCTATACGACCGGGGCCGGGCGCTATCGGAGGTGGCGCAGAAGCGGCTGCAGGCCATCTTCGAGGCGACAGAGCTTGGCGCGGGGTTCCAGATCGCCATGCGCGACCTCGAAATTCGGGGCGCGGGCAACCTGCTCGGCGCGGAGCAGAGCGGCCACATCGCGGCTGTCGGCTTCGATCTGTACGTGCGCATGCTGGGCGAGGCGGTGCGCCGTCTGCAGGCCGTCCAGAGGGGCGAGGAGCCGGAGCCCGGAGAAGCGCAGCGGCCACCGGTGACCCTCGACCTCCCCATTTCCGCGTTCATCCCCGAAAGCTACGTGCCCGACCTCAACGTGCGGCTCGCGGTGTACCAGCGCATGGGCGAGATGAGGACGCCGGAGGAGGTGCGCGCGCTCGAGGACGAACTGCGCGACCGTTTCGGTCCGCCGCCCCGGCCGGTGCGAGAGCTGCTGTTCGCCCTCACAGTGCGCGCGCTGGCTCGTCAAGCGAGGGCGGCCGCGGTTCAGGTCGAAGACGGGGCCCTGGTGCTTCGGATGGAGGAAGGAGTGGACCTGCGCGCCGCTGGCCTCGCGCCTGCGCCCGGGCTCGTCGTCGGACATCGGCAGGCGCGGCTCGATCTCCGCGCGCTGGGCGAGCGATGGCGCGAGGCGCTCGTGGTCGCGCTCGAGCAGCTCGCGGGCGTCGGCGCGAGCGCCGCCTGAGTCAGACGACGGTCTGGTAGGCGTGCTCTCCGAAGACCGCCCGCATCGTGTCGCACATCTCCCCGAGGGTGCAGTATGCGGCTGCCGCTTCGATGAGCGGCGGCATCACGTTGACGCTGTCGATGCAAGCCTCCCGCAACCGGCGCAGCGCGGCTTCTGCGCGGGCGCCGTCCCGCTCGGCGCGCACGCGCCGTAGCCGCTCCAGGTGCCGGCGCTCACCCTCGGGGTCCATCTCCAGCAGGGGAATCTCCGTCGGCGTGTCGTCCGTGTAGGCGTTCACGCCGACGATGATGCGCTCGCCGCGCTCGATCTCGCGCTGGTAGCGCGCGGCCGCGTCGGCGATCTCTTTCTGGAAGAAGCCCTGCTCGATCGCGGGAATCACGCCGCCTCGCGCGTCGATCTGCTGGAAGTAAGCGTACGCATCGGCTTCGATGGCGTCGGTCAGCGCCTCGATGGCGTAAGAGCCGCCGAGCGGATCGACGGTGTCGGTGACGCCGGTTTCGTGCATGAGGATTTGTTGCGTGCGCAGCGCGATGAGCGCGGCGCGCTCGCTCGGGAGCGCGATGGCCTCGTCGAGGGCGTTGGTGTGCAGCGATTGCGTTCCGCCGAGAACGGCGGCGAGCGCCTGGATAGCGGTGCGCACGATGTTGATCTCGGGTTGTTGGGGGTACAGGCTGCATCCCGCCGTCTGCGTGTGAAACCGGAGCCAGAGGCTCCGCGGGTCCTTCGCGCCGTAGCGCTCGCGCAGCTCGCGCGCCCAGATCCGGCGCGCCGCTCTGAACTTCGCGATCTCCTCGAGGAAGTCGTTGTGACAGTTGAAGAAGAACGACAGCCGGGGCGCGAAGGCGTCGATCTCCAGGCCCCGCGCGAGGGCCGCCTCCACATATGCGAAGCCGTTCGCCAGCGTGAACGCGAGCTCCTGCGCCGCGGTCGCGCCGGCCTCGCGGATGTGGTAGCCGGAGATAGAGACGGTATTCCATTGCGGGAGCTCGCGCGTCCCGAATTCGATGGTGTCCACGACCAGTCGCATGGCCGGCTCCGGCGGGAAGATGAACTCGTTCTGGGCGATGTACTCCTTGAGGATGTCGTTCTGGAGGGTGCCGCGGAGCTGGCTTCGCGGTACGCCCTGCTTCTCGGCGACCACGATGTACATCGCCCAGATGGGCGCGGCGGGGGAGTTGATCGTCATGGACGTGGTGACCTCGCCGAGGGGAATCCCCTCGAACAGGATCTCCATGTCCGCGAGCGACGAGACGCACACGCCGCACTTGCCGAATTCACCCGCCGCTTCGGGCGCGTCGGCGTCGTAGCCCATCAGGGTGGGCAGGTCGAACGCGACGGAGAGCCCGGTCTCGCCGTGCCCCAGGAGCAGGCGGTACCGGGCGTTCGTCTCTTCGGCGCTTCCGAATCCGGCGAACTGGCGGATGGTCCACGGCTTTCCCCGGTAGCCCGTAGCGTGCACGCCGCGCGTGAAGGGCGGCTCCCCCGGGAAGCCCAGGCTTCGCAGGTAGTCCACCGGCGTCGTGAAGGGATCGTACAAGGGCAAGAGCGGCCGGCCCGAGCCGGTGGTGAAGGGCGCGTTGCGCTCTTTGGCCTTACGGTACGCCCGCTCCCAGCGCTCGCGCGCCGCCCGCAGGTCCTCGTTCATGCGGGTATGATGCCGCAACCGCCGCTCGCTGGCTACGTCCGTCCGGACCGAAACGCTAGCGGGCGCCGCGCAGGCGCGGGTCGAGCACGTCGCGCAGGGAGTCGCCCAGCAGGTTGAACCCGAGCACGGTCAGGCTGATGGCGAGCCCGGGGAAGAACGCCCACCAGACGTGGATCGGGAAGTGGCTTCGCGCGGCGCTGACGTCAGTGCCCCAGGACGGGTTCGGGGGTGGGATGCCGAGCCCCAGGAACGAGAGCGACGCCTCCGCGAGAATGGCCGAGCCGAGCAGCGTGGTCGCGATGATGATGGCGAGCGCCGTCACGTTGGGCGCGATGTGCACGAACAGGATGCGCGGCGTGGAGGCGCCGAGCGCCCTGGCCGCCTCCACGTACTGATTGTTCCGCTCCGACAGCACCGCTCCCCGGACGACCCGCGTGACGGGGAAGATGATCGCGATGCCGACCGCGATGACCACCGTCTGGAACGACGGGCTCAGTACCTGCGCCAGGATGAGCAGCAGCAGCAGCCCGGGAAACGCGATCGCGGTGTCCACCACGCGCTGAATAAAGTTGTCGACGACCCCGCCTGCGTAGCCGGAGATGATGCCCAGGATCGTCGCGACCATTGTCCCGCCGATCACCGCGAGGAACGCCACGCCGATCGAGATGCGGGCGCCGTGCACCACCCGGCTGAACATGTCGCGGCCCAGGTTGTCCGTCCCGAACGGATGCGCCCACGACGGGTTCTCCAGAGGCTGCCCTGCGGTGATATCTCCGACGCGGTAGGGGGCGATCATCGGGGCGAACGCCGCCACGAGCGCCAGCGCGAGGATGATCATGAACCCGGCGACGCCGAGGGGGTTCTGACGGGCGATGTTCGCCAGGGTGCGGAGGAGCCGGCGCCGCGGTCTGAGGACCTCGTACACTCCGGTTTCGAGCACCCCGATGGCTTCGTTCGTGGCGGTCATGTGGCGTCCCTCAACTGTACCGGATGCGCGGGTCGAGCCAGGCGTAGCTGATATCGACGATGAGGTTCATCAACACGACGGCGACGCCGGTGTAGAGCGTCATCGTTTGCACGACCTGGTAGTCCTTGCCGGCGAGCGAGGCCAGGATGTACTGGCCCAGGCCGGGCAGCGCGAAGATCTGCTCGATGATCACCGTCCCGCCCAGCAGACCGGCGATCTGGAGCCCGATGACCGTAACCACGGGGATGATCGAGTTCTTGAGCGCGTGCCGGAAGATGACCATGCGCTCGCTGAGGCCCTTCGCCCGTGCGGTTCGGATGTAGTCGGTCCGCATGACTTCGAGGAGCGATGACCGCGTGAGGCGCATGATGCCCGCGGCCGACGCCAATCCGAGGATCGCCGCTGGCGGCACGAACTGCCGCAAGTTGTCCCATGGGTCATCGAAGAAGTGGACCGTATACCCGAGCGGCGGGGCGTAGCCCCATAACTCGTTCGGGATGAGCAGCACCAGCGTCGCCAGCCAGAAGCCGGGAATTGACAGGCCGAGCACCGCGGTGACGCGTACGGCGTAGTCCAGCGGCGAATTGCGGAACACGGCCGAGACGATGCCGAAGGGCACGCCGACCACTACCGTCACCAGCACGGTGATGATGAGCAGCTCGATGGTCACGGGAAGCCGCTGTTTGATGGCCTCGATCACCGGCTGCTGGTTGACGTTGGAAACGCCGAGGTCTCCCCGGACGAGATCGCCGAGCCAGCGCAGGTACTGGACGGGCAGCGGGTCGTTGAGGCCCATGTGCTCGCGCAGCCCCTCGATCTGCTCTTCCTGGCAGAGCGGACATCGCAGCTTCGCCGGGTCGCCGGGGGCCACGCGCAGTAAGAGAAAGACGGCGACCGACAGGATGAAGAGAATGAACACCCCAATGATGAGACGCCGGATGATATAGGCGCGCACGGTCCGCCTCTTACAGGTCCAGCCAGGTCGTGTTGATCAACAGCCCCGTCGCGCCGAGTCCCTGCGGCACGTTCTTCACGAAGTTCCAGTACAGCGTCCGGCTGAACGGGCTCACGATGGGCAGGAACATCGGGCCCTTCTCGTAGATCAGCTTCTGGACGTCGTGGATGGCCTTCACGAGCTCTTCGGGGTCCGTGATGCTCTTGGCGTCCTCGATGGCCTTATCGACCTCCGGGTCCTGGAGCCCGGTCGAATAGATGTTGTCACCGGCCGGCCCGCGCGAGTGGTGGAAGTCGAGCGGGATCTCCGGCGTCTCGTAGACCTGGTTCAGCGCGAGGCTCGCGTCGTAGTTCTTGTCGGTGTAGTTGTTGAGCCACGTGCCGAAGTCCTGCGGGTCCTGTTCGACCTCGAACCCGGCCGCCCGCATCTGCTCCAGAAAGATCGGCAGGTGGGCGTTGTGCTCCTCAATGGTGCTGTTGGCCGGGTACATGACCTTGATCTTCAACGGTAGCTCGTACCCCGCCTCCCGGATGAGCTGCTTCGAGCGCTCCGGGTCGTACGGCTGCAGCTCGTTGAGCTCTTCCTCGGACAGCGCGTAAGCGCCCGTCGGCCAGTGGACGAGCCCGTTCGGCTTGGCGTCGCCCTTGTACACGATGTCGATGTACTGCTGGCGGTTGATGGCGTACATCGCCGCCTTTCGGATGCGCGGGTCATCCCACGGCTTGCGGGTGACGTTCATCGTGAAGGAGATAAACGTGAAGACCGGCTGCGGCTCGCCCTGCCAGAGCTGCGGGTTCTGGCTCAACAGTTGCTCCGCCTCATCGCGGTTCTCGGCGCCGTACTGGTAGCTCTGCTTCGACAGGAACGCCGTTCGCAGGGCGGCCCGGTCCGGGATGATGCGCACGTCGATGCCGTCGATGTACGGCAGCTTTGCGTTGTTGTTGTTTTCGTCGGTCCGGTAGTAGTTCGGGTTCTTGTCTAGGTTCAGGTTCTGCCCCTCGACGTACGAGGTCACGAAGTAGGGGCCGCCCCCGACCGCGACCTGCTTCATCCGGTCCGGGTTGTTCTGGATGAGCTCGCGCGGCGGGATCGTGTTGATGAAGAAGCTCATCCGCATGAGGAACCACGCGTACGGCTTCGGCGTCTTGACCGTGTAGATGGTGTTGTTCTCGGAGGCCTCGTGCGAGGCGAACCAGTCGTTGACGAAGACGGCCGCGTTGGCCTGCTCGAGGTTCTTGATCCGCTCGAAGCTGACGTACGCGTCCTCGGCGTCCATGTCCCGCTCGGGGATGCCGAGGTTGTTCGGCGCGATCTTCACCCCCGGCCGGATCTTGAAGATGTATGTGACATCGTCGGGGTGTTCGTAAGACTCCGCCAGATCGAAGAAGAAGAAGTCAGGCTTCACCGCCGACTGGGCGACGAGGACGTTGTAGATCCTGGGAAAGTACCCTACGCCGCCGGCGATGGAGATGTGCGGGTCGAGCGTGTCGATATTGACGGCGCTTCCCAGCAAGTACCGCCCGCCGTACTTCGGGGTCTCGACGGCGCCAGTGGGCGAAGCGCCGGGGGTGGTGCCGCCGCCCTCCTCGCCCCCTCCGCCGCACGCCGCCAGCGCCCATGCGCCCGCCGCGCCGGCGGCGCCGAGCGCCGTCCCGTGAAGCAGCCTGCGCCTGCTGATGCGGTCACGCTGCAGCCGCGCCCAGTAGCCTTGCGCCATGGTGGTGAACTCCTCCCAGATACGGACACCCGCGCCGGGCGCTCCTCCCCGGCTCTTCGGGCCACAGACTCGAAGACCGTGACGTAAAGGTCACCGTCCCGTTGTAATGATGCAGTTACGCCCAACAAGGCCTTTGTGTCAAGCGGTCGGGACACCATTCTGCGGGGATTAGGGGCGCGGGGGCGCGAAAAGGCAGCCCGAGGCGCCTCGGACTGCCTGGTTTCGCGTTCTGTAACGGTCGAACGGCTTCAGCAGCAACTGCGCGGCTGCTCGCCGCCGTCACCGGTCGAGAAGCTGTGGCCGCAAGCGCACGACCGCACCGCGTTGGGGTTGAAGATGGTGAACCCGCTGCGCATGAGGTCGTCGACGTAGTCGATCTCGGCGCCCCTGAGGAGCGGCGCGCTGTCGGGGTCGACCAGCAGCGTGACGCCCGCGTGCTCGATGACGATGTCGCCGTCTTCCTTCCCCTGGGCGAGCGCCATCCCGTACTGGTAGCCCGAACAGCCGCCTCCGGCGACGAAGACCCGCAGAGCGCCGCTCTCGATACCCCGCTCGGCGAGCAGGGCCTTGGCCTTCTCTGCGGCCCGGTCAGTAATCGTCAGCATCGTCAGTGCGCTCCTTTCCCGAATGCGCTCGCTTCACTCCGTTATTCTACCGCTCCCGACGCGGCGGGCGACGCCGCCGGCCGCACCCGATAGGCGCAGTAGCTGTCGCCATCGACGCACGATGGCTCCACGTACTCTACGTCGGCCTGGAGGAGCCGCCGCAAGAGCCGTTCGTCGTGCGCGCAGACCTGCGTGTGGTCGGCGTCGACCACCTTTCGGCAGGGGCAGCCGTGTCCGATCAGCAGGAAGGAGTCGCCCTCGGGCTCGACGTCAAACACGATGCCCTCTTCCGCCAGGATGCGCGTGACGCTTTCGACGCGTTCCGCCAGGGTCTCGCCCCGCACGCGCACCGCGTACGCGTCCGCCAGCCGGTCGGCCATGCGCTCGAACACGAGGTTCGCGATCTCCGCGCCGCTCTTTCCGAGCGTCTCTTCCGGGTCGAGCGTCACGATCTCCTGGATGAGCCGGTTGGTCAGCCGCACGTAATGCTTGGGAAAGAGCTCTTCACCCGCGTCGGTCAGGGAGAAGACGTAGTGCGGCCGGCCGGTCTCGCGGCGCACCTGGTCGACGGCGATATGCCCGTCGCGGAGGAGGATATCGAGATGCCTGCGGATGGTGGCGGGGGCGAGGCCCAGCTCGCGCGTCAACTCATCCACCGTCATGCGACGCCGACGGCGGAGGATTTCGAGGATGGTCTGCCGGGTACTTTCCATATGCACGCAAACCGGCGCGCGGCGGGCGCTCCGGCTTCTTCACTCTAGACCCACTGAGCGGAGAACGTCAAGCTTTCGTTCATTTATATAGCGAAAAGCGCTATTGCCGGCCCCCATGGGCGGTGATAGCCTGACCTCGTGGAGGAGCGCCGCGCCTATTTCGATCACGCCGCGACCACGCCTCCCGACCCGCGCGTCGTGGAGGCCATGCTCCCGTACCTCACGACCCGCTGGGGGAACCCCTCCAGCATCTACTACGAAGCGCGAGAGGCGCGCAAGGGGCTCGACCAGGCCCGCCGGACGGTCGCCGCCATCCTGGGCGCGAAGCCGAACGACATCGTCTTCACCTCGGGCGGCACCGAGAGCGACAACCTGGCGCTGTGTGGCGTGGCCTACGCCTCCCGTCAGCGTGGCCGGCACATCGTCACCACGGCCATCGAGCACCACGCCGTGCTCCATACGGTGGAGCGCCTCGAACAGGAGGGGTTTCGGGTGACGCTGCTGCCGGTCGACCGCGAGGGCTTCGTCGACCTGGACGCGCTCGCGGAAGCGGTGACGGAGGAAACGACGCTGGTGAGCGTCATGTACGCCAACAACGAGGTGGGGACTATCGAGCCCATCGCCGAGGCGGCGCGTATCGCGAAGCGGCGCAATCCGCACGTCGCGTTCCACACGGACGCCGTGCAGGCGGCGGGCGCGCTCCCCATGGAGGTCGACGCGCTGGGGGTCGATCTGCTGTCCATCGCCGCCCACAAGCTGTACGGGCCGAAGGGCGTCGGGGCGCTCTATGTACGTCCCCGGACGCCGTTTCTGCCGCAGACGTTGGGTGGTTCGCAGGAACGGAATCGCCGTGCAGGTACGGAGAACGTGGCGGGCGTCGTGGGGCTGGCCAGGGCGCTCGAGCTCGCGTATGAGGAGCTCGAGGCGCGGAACGCGCACTGCCGTGAGCTGCGCGACCGCCTGCTGGACGAGGTGCCCGCGCGCGTCCGCGGAGCGCACATCACCGGGCCGCTGGACCGCACCCGCAGGCTTCCCAACAACGCGAGCTTCTGTATCGAAGGCGTCGAGGGTGAGGCGGTGTTGGTCCAGCTCGACCTCGAGGGATTCGCGGCGAGCAGCGGCTCGGCCTGCACGACGGCCTCCCTGGAGCCGTCGCACGTCCTCACGGCCATGGGCGTGCCGGAGGACCTGGCTCGCGGCTCGCTGCGTCTCACGGTGGGGAAGGACAATACGCATGAGGAGGTGGACCGGCTCCTCGAGGCGCTTCCCCGCATCGTCGAGCGCATCCGGGCGCTCGCGCCTTCCCCGCGGCCGAAGTACGCGGGGACGGGCTTGGGCTAACCCGGGGGGCCGGCCTACAATGGCACCGAGACGGAGGCGACCATGACACCGCCCGCGGAGCAGCCCCTGACGTTTACCGACGTCGACGACGAGGTGCGGGGGAACCTGCTCCTCTCGAGCGTCGACGCCGTCCTCAACTGGGCGCGCAGCTCGTCGCTGTGGCCTGTCATGTTCGGCCTGGCGTGCTGCGCCATCGAGATGATCGCCACGGCGACGTCCCGATACGACATCGCCCGCTTCGGCGCGGAGATCTTCCGCGCCTCGCCCCGGCAGGCCGACCTCATGATTGTGTCGGGGACGGTGACCTGGAAGATGGCGCCGTCGGTGCGGCGCGTGTACCTCCAGATGCCCGAACCGAAGTGGGTCATCGCCTTCGGGGGCTGCGCCACCATGGGCGGGCCGTTCGCCTATGGCTACAGCACGCTGCCGGGCGTGAACCTCATCGTCCCCGTCGACGTCTACGTGCCGGGCTGCCCGCCCCGCCCCGAATCGCTCCTCACAGGCCTGATGATGCTCCAGGAGAAGATCCGCCGTCACGGCGTCACGGGGGAACGGGACACGCCGCAGCCCAACGGCGACTTCTCGAACTACCTGCCGCCGGACGACCCGGTGCGCAAGGAGCTCGAGTCCCTGTTCCCGCCGTACATCGAGCAGGCATAACGCGCGGAGCCGGGCATTTGCTATCCTGAAGTGCGCGGGAGGCCGGCCACCGCCGGCGCCGTTCTGGGAGGCGCGCCACCGGAGGCGGGGCGCTGTTTCGAGGACGTGGCCGGTGCTATACTTCCGCCGCTTTGCGTGGGCCGCTAGCTCAACTGGCAGAGCAGCTGACTCTTAATCAGCCGGTTCGGGGTTCGAGTCCCTGGCGGCTCACCATCCGAACGCATGCAACGACGGGGCGCGCGGGAGCTCTCCCGGGCAGCGCCCCGCGTCGCTGTGGGGAAGTGTCGGAACTGGCAGACGAGCATGACTTAGGATCATGTGCCGCAAGGCGT
>JBBING010000019.1:0-33779 GCA_037444005.1 Chloroflexota bacterium
CGCGCTCGGAGGCGCTCGCCGCCACCGCGGGGCCCGCTACGAAGACGCCGGCTACGCCCGCCGGCGTGGCTGTGCGGCCGCCGGCCGCGACGCCGCGCGCGTTGGAGCCGCGCGTGGTTGGGCCGATGGATTCGGGGCGGGGCGCGCCCTGGTGGGCGTGGACGGCGGGTGCCGCCGCGGCGATTGCGGCCGTCGGTGTCGCGGTGTCGCCATTCTGGTTGTGGCGGCGGATATCCTGAGCTGTGCCGCGGGAACGCCTCCAGAAGGTCCTGGCCCATGCGGGGGTCGCCTCTCGCCGCGCGGCCGAAGCGCTCATCGCGGCTGGCCGCGTGACGGTGAACGGCGTCGTCGTCGACCGGCTCGGCTCGACGGTCGACCCAGAGGTGGACGCGATCGCGGTCGATGGGAAGCCCATCACGCTCGAGCGGCCGCGGACGTACCTTCTCATGAACAAGCCGCCCGGCTATCTGAGCGCCGTCCGGGACGACCGGGGCCGGCCGACCGTGATGGATCTGCTCCCGCCCGACGTTACGGCGCGCGTCTATCCGGTGGGGCGGCTCGACCGCGACAGCGAAGGCCTGCTTCTGTTGACCGACGACGGGGAGCTGACGCACCGGCTCACCCACCCGCGCTTCGGGCTGGAGAAGGAGTATCTGGCGCTGGTGCGTGGACGGCCCGGCCCCGAAACGCTGCGACGGTTGAGCGACGGCGTGGTCATCGACGGGAGGCGCACAGCGCCGGCGCGCGTCGCCCTCGCGGACGACGTCGCGCTCCCGCGCGGGCCGGGGGAATCATGGGTGCGGATCGTGCTCCGGGAGGGGCGTAAGCGTCAGGTGCGGCTCATGTGCCGCGCTGTCGGTCATCCGGTGCGGCGGCTGCTGCGGGTGCGAGAAGGCCCGATCGCGCTCGGGGACCTCCCGCCGGGCGCGACGAGGCCGCTCACGCCCGAAGAGCTCGCCGCGCTGCGGCGCGAGGCCGGCCTCGCATGACGCGTGGCGTTCCGTCGGGACGACGGGCGGCCTATAATCGAGCCGGTTCGAACGGGGGCTGCGATCGGAGCGAAACGGGGGAAGACGCGCGGTCCGCGCGTCATCGCCATCGACGGACCCGGCGGCGCGGGCAAGAGTTCGGTCGGCGAGCGGGTGGCTGCCGCGCTCGGATACCGGCTCGTCGACACCGGGCTCATGTATCGGGCGCTGACGTGGGCGGCCCTGCGCCGCGGCATCGACCCCGAGGATGAACGGGCGCTGGCCGCCCTCGCGCGGAGCGCGGACGTCGAAGTGGCGCCGTTGTCCGCCGGGTCCCCCGAATCGCACGCAGTGCTGGTCGACGGCGAAGACGCGACGCCGCACCTGCGCGAGCCCGAGGTCGAGGCGGCGGTCTCGCTGGTCTCGCGCGTTCCGGCGGTGCGCGAGGAGATGGTGCGCCGTCAGCGCGAGCTGGCTACCATGGAGCCGGGAGTCGTCATGATCGGCAGGGACATCGGCACCGTGGTCGCGCCCGACGCGGCGCTCAAAGTGTATCTGGACGCCTCGCCCGAGGTGCGCGCGCGGCGGCGTCAGCAGCAGCTCGAACGGCGCGGCCGCGACGTCGACAGGGCCGCCGTCGCCGCAGCGATCGCGCGCCGCGACGTCATCGACAGCACGCGCGACGTCTCTCCGCTGCGTCCCGCCCCCGACGCGCACGTCATCGACACCGACCGATTGAGTCTCGATGAAGTCGTCGAGCGGGTCATGGAGCTGGTCCGCGCATGTCGCTCATAGGGGTGTCCTACGCCGCCATCGTGCTCTTCATCCGCTTTCTGGAGCGCGTGCTGTGCCGGAAGGTGGAGATCGTGGGCAAGGAGCACGTGCCCCGTCGTGGCCCCCTCATCGTCGCGTCGAACCATCTCAACAACGCCGACCCGCCCATCATCGCCGCCGCGCTCCCCCGACGTGCGGTGTTCATGGCCAAGCGGGAGATGTTCGACTGGCCTGTCCTGAGCTGGCTCTTCAAGGCGTTCGGCGCGTTCCCGGTGCGACGGGGCGAGGTCGACCTCGCGGCCATGCGCCGGGCGATGCAAGAGCTCGAGAAGGGCATGGCGCTGATGATGTTCCCCGAAGGCACCCGAAGCCGTGACGCGAAACTGCACCGCGGCCGTCCGGGGACCGCCATTCTCGCCATGAAGACGGGCGCGCCCATCCTGCCCGTCGCCATCTACGGGACGGAGCACATCCGTTGGCCGTGGCTCTTCTTCAAGCCGCTCGCCATCCGGTACGTCCGCGTCACCATCGGCGAGCCGTTCTTCCTTCCGAAGGTGGACAGGATCACGACGAAGGTGGCGGAGGAGTACACGGACCTCATTATGAGGCGGATCGCCGCCCTGCTCCCCGAGGAATACCGCGGGGAGTACGCCACGGCGGAGCCCGCAGAGACCGAACCGCAGCGCGAGCCCGTCTCGCAGGTGTAAAGTGGGATCGACATGAAGATTCTGCGCGCGCGCGACATGGGGTTTTGCTACGGCGTCCGGCGCGCCGTCAGCATGATGGAGGAAGCCACCGCGACGCTGGGGCCCCTGACGAGCTACGGCGCCGTGGTCCACAATCCCCGCGTTGTCGACAAGCTGCGGCAGCGGGGAGTCGAAGTCATCGCGTCGCTCGAGCAGGTGGACGGCCGCCCGGTCGCCATCACTGCGCACGGGGTCGGCCCCGAGGTGATCGAGACGCTGGAGGCCAAGGGCGCGACCATCGTCGACGCCACCTGCCCCATCGTCACGAGGGCGCAGCAGTGGGCCCGGAAGCTCACGGAAGAGGGCTACGGACTCATCGTGTTCGGCGACCGCGACCACAAGGAGGTGCGCGGCGTGCTCGGGTGGGCGAAGGGCAAGACCATCGTCGCCCGCAGCGCCGACGAGCTCGAGACGCTGCTCGACTGGATGCCGCAGCGCATCGCGGTGCTGTCCCAGACGACCGAAACCCGCGACCACTTCGCGTCGTTCGTCGAGGCGCTGCTGAAGCGGCACGCCGACCGCATCCACGAGCTACGGGTGATCAACACGCTCTGTGACGCGACGACCGGCCACCAGGCTGCCGCGGAGGAGCTCGCCGCGGAGGTCGACCTCATGCTGGTGGTCGGGGGTCGCGAAAGCGCCAATACCCGCCATCTGGCGGAGGTGTGCCGCGAGCGGGGGGTCGAGGCGTATCACATCGAGTCGGCGGACGAGATCGACCCGGCGTGGCTCCGCGGGCGTGAGCGCGTCGGCGTGACCGCGGGCGCGTCGACGCCGGACGACGTCATCGACGAGGTCGTCGCGCGCCTCGAAGCGCTGAGCGGCTCCCTCGATGGCTGACCGGCGATCGGGAGGGCGGGCGACGGCTTGTCGCGTCGAGGGCCAACCGAAGTGCGCAGGCCCATCGTGAGAATTTCCCAGACCTTCATCTGGACGGGCGCGCTCGTCGGCCTGGCCGGCGCCGGCTTCTACCTAGCGTCGGCCGCTGGCGTGGTGCCCTTCGAGGACGTCGAGGTCGAGCATCCGCTCCAGACCGCGCTGTTCGTCACCCTGTTCGGAACGCCGTACCTGCTCGCTCTCTGGGGAGCGATGGTGGCGCCGCGGCGCGGCGTCCTGGGGCCAACCGCGCTCGGTGTCGCCGCCGTGTGTTCATTCGGGCACGTCATGTTGGCCGCGTTCAGTGTCGTGGGTCTGGTGTTCCTCTTTGCCGCGACGCTGCTGGCCTGCGGCGCGGTGCTCCTCTTCTGGATCCGGCCACTCCACCGCGCGGGCGCCGCGCGTTAGCGCTCCGGCGTCGTGCCCGGCGAGAACACGCCGGGAACGTGAAGGCTCGCGTTGCGGAAGCGCGCTCCCAGGCCCAACCGCAGCGGCGCGCGCATGCGTTCGGATGCGCCTGCCGGCGCCTGGCGCCGCGTTTATCCGTGTTCCGCGATCTGTCGGAGGGCCTCGCGATCGTGGATGACGATGGTGGTCCGGGCCAGCTCGATGAGGCCGGCCGCCCGGAATTCGTTCAGGACGCGCGTGGCCGTCTCCCGGTAGGTGCCGACGAAGTCCGCCAGGTCCTGGTGCGAGACGCCGGACAGGCGAGTTCCGCCGCCGGACAGGTCCAGAATCGCCGCGGCGAGGCGGGCCGGCACACTCCGGAACGCGACCCGCTCGAGCCGGTCCTCGGTGTCCATGAGGCGCCGACCTACCAGTTCGAGGAGCCGCAGGGCGAAGCGTGGCTTGGTCGTAACGAACCGCTCGACGTCCGTCCGACTCATGACGCAGAGCGTGCAGTCTTCCACCGCCTCCGCGAAGCTCCCGTACATCCGCTGTCCCACGAGCGCCATCTCGCCGAAGACCGTGCCGGGGCCGAGCGTGGCCAGGATGAGCTTCTTCCCGTCGGGGGCGACGCGGTACAACTGGACCTTTCCCCGCTTCAGGATGAACAGCACCTCACCGGTCTCTCCGGGCGTGAAGAACACGCGCCCGCGCCGGCAGGTGGTCATCGTGGTCATCCGTTCGACCTCCACCAGGTCGTCCGGAGTCATGCCCTGGAAGAAATCGGTCTCGAGGAGGTAGCGGAGCTTCTGCTCACGCTCGGGATAGCGCGGGGTGGCGCGCGGCCGGAAGAGCCGCCGGTGCAAGGGCTCGGAGGACGTCACGCGTTCCATGCTATCAGTCGCGGTCCGCGTTGCGAACGGCGTCGGAGAGGGTGCGCTCCATCTCTTCGGGGGCCGGGTTGCCGACGGACACCACCCGACCGTCGAGGACGAATGTGGGCACGGCGAAGACATGGTCCGGCACGTGCGCGCCCGGGGCGTCGATGTCGATCACGGCGACTTCCACCATCGGGAAGCGCTGGCCCAGGACGGCGGCGAGCGCCCGGGCGTACGCGCAGACCCGGCATGTTCGGGCGGTGTAGACCAGAAGGCGTGGCACGAATCCATGGTCGACGCTCCGTGGCCAGCCGTCCGTGATCCGGACCACACATCCCCATCCTCATTCGACGCAGCAGCTCATCACCGAGATGTCTCGCACGAAGGCCTGGGCTGCCAGCTTGATGCCCTCGCTCAGCGTGGGGAACACGTGCACGGTGTCGATGATGTCGTCGACGGTGAGGCCGAACTTCACCGCGAGGGTGGCCTCGTGGATGAGGTCGGCGGCCTCGGGCGCCACCATGTGCACGCCGAGAATGACGCTGGTCTCGGGGTGGATGACCATCTTGATGAGGCCCCGATTTTCGTTGATGGCCTTCGCCTTTGGGATGCGCGCCACCTCGACGGTTCGGCATGCGCAGGCGCCGTAGCGCTCCATCTCCTCCTCTTCGGTGAGGCCCACTGTGGCCACCTGAGGGTTGGTGAACACCGCCGCGGGGACCGTGTCGTAGTCCATGGTCCGGCGCTCGTTTTCGAGCGCGTTGGAGGCTGCGATCATCCCCTCGCGCGCGGCCACGGTCTCGAGGAACCGCTTGCCGACGACGTCGCCCGCAGCGTAGACGCCGGACGCTGTCGTCTCCAGGAACTCGTTGGTCTGAACGAAGCCCCGGGCGTCGACCTGCACGCCGGCGGTCTCCAGGCCCAGGTCCGCCGTGTTAGGGACGACACCCGTGGCGAGGAGGAGCTGGTCGGCCGAAAAGACGCGCTGCTCGCCAAAGACATCGGCTTCCACGTACCGGCGGTCGCCTTCCTGCCACACCCGCCGGATCTCGCACGCGCAGTGGATCTCCATTCCCTCCGCCTCGAGACAGCGCTGAAGCTCGTCCGCGACTTCGCGCTCGACGCGCGGAAGGATCTGAGGCACCTTCTCGAGCACCGTGACTTCCGTGCCGAAGTGCAGGAACATCTGCCCGAGCTCGAGACCCACCGGGCCAGCGCCCACGACGATCATCGAGCGCGGCAGCTCGTCGAGCTCCATCGCCTCCCGGTTCGTGATATACCCGACGCCTTCGATGCCCGGGAACGGGAGGACCGCAGGCCGCGACCCGGTAGCGATGAGGATGCGCTCGGCCGCGAGCTTCCGGCCGCTCACCTCGACGGCGCCTGCACCGGTGAACCGGGCGTGGCCCTCGATCAGCTCGACGTCCCGCAGGCTGGCGAGGACGTCCCCGTAGTTCGCCTCGCGGAGGGCGGCGACGAGGCGGCGCTTTTCAGCGATGGCCGCGCGGAAGTCGAACGTGGCGCGGTGGCCGTCGCGGAGGGCGTCGAAGCGCGGACGCTGCGGATAGTAGTAGGCGTCGCCGACTGCGAGCAGGTGCTTGCTGGGCACGCAGCCGACGTTCACGCAGGTCCCGCCCAGCGGTAGGCCATCGTTGATCATTGCCGTCCGCGCGCCGAGCTCCGAAGCCTTCGTCGCTGCGGCGAACGCGGCGGCTCCACCGCCGATGATGATGAAGTCGAAATCGGGCATGTCGCCACCTCCCGGGCTTGTGATGCGCGTATGGTAGACTCTGGAGCGACTCCAGGGTCAAGGGAGAGGGAAGACAGGATGCGTATCGGCGAAGCGGCGAAGGCCAGCGGTCTCTCCATCGACACCATCCGGTTCTATGAGCGAACGGGGATGCTGCCTGCGCCGCCGCGCGAGGCGAACGGGTACCGGCGATACACGCGCGAGCATGTCGAAACGCTGCGCCTGGCGGCGGGCCTGCGCTCGCTGGGGGTGCCGCTCGAGCGGGTGGGGCCGATCGTGCGCGTCGCCCACGACGCCACGTGCGCCGACATGCGGGACGCGCTCACGGCGGCGCTGGCACAAACCGTGACGGACATTGACCGGCAGATCGGCCAGTTGACGAAGCTGCGCGGCCGGCTGCGGTCGATTCTGGAAGGGCTCCGCAGGATGAGCCCCGAGGAGGCGGCTGTCCCCGGCCTGCGAGCCTGTCCCTGCGTCCCTCTGGTGACCGCCGAACGGCGGCCGCAGCCGTCGAACCGGGGGGCTCCCTACAACACCAGCAATTCGTAGCCTTCTTCCACCAGCCCTGCGATGCTCGGGTGGTCCATGTACTCCGCCATCAACGGCTCGCCGAGGTGCGCGAGCGTGTCTCGCACCTGGAACGCCCCTGCGCAGAAGTCGCAAACCGCGTACGCGACGCCGACGCTCTTCAGCGCAGCGAAGAACGCGCCCATGCGGCGGTCGTCCTCGTCGTTGGGCGCACCCCATTTCGCCAGCCATTGAGTCGCGGCGCCATCGAAGATCAGGCGGGTAGCGTGGCCCCGCTCGACGAGCTCCTTTGTGTACACCATGGCGTGAAACGCCCGCGCATGGCTTTCGTGCGAGCCGGGGCCTGCCTGGAGGATTACGGCGATACGGCGCATTTCACCGTCCTTTCTCGTTCCGCTGAACACGGCCGTCATTGGACCGGTGGAAACGGGACCGAACCGAGATGCGGTCCTAGCCAGTTGAGCTCGTTCGCGAGGTGCATGGCTCCGGCCGTGACGAATCGGCCGTCCGTGACCTCCCACGATGCACCGTTCCAGCGGATTTCCGCCGCTGGGACCGGCAGCATGCCGGCGGTGGCGGGGTCTGGCGTGTCGGCGCCGTGATAGAAGACCACGTCGGGAAGGTTCTGTTCCCATGCGCCTGCCATTGCTCCGTTCTTGCCCGGTGGTGCGCTCAGTTGCAGACCGCTCTGGTCGAGGGTCGCTTCGTAGAACGCCAGCAGCACCCGGCCCACCTCGTCGCGTTTCTCCCGCGGACCCTGGAGGAAGAGGGAATTGAGGCCGCCGATGATCCACGCGACGTCATCTACGCCGTACACGTCGACCGAGCGGAACACCCCGTGGTCGCGGTCAAAGTCGGCCGCGAGATCGTCGAAGAGGGACGCAGCGGCGTCGAGAAAGGCGGTCTCGCCAAGCGCGGCGCCGGCCTGCGCCAGCGCGACGATGCGTGCCGAGTCCGCGATGACGCCCTCGCCCGGCAGGTCCTCGACTTCGTCGGCGATGGACCGGACTCGTTGCAGAGTTCGGTCGCGGATCGCCGGGTCGGTCGTCGTCCACGCGACGTAGGCCAGGGCGCGCACCGCGGACGCGGCCTCGGTGGTCGTCTCGGGTCGGCGGTTCTCCAGGGCGTCGAAGAGCGCGCCGACTAGCCCCGACCACCGGGTGTGCGCAGCGGCGTCGGCGTACCGGGACTGGGGCTCGCCGGTGATGCCGGCGAGGTCGGCGAACGCTTGGAGCAGCGTCCAGTTTCCCTCGTAGTCGAGGGCGCCGTCGGAGTCACGGTAGAGGCCATCGGAGCCGGCCAAGTGCTCCGCTGCGTAGGCGCCTTGCATTTGTGCCAGCAGGGAGACCATCACCCCCATGAAGCGCTGTTGGGCTCCGAAGTCGTCGTCCGGCGCGCCGAAGTGTGGGTTCGCGAAATTCCGCGCCCACTGGCTTTCCTTGAGCATGGTCTGCGCCTGCGCTCTCACGCGCACCGTCGCGTCGAAGGTCGTCGGGTCCAGCCGGAACTGGGAAAAGTCCATCGGGTCGGCCGGGCCGCCCGTCAACGCGGGACTGGCGGATGCGTACATGGCCTGAAGGGGAGCCATGTTCTGTGGGATGACGATCGGGTCGTTCGGATTCTGGGCCACCATCTGCATGGCCGCCGCCAGCGTCTCCATCGGAGGCTCGAAGGGAATGCCGAGGCCCGAGCCCATCACGAACGGCCCGAAGTGGTCGCGGGAGAGCCAGTAGCCCTGCCAGATCATGGCGTCCAAGGTGAACGCAGGATTCCCGTTCACGAGCGTGCTCGCGCCGCCCCGCGGAGCCTCCTCGGTGGCGCCCGCGCCGGCTGCCGCCGTGGGGGAACCGGCGGCCTCCGGCGCGGACGCCGTTTCCTCGCCGCCGCCGGTGCACGCCGCGGCGACCAAGACAGCCAGCGCGGCGACCAGAACCAGGGTTCGGGGCGACCGTCGCGCCCTGCTGAGGAAGGAAAGCGACGTGGTCGCAGCGACGTGCACGGTGGCGTTGTGGTTGGCGCCGGTCACGCGAGACCTCCGTACACGAGCCCGACGATGAGCCCGAAGAGGATGTGTAGCGCGAAGAACCCTATCGTCGTGGGCAGAGGGTAGTTCAGAGCGAAGTACCCCGGTGGCTCGAGCAGCCGCTCCTGCGCCTCCGAGATTCCGCCCGCGAACGCTGGAATGAGCTTGGGGCGTTCGGGCAGCATCCGCGGGTGCAGCATCGGCATCATGCCCAGCGCCATCCCAGCGATGGCGGCGTGACCCAGCCCAAACAGCGCGCCGAGGCCAGCGCCGGCTCCCGGGGACGTCACGCCCGAGGTCTCGAGCAGGCCCCCGTGCACGAGCCCGAAGACGGCGCTCATCATGGCGTGGACCATGAGTCCCGCGCCGTAGGCCGCCGGCCCGGCCGGGAGGAACATGGTCCCCACAATCAGCAAGAAGTTCATCTTCATCTGGCGGGGCATCATCCACATCGCGGGGTACAGCATGGCGACCATCGCTCCCCCGCCGATCAAGCCGCCGACCGCCGCCGCTGTCGCGTCCATTCTCCCCTCCTCCATCGTTCGTCGCGTTTGCGACGTCGCTCGAATCCACCCTAGCGGGCGCAAAGAGGCTCCTCTGTGATCCGCGTCACCGGGCGCCGCAGGGGTCGCATCCGTCGCCCAGCGTGAGCCCCGTCACAGTCCCGTCACGCGAGCCGCCCGTATCTTCGAGACACACCACGCGGCCGGAGGCGGTCATGTCCGTATCGAAGAAGCGTCAGCGGCTGGAGCGGGAGCGCCGAGGGTTGGGACGCCTGGCACCGTATCGCGCAGCGCGGCGATGGGTGACACGGCGGGTGCGTTGGATCGCCGCCGGGGCCGCGCTTTCGGCGCTCGCCGCGCTGATCGTGTGGCTGACGGATCCGTTCGCAGCGCCCACCGCCATCGACGCGAACGGCGAGCGCGTCTCGGTGGGCCCGATCCGGACGCCGGGCGCCGCCCCGCGGATCGGACGGCTCGCGTCCGATTTCGTGTTGCCGGACTACGAGGGGAAGGCCGTACGGCTGTCGGACTTCCGGGGTAAGGTGGTGTTTCTGAACTTCTGGGCGACCTGGTGCACCGCCTGCGAACGGGAGATGCCCGACATGCAGCGGCTGGCGCGCAAGTACCCTGACGAGATCGTCATCCTCGCCATCAACCGTGGAGAGAGCAGTGGGCGCGCGGAGGCCTGGTCCGACGCACGCGGGCTGTCGGACATCCAGTTCGTCGTCGACAGTCAGGAGCGCGTGGCGCGTGCGTATCGGCTGGGAAGCGGCATGCCGCAGACGTTCTTCATCGACCCCAACGGCGTCATCCGCTCCATCGTGCCGGGCGCGCAGTCGTTCGCGCAGATGGAGCAGCGGTTCCTGGACACGCGCGCCCTGGGGGAATCCGCGGCGTCCCGTTGAAGGAGGCCACCGTGATCGAGGTGACCGTGTACCACGTCACCGGCAGGCAGTTCCCGGCCGTGAGCATTCCGGACGCCTGGTGCCGGGAGTGCGAGGTCACGCTGGGAGTCGCGCGCAGGGTGGCCCGCGAGGTGGCGCCCGAATGCATCCGAGTCATCGCGAAGCCGTGGCTGCGCCACCTCCTGGAAGCCCTCCGGTTCGGCGGCTGGCATCCGCCCGTCGTGGTCGTCGACGGGTCGGTGTTCAGCCAGGGGGTGGTCCCCGACGCCGACGCCCTGCGGCGCCGCCTCTTGGCCGCGCTGGGAAACATCCATGAGCCCCCTCCCCATGCGGCGTGACGCCCTCCGTCTGGGCTCGCTGGTCGTGGCCGCAGGACTGCTCGCCGCCGCCTGCGGAGGCGCGGGTTCGGACGCGCTGCCCCCCTCCACCGCACCCGCGCCTTCGCCTACGGCGGCCGCCGAAGCCTTCGTCGGGAGGTTCGGCGGCGGGTGGAAGACCGACTTCTCCCGCGCGCTCGTCGGTCCGGAGATGTTCACCGTCGGGCAGCGGAAGGACGGCATCCCGGCCATCGACGCGCCGCGGTTCATCCCGGTCGACCGCGCGACGTTTCTCGCCCCCCAGGAGCCAGTGATCGCGCTCGAGATCAACAGGGACGCGAGGGCCTACCCGCTGCAGATCCTCATCTGGCACGAAATCGTGAACGACACTGTCGGGGGGACGCCCGTGATGGTGACCTTCTGTCCCCTGTGCAACACCTCGATCGTGTTCGAGCGCACGGTGAACGGGCAGGTTCTGGACTTCGGCACGACGGGGCTGCTCCGCAACAGCGATCTCGTGATGTACGACCGCCAGACCGAATCGTGGTGGCAGCAGGTCACCGGCGAGGCGTTGGTGGGCGAAATGGCGGGCACGAGGCTCGAGATCGTGCCCTCGGCGATCATCGCCTGGGCCGATTTCGCAGCGACGTACCCCACCGGGATGGTCCTCAGCCTCGACACCGGCTTCGACCGGCCGTACGGACGCAATCCGTACGTGGGATACGACCGGGTGGATCAGGACCCCTTTCTCTTCGACGGCGAGCCGGACCCGCGGCTGCTTCCCATGGAGCGGGTGGTCACGGTCGAGCTGAACGGCGAGACGGTGGCGTATCCCTTCAGCCGCCTGGAGTCGAATCCGGTGGTGTACGACACCGTCGGCGGGACCGAGATCGTCGTGCTGTTCAAGAAGGGCGTCGTATCGGCTCTCGACCGCAGTTCCATCGCCGATTCGAAGGACGTCGGAGCGACGGGCGTTTTCGTCCCGGTCGTCGAAGGTCAGCGCCTGACGCTGTCGGCAGAAGGGGACGGATTCGTCGACGCAGAGACCGGCAGCCGCTGGAACGTCCTCGGTCAGGCCGTCGAAGGACCGCTCGCTGGCGCGCGCCTCGATCCCGTCATCCACGGCAACCACTTCTGGTTCTCGTGGGCGGCCTTCCAGCCCGAGACGCGCGTGTGGGCGCCGTAGGTCTTCCTCCGCTCTCGCGCGGCGTCCCCGTGTCGCAGGGGCGCGGCAAACGCGGTGAGCCGCCGTCCGGGCGGCCCACGGCCTGAACGACCGTCTTTGCTGCCTTCTTCACCTCACGGCGCGGCCCACGGCGAGCGATGTCATCGTCGCGCGGCGACGGCGCCCCGGGGCATGCGTTCCCCCACGGGGTTGCGCGCAAGGCGCGCACGGTCGAGACTACGCGCGCAAGCAGCGCGAGGCGGAAAGGACGGCAGCATGGACCCGAAGGGGAAGGTCGCGATCGTCACTGGCGGGAGCTCCGGCATCGGGCGGGCGACCGCCATCGCTCTGGCTGAGGCGGGGGCCTCGGTCGTCATCGCCGACGTCGATGAGGCGGGGGGTCTCGAGACCGTGCGGCTCATCAACGAGCGGGGCGGCAACGCCGCCTTCGTCCGCACCGACGTCACCCGGCGGGAGGACCTGCAGCGGATGGTCGCGTTCGCCGAGGAGACGTTCGGCGGCGTCGATATCCTGCACAACAACGCGGGGATCGTCACCCGGCGGCCCCGGTTTCCCGATACGCCGCCCGAGAACTGGGAGCTCACGCTGGCGATCAACCTGTGGGCGGTCATCGCCGGCACGCAGGCGGCCGTGCCCGCGATGAAGCGGCGCGGCGGCGGCGTCATCGTCAACACGGCCTCCATGGCCGGCATCATCGCCTACCAGCCCGACCCCATCTACGGCGCCACGAAACACGGCGTCGTGGGATTCACCCGCGCGCTGGCGTACCTCAAGGACGAAGCCAACATCCGCGTGAACTGCGTCTGCCCCGGCGTCGTCGACACCCCGCTCCTCACGAAAGGGACGGAGGATCTCACTCCCGAGGAGCGGGCACAGCGGGACGCCATCATCTCGCGCATGCCCTTGATCCCGGCGTCGGAGGTCGCCGAGGCAGTGCTCGAGTTCGTGCGGGACGACTCGCTGACAGGGCAAGCGATGGGCATCATGTACGGGCATCCGCATCGCCTGATCCCGCCGGCGGTGACCCTTCAGAACGACCCCGCGCAGCGGACGTAGCCCACCCGCGGCCCGCTGACTACGCGCGGACGGCGCGGGCCTCTCGACGCACGGGGCCGTCGGTGGGCGCCGAGCGCCGCGCCTTCGCGGCCGCCGCCGCACGCTCGTTCCACGGGCCCGGCGCGCCGCGCTCGCTCCATTCCACGCGGACGCGCGGGCGTTGCCGCAGGAGGGCATGGACCTGGCGAACCAGGTCGACGTTCGCGACGGGCTTGCCGTCGGCGCGACGCCAGCCGTTACGGCTCCAGGCCGCCGCCCAGACGGTCGCGGTCTTGAAGCAGAACTCGCTGGGCGTCCAGATGGTGGCGTCTTCGTCGGGGGCCGTCATCGCCAGCCCTTCGACGAGCGCGGTCAGCTCCATGCGGTTGTTGGTCGTCGCGGCCTCGAATCCCGATGCTTCGCGCATAATGCGGCCTTCAACCACCTTGACCGCCGCCCATCCGCCGTCGCCTGGATTCGGCTCGCAGCTCCCGCTCGTGAAGACCTCCGCGTGGCCAGCCCCGTCCGCGCGGCGGGCGACGCCTGCGTGCTGTCGGCGCTGCCGCACGGGCTCGTCGTCACGCCGGCGCGGGGCGGGTTCCCCCTTGCAGTCGCGGCAGCGCTTCGACCGCCAGTCGGGGTACTTCTCGCGCGCGCGTTCGGGGATCGTGAACGGCGTCCCGCACTGCTCGCACCGAAACGTTCGCGCTTCCATGCGCTCCTCCCTTCCCGGAACCCTGAGTCGATTCGCAAGCGTTAGATTACATGTTCTACTCGGGCGGCGTAAGCCCATCGGCCGGCGTTCATGCGCCGTCTGTTTCCGCACACCGACTCCCCTCACGGCCGCAGTCGTGATAGGGTAGTGACCGGGCCCGGAAGGGAAGACGCCGGGCCCGGTTCCGTATCCGTCACGCCACTCGTATCGCAAGGAGGGACACATGAACGCCCGTCTCGGTTCGCTTCTGTCGCGCGGCCTGCGCCGCCTGGACCGGCTCGCGGAGCCGGCGGTGGCCCATGCCCACTGCGACATTCCCTGCGGCATCTACGACCCCCATCTGGCCCAGATCGCCGCGCACACCGTCGTCCGGATGAACCAGCTCATCCAGGATCTCGGCGACGCCCCTGGACCGGGGGACAAGCAGAAGAACGAGGCCTGGCACAACTCCTTCGCCCGCTACGTCGCGGTCAAGGAGGAGCACGCCGAGCTGGTGAAGAAGGAAGTCCGGATCATCTGGGGGGACTACTTCAAGCCCGAGCACCTGGAGAAGTACCCGGACCTCCACGCCACGGTGTGGAACATCATGAAGCTGGCGTCGAAGGCCCGCCAGACCGTCGACATGCAGGCGGCCCAGGACCTGCTGGCCGAGGTCCAGAAGTTCGCGGAGATCTTCTGGGCGACCAAGGGCGCGTCTACCGCGCGTCAGCCGTCGCGACAGACGTCGGGCGGCGAGATCGTGTACCCGGCGTGACCGGGGTGGCCGGCGCGCGCAAGACGGACGGGCGCGTCGCGTCCATCGTCGGCGCGTTCCTCGCGGCCGTGGAGCGCGTGTCTCCGATCGTCCGCTTCCGCGTGGAAGGCGACAGCATGGTCCCGGCGTTCCGGCCCGGCGATCGCCTGCTGGTGAACCGGCTCGCGTACGTCCTCCGCGGGCCCCGTCCCGGCGACGTCGTGGTCCTGCGCGACCCCGAGGTGGGGGGGCGGCTGCTTCTCAAGCGCGTCGCTGCGGTCGAGGGCGGGCGGTACGTCGTTCTGGGCGATAACGCCGACGGAAGCCGCGACAGCCGGACGTTCGGGCCGGTGCGGCGCGGCGACATCGTCGGGAAGGCGCTCTTCCGGTACTGACGGCGCTTCCGGTCGAGAGGCCCGCCCCGTATCATCGGCCCATGGCGCCCACCGACTTCGTGGCCGGGGTCGATCTCGGGGCGACGAACCTGCGCGTCGCGGTCGCCACGCTCGACGGCGAGATCGCCGCGCGCCGGGCAGGACCTGTCGACCTCTCGCGCCCGCCCGAAGCGGTCGTGAGGGATATCCGCCGTCAGGTGGACGAGGTGCTAAGGCACGTGTGGCCCGGCGCGCGGCTGCGGGCGATCGGTATGGGGCTGCCGGGCATCGTCGACCCCGGGCGGGGCGTGGTGGCGTCCCCCGCGAACCTTCCGGGATGGGGCGCCGTGCCCGTCGCGGAATTGCTGTCCGGGGACGACCGCGTGCCCGTGGCCGTGGAGAACGACGCGAACATCGCAGCGCTGGGCGAACGCTGGCGGGGCGCCGCCCGCGACTGGGAGACCTTCGCCTTCGTCGCGCTGGGCACTGGCATCGGAGCCGGGCTGGTCGTCGACGGCAGGCTGCACCGCGGCGCGCGCTTCTTCGCGGGCGAAGTGGCCTACCTCGCGACCGAGCGCGCGCACGTGCGGGGACCGTACGACCCGGCGGGGTGCCTCGAGGGACAGGCGGGCGGGAAGGCCATCGGCCGGCGGCTCTCGGAACTGCTGGGACGGGAGGCGACGGCGGAGGAAGCGTTCCGGCTGGCCCGTCAGGGCGACCCGAAGGCGCTGGCCGTCGTCCGCGAGGTGCAGGAACACCTGGCGGTGGCGCTGATCGCCATCGCGGCGCTCCTGGACCCCGACGGCATCGTCGTCGGGGGCGGCATGTCGAGTCAGGGGGAGTTCCTGCTCGGGCCGGTGCGCGAGATGGTGCACCGTCACGTTCCCACGAAGCCGCCGGTGGTGGTGTCGGCCCTCGGGGAGGACGCGCAGCTCGTCGGCGCCGTGCGCGCCGCGCTGGACCGCTGCGCCGAAGGCTGAACGGCCGCTTTGCGCTGGCCACCGGGGAGGGTACGATCGCCGCGTCCGGCTGCCGCCACAGGAGGTGTCCGCATGCCGCAGGGTGAGCCCACCTACGTCGCGCTGCCGGCGACGACGCTGCGCTGGCTCGTCGGCGCCGTCGGGGCGGCGGTCGTCATCATGATCGCGATGCTCGCGGTGGAGATCGTGATTTTGCTGCGGGTCTACGAGCTGCTCGACCTCGTCGAACGGCTCGCGCCTCCGGGATAGGGCCGTGCGACGCATCATCGGATGGCTCGCGGGCGCCGCCGTGTTCGTGGCGGCCGCCTGCGGACAGAGCGAATCGACGCCCGGACCGGCGACGGTTGTGGGCCTTCCCACCGAGCCGCCACGGCCCGCCGTCGTGCAGGAGGACGCGAAGTTCATCGCGCAGCCGCTCGTCCTGGGCAGCATCGAGCGGCGGGCCAACGCGTCGCCAACGCCGCGCGACACGCGACTCATCGCGGAGTTCTCGTGTCAGGACGGGGTCTTCCTCATCCGGACCGACCGGGAAGACATCTGGTCGCTCATCCCGTGCGACCGCGTGCCGGCGGACCGGCTCGAGCCGTACCGGCAGGAGCCGGCGGTGATCAAGATGGACCCGCTCGCCGGCAAGCTGCGCATCGAGACGCTGGGCGGGGCGCAGGCGGAGTTCACCGTCGAGGCGACGTGGGTGTACGAGAGGCCCCAATGACTCGGCCGACGCCCGACGAGTACTTCATGAACATCGCGCTCACTGTGCGGTCGCGGGCCAACTGCCTCGGGAGGCGCGTGGGCGCCGTGCTGGTGCGGGATCGACGAATTCTGAGCACCGGGTACAACGGGACGCCGTCGAAGATGGTGAACTGCGACGAAGGGGGCTGCCGGCGGTGCGCCCGGCCCGACGAATACGCGTCCGGCGAGGGCTACGACGTATGCATCTGCGTACACGCGGAGCAGAATGCGCTCCTTGGAGCCGCGCGGTTCGGCGTCAGCGTCGAGGGCTGCACCATCTACACGACGCTCCAGCCATGCTTCGGCTGCCTCAAGGAGCTTATCCAGGCGAAAGTCGTCGAGGTGTGCTATCTCCATCCGTGGCCGTCGAAGTACGAAGACCAGTATCGCGCTCTGGTGGCGCAGTTCGAGCCGGGGCGGTTCCGCCAGGTGGTCGTGCCCGACCCGGACGAGGAGTGGGCGCGAGGCCGTGGCGTCCCTCTGGAGCGCGCCCTGGGGCATGAGACGCAACGTTAGGAGCGGGCGATGACGTTACAGGCGGGCTTCGCGAAGGTCGTCATCACGCCGCCCGTCGGCACGCCGATGGAGGGCTACAGCGCGCGGCAGGGCGTCTCGCAAGGGGTGCATGACGACCTGTATGCCCGCGCGCTCGTGATCGACGACGGGTCGACGCAGGCGGCCGTCGTCGGCTGCGATCTGCTCGGCGTGGACCGGCGTCTCGTGGCGGCGGCGCGGGCCAAGGCGTCAGAAGCGACCGGGATCCCTGCGGACCACATCATGATCGGCGCGACGCACACGCACGCGGGCCCGGCGGGCCTGCGCTTCGACGTGGACGAAGCGCTGTGCGAGATGACGGCGCGGCTCATCGCCGGCGCGATCGCGGCGGCGTCGCGGGAGCTACGCCCCGCTGTGCTGAAGGCCGGGCGTGCCACGCTCGACTCCGTCTCGCAGAATCGCCGGCATCCGGACTGGCCCATCGAGACCCGGCTCGACGTGCTGCTGTTCGACAGTCCCGACCCCGTCCACGAGCCGCCCGTCGCCGCGGTCGTCAACTACGCCTGTCACGCGACGGTGCTGTATCACACCAATCTTCTCCTGTCGGGAGACTACGCCGGGTACGCCGCGCGCACCGTCGAGCGGCTGCTGGGGGCGCCCGCGGTGTACCTCAACGGGGCCTGCGGGAATATCAATCCCGTGTGGATGGAACAGCGGTTCGAAGAGGCCGAGCGCGTCGGGACGATCGTCGGCGCGGAAGCGGCGAGGGTCGCGCTGGAGCTCCGCCCGCTAGGAGCGAAGCAGGTCGCCTGGAACATCCGCTGGGACGAGCTCACCGAGAAACCGGTGAACACCGGCAGGTTGGTCGAGGGCGTGCGGCTTCGGGTAGCGTCGACGCAGGTCGAGCTTCCCATCCGCGAGCTTTTGGAGCCGGAGGAGTACGACCGGCGGCTCGCGGCGCTTCAGGGGCAGCTCGACGCGTTGCCCGCGGAGGCCGTGGCTCAGCGCCATGACGTCCTCCAGGAGATCACGCGGTACCGGACGGAGCGTCAGGTCGCCGCGCGCAGCCGGCGTATGGCGCCGGGGCCGCTTTTCGTGCGACCCGAGGTTCAGGCGATCGGGTTCGCCCGGGACACCGCGGTCCTGGGGCTGCCCGGGGAGTTCTTCGTGGAGACCGCGGACGCCATCCGCCACGACGTCGGCATCCCCAATCTGCTCATCTCGTGCTACACGAATCACTACGTCGGGTACGTGTGCCCGCGCGAGACCTTCGAACAAGGCGGCTACGAAGCCGGCGTCACGCTGTTCGGCCCCGAGGCCGAGCCAGCGGTGCGGAAGGCGGCCAAGGATCTGCTGAGGGAGGTGACGGCGTGAGCGCGGACCGCAAGAAGCGCATCGTCGTGTTCGAGGCGCACGGCGACGACATGGAGTTTACAGCGGGCGGCACCATCGCGAAGTTCACCGACGCCGGACACGAGGTGACGCTCGTGGTGGCCACGGACAACGATAAGGGGTCGTTCGAGATGACCGCCGACGAGCTCCGCGCCGCCCGGGATCGGGAGGTCGGCGAGGCGGCGAAGGTGCTGGGGGTCGGGAACGTCATCTGCCTCGGCTATTCGGACGGCGAGCTCCAGGAGCAGGCGCCGCTTCACGTGCTCCGGGGTCAGTTCATGCGGATCATTCGTCAGGTGAAGCCGGACATCATCTTCACCTGGGATCCGTTTGCGCCGTACGAGGGTCACCCGGACCATCGAGCGGTCGCGATGGCGGCGCACGAGGCGGCGTCGTTTGCGCACTTCCCCCTGTACTACCCCGAGCACATCCGCCAGGAGGGGCTCGAACCGCATTACGTCGGCGAGCAGTGGTTCTTCGCCAAGGCGCCGCGCGACGTGAACAAGTACGTCGACATCACGTCGACCATCGACCGCAAGGTCGAGGCGCTGCTCCGTCACGAGAGCCAGATGGTGCTGACGGTGATGGACCTGCAGTTCGCGCTTCGAGCTTCCGGGCTCGACATCCCTGAGCTCGCTGACGCCGACCCCCACGACTACCGCGAGATCATCGCGAGCCGGGTGAAGGGGGTCGCGCGGGCTGTGGGGAAGCAGTGCGGATTCGAATACGCCGAATGCTTCCGGCGGACGCGTTACGCTGGCCTCGAGCGGTTCGCGCCGGGACAGGAGCTCCCCGAGGACGTGTGAGGCATGACCACGGAGCAGGGCCCCGTTCGAGCGCCGGAGTTTCCCCCGAACGCGACGTGGCTGCAGGGCGGCCCGCTGCGCATGAGCGAGCTGCGAGGCCGCGTCGTCCTCATCGACTTCTGGGACTACACCTGCGTCAACTGCATTCGCACACTGCCCTACGTGAAGGCGTGGCACGAGCGCTACGCGGACAAGGGGCTTACCATCGTGGGCGTCCATGCGCCCGAGTTCTCGTTCGCTCGCGACGTCGACAACGTGCGCCGGGCCATCGAGCGCTTCGGCATCGCGTATCCGGTGGTGGTGGACAACGACTTCGCCCTGTGGAAGGCCTACGCCAACCGCTACTGGCCCGCCAAGTACCTCGTGGACAAGGACGGGTATCTCCGCTTCTACCACCACGGCGAGGGCGCGTACGACGAGGTCGAGCGGGCGGTCCAGTCGCTTCTGCGCGACGCGAACCCGTCGGTCGAGCTGCCGGACGTCATGGAGCCGGTGCGCCCCGAGGATCGGCCGGGCGCGGTGTGCTACCGCGTGACACCGGAGCTCTACCTCGGGTACCAGCGCGGGGCCATCGGGAACACGGCGGACGTGGCGCCCGACCGCCCGTCGCGATACCGGGACGTGGGGAAGCATGCCGAAGGGTTCTTCTACCTCGATGGGGAGTGGCTGCTCGCGGGAGAGTATCTCTCGCGGCCGTTCGGCGCGTCCGGCCCCAGCCGCCTGCACGTCCGTTACCTGGCGAAGGACGTGAACCTGGTGGCGCATCCGCCCGTCACCGGCGGGCCGGCGCGGATCGAGGTCTTGCAGGACGGGCGTCCGTTGCCCGCTGAAGACGCGGGCGAAGACGTCCGGCGCGAGGGCGAGGCGGCCGTCCTCGTGGTGGACGAGCCCCGAATGTATCAGGTCGTCCGAAACCGCGAGATCGACCATCACGAGCTGACGCTGGTCACACAGTCGGAGGGCGTCGCGCTGTACGCCTTCACCTTCACGACGTGCGTGGCGCGCCAGGAGGGTTGAGGTGCCCCACGCGCCCGTCAACGGGATCGAGGTGTACTACGAGACGTACGGCCGGAGCGACGACGTCGTCGTGTTCGCTCACGGGCTCGGGGGGAATCACCTCTCGTGGTGGCGGCAGATTCCGGTCTTCTCCGAGCGCTACCGCTGCGTCGTGTTCGACCACCGGGGATTCGGTCTGTCGCCGGACGCACCCGACGGGCCGGGCATCCGCGCGTTCGTGGAAGACCTGCGCGGCCTGCTGGACCATCTGGGCGTCGAGCGGGCCTTCGTCGTCGGGCAGTCCATGGGCGGGTTCTCGGCGCTGGGGCTGGCGCTGGCGCATCCCGAGCGCACGCGCGGCGTCGTCTTGGCGGACACGACGTTTCCGTACATCGGGCCGGAGACGGGGGAAATGATGCGCCGTCAGGCCGAGCGGGCGAGGACGGCGCCCGACACGTTGCGGGGCGTGGCGTACTCGGAGGCGTACGCGGAGCGAGACCCGGAAGGGGCGTTTCTGTACGAAGCGATCTCGCGGCTGAACCCGCCGCGGCCGGACGACTTCTTCGCGCCGTGGCGGCTCCCGCCGTCGCCCACGGAAGACGAGATGCGAAGCCTGCGGACGCCGGCGCTGTTCCTGTGCGGCGAGGACGACCCGTTGTTTCCGCCCTCCGCGATGGAGGCGGCGAGCCGGCTCGTGCCCGGGTCGCGCCTGGTGGTCGTTCCGGGGGCGGGGCATTCGGTGTACTGGGAGCGGCCGGAGGCGTTCAACGAGGCGGTCCTGTGGTTTCTGGACGAGTGCGGGTGAGGGTCAACAAAGAACCGAGGCGCGCAAGCGATGGCTGCGGGGATGAGGCGCGCCTCGGTCTTCGTGTGTGGGACCTCGGGAATGGGGGAGCGAATTCCCTGCGTCCCGTCACCGATATGCTACTCGGGAAGTGTTAAGGAATCCCTAACAGCGGCTAAACAATGTGTGGAGACCGCGATCCTGCACGACGCGTTGACAAAGGGTCGATCGTGCCGATACTGGTCATGGTGATGACTGCCCGCCGGTTGGTCGCCAACCGGCGGTAATGAGCGCCAAGGGGTTGCATGGCAACCCCTCGTTTCGTGTTTGGCGCCCGTCGACAGGGGACCGGGGAAGGCGCCGCCCGCGTAGGGCTCACCTGCGCAGGCCAGGCCTCACCTCATCTCGCCCAGCGCCGCCTCCACTTCCGGCGTGAGGTCGAGCCCGCCCTCGATGGGCTCGCTGTCACGATACGGACGGCGCTCGACGATGCGAAGGCGTCCGTCAGCGAAGGCGCGCAGCGTTTCCACGACCAGCGGCAGCTCGCGGGCCGCGCCCCGCCGGCGAATCTCCTTGAACAGCGGGAGGTCTTCGCCCTTCTCCGCCCGCGCCTCTTCCACCGTCCGGCATTCGACGTCCCGCCAGAGCTCGTCGATGCCCGGACCCCGCAGCGAGTACGTGCAGTAGGTCACGACGGGGCCGGCGTCCAGCTCGGTGGTGGCGAGATGGATCCGGACGCCGCTGAACGTCGCGCCTTCGGCGATGATCTGCCAGATCACCTCTTGCCACGTGCCGGCGGGCCCGCCGGGCGCCGCCGGGTGCAGGTTCAACAGCGGGAAGCGCTCACAGAGCTCCTCCGTGGCGATCAGCATGTACCCGGCGAGCATGCCGATGTCGAACGGCGGCAGCATCGACGCCACCGCGCGGTCGTAGGCATGCCGCCACTCCGGGAGCGGCTCGCCGGGACGAGCTCGCGCGCCGTCGTGCGCCCTGCGGAACTTCCGCGACGAGAGGGTGATAACCGGAATGCCGTAGGACCGCGCCTGCTCGAGGAAGACGTCGGTCGGCTCGAACTCGCCGGGGTCGCGGTTGCAGAAGACGAACGCGATCTCGGCGTTGAGACGCCCGTCGCGAATGGCGTCGACCGCCGCGCGGAGCAGGTTGCGCGAGCCTTCGCCGCGCCCCGTCGCGAACCACCCGATGCGCAGCCGTTCAGCCACTCACGTCCTCGTCCTCGAACGGCTCGCCGGCAAGCGGCTCTTCGGTGTCTTCCTCGGCGGCATACACCGCCGCGCGTTCGGCGAACGCCTGACGCAGCCGCGTGACTCGGAGCTCGGCTTCGTCGAGCAGCTCCTGGCATCGCTTCGCCAGCCGCATCCCCTCTTCGTAGAGCGCGATCGCGTCTTCCAGCGAGAGGCCCCCTCGCTCGAGCTTCTCGACCGTCTCCTCCAGCCGCCGGTAGAGCGTCTCGAACGATTCGCGTCGCGTCATGCGGGGTCGGCCTCCGGAACGGTGAAGAGCGGTGGTTGCTCGGCCGGCGTCGGGCGGGCTCGGAGGCGTCGCACCGACCGCACGCCTTCGACGCGCACGCCGAAGGTTCCATCCCGCACCCGCACGCCGAGGGGCTCGCCCGGATGGACGGCGCGGACGCTGCTCACGACGTGGTCGTCGCGCTGGACGATGGCGTACCCGCGCTCCAGCGTCGCCAGCGGGTCGAGCGAGCGCAGGCGCCAGCGATGCCCGCCGAGTTCGAGCGCCCGGTGGCGCAGCAGGGCGTCGATGGCGGCGCTCGCGCGCTGCGAGCGGTCGTCGACGGACTGGCGCAGCCGGGCGAACTCGGGTTCGCGGCGGCTCATGCGCGACACGCAGGCTTCGACGGCGGCGCGCCCGTCGCGCAGCCGGTGGCGCACGGCCGATTCCAGCGTCGCCGCCATGACGCCGAGATGGATGCTCAACTGCCGACGGTCGGGAGCGACGATCTCGGCGGCGGCGGACGGCGTCGGGGCGCGGACGTCGGCAACGAGGTCGGCGATGGTGGTGTCGGTCTCGTGGCCGACGGCGGACACAACGGGTACGGCGCTGCCGTAGATGGCCCGGGCGACGGGCTCGGAGTTGAACGGCGCGAGCTCCTCGAGGGGCCCGCCGCCGCGCGCGACGATGATGACGTCGATATCGGGCGCGCGGTTCAGGGCGCGGATGGCGTCGACCACGCCCTCGACGGCCTCGGGGCCCTGGACGGGCGTCGGCGCGAGGACGACTTCGGCGAGCGGCCAGCGGCGCTCGAGCACGTGGCAGATGTCGTGAAACACGGCGCCCGCGGGGGATGTGGCCACGCCGATGCGTTTCGGGAAGCGCGGCAGGGGGCGCTTACGGGCGGCTGCGAACAGGCCTTCCTGCTCCAGCTTCGCCTTCAGGCGCTCGATCTCCAACTGCAGCGCGCCGAGCCCTTCGGGCTGCACGAAGTCCACGATCATCTGGAGGTCGCCTCGCGGCTCGTAGAGAGAGACGCGTCCGTGGGCGACGACCTGCTGTCCGTTGTCGAGCTCCTGGGCGGCGCGGGCGCCGTAGGCGCTGCGGAAGAGCACGCAGCGCAGGGACGCCCGGGCGTCCTTCAGCGTGAAGTAGAGGTGTCCCGACGTGGCGCGGCTGAGGTTCGAAACCTCGCCCGAGACCCACAGGTCGCTGAGGTGGGCGTCGGTCTCGAACAGCTCACGCAGGTAGGAGGCGACCTGGGAGACAGTGTAGATGTCCACGAACGTATGATCGACGACGGGGGCGGCCCGAGGCAAGCGGTCCGGGCGGAGTGTTTGAGGCAGGCCGTCCGGCCCTTGACGGCGGGGAATTTAGAAGCAAAGTTTCATTTAAAGTCAAAATTTCTTGACTATTTGCGAAGCCGGCCGATAGCATGGGGCCGTAGGGAGCGTCGCCTTCGGGCGGCGGACGCGTCGTGCAGACTACCCGAACCAAGGTCCTCGAGCACATTCGCCAGCGCGGCGAGAGCACGGCGGCCGAGGTGGCTGCGGCGTTGAACCTCAGCGTACCCGCGGCCCGCAGGCATCTCGATCTCCTGCGCGCTGAGGGGCTCGTAGACGTCCGGGTCGTCAGGCACGGCGTCGGCAGGCCGTCCTTCGTCTTCTTCCTGACGGAGGAGGCGGAGGAGCTGTCGCCGGCCGGGTACACCCGGCTGTTGACGCGCGTCGTCGACCGGCTCGTGCATCTGGCGCCGGAGCGCGTGAGCGGCCGCGAAGGCCGCGAGCTGCTCGGGCAGGTGTTCGAGGAGGTCGCGCTGGACGTGGCCGAGGCCCATCGAGGTGAGGTCACCGGCGTGACCCTCGAGGAGCGGGTCGAGCAGGTGAGCGAGGCCCTGCGGAGCGAGGGGATCGTCGACACCTGGCGGCGGCTCGACACCGGTTACGTGCTGGCGAACCACGTCTGTCCGTACCGGCGCGCGGCGCTGGCGACGGAAGACGCCTGCCGGTCGGACCGTCTGGCGATTCAGCTCCTGCTGGACGCGCCGGTGGAGCAGGTGGGCAGGATCGCGGCGGGCGACCCGTGCTGTGAGTACGTGGTGCGCCTGCCGGAGACCGAGGAACGGATGGCGCGCAGGTCCCCGGCAGGGGCCGGCGCGAGCAGCGACAGGCCCGATGGGCCGTCGAGCGATGGAAGGGACGATGGGTAACGAGGTGCTGCTGGACGTCCGAGACCTCCATGTGAGCGTCGAGGGCAAGGAGATTCTGCGGGGTGTCGACCTGACGGTGCGGCGCGGCGAGGTGCACGCGCTCATGGGCCCGAACGGCTCGGGCAAGAGCACGCTGGCCCACGCGCTGATGGGGCATCCCCGGTATCAGGTGACGTCGGGCCAGGTGCTGTTCAAGGGCGAGGACATCCTCTCGCTGACGCCCGACGAGCGCGCCCGGCGGGGCATGTTCCTCGCGTTTCAGTATCCGCTGGCGATTCCCGGTGTCACGATGGTGAACTTCCTGCGCCAGTCGGCGAAGGCGGTGCGCGGCCAGGACATGCCGGTGCGCGAGTTCCGTCAGCTCCTGAAGGAGACGCTGGACCTGTTGAAGATGGACGAGAACTTCGCTCGCCGGTACGTGAACGAGGGGTTCTCCGGCGGCGAGAAGAAGCGCGCCGAGATTCTGCAGATGGGCATCCTGCGCCCCGAGCTCGCCATCATGGACGAGACCGACTCCGGCCTCGACATCGACGCGCTGCGGACGGTCTCGGAAGGGGTGAACGCCCTGATGGGGCCGCACATGGCGGTCCTGCTCATCACGCACTACCAGCGCATCTTGAACTACATCAAGCCGCAGTTCGTGCATGTGCTGTACCGCGGCTGCATCATCACATCGGGCGGCCCGGAGCTCGCAACCGAGCTCGAAGAGCGCGGCTACGACTGGGTCATCCGGGAGTTCGCGGGCGAAGAAGCGCCCGCGGCCGAAGGAGTCGCATCATGACCACCAAGCCTGTCGACATCGGCATCGAGGGCTACAAGTGGGGCTTCCACGACGACGCGAAGTACGTCTTCAGGACCGAGAAGGGCCTGAGCGAGCGCGTGGTCCGTGAGATCTCCGCGGCGAAGAACGAGCCCTCGTGGATGACGGAGTACCGGGTCAAGGCGTACCACCACTTCATGGAGCGCCCGATGCCCACCGGCTTCTGGGGCGGGAACATCCAGAACTACCACCTGGACTTCGACGACATCTACTACTTCGCGCGCGCCGCGGACCGCCCCGGCAAGTCGTGGGACGACGTGCCCGAGTACATCAAGCGGACGTTCGATCGGCTGGGCATCCCCGAGGCCGAGCGGAAGTTTCTCGCAGGCGTGGGCGCCCAGTACGACTCGGAGGTCGTCTACCACAACATCCGTGAGGACCTGGCGAAGCAGGGCGTGATCTTCGTCGACACCGACACTGCGGTGCGCGAGTATCCGGACCTGGTGCGCCAGTACTTCGGCACGGTCGTGCCGGCCAACGACAACAAGTTCGCCGCGCTCAACAGCGCGGTGTGGTCGGGCGGCAGCTTCATCTACGTGCCCGAGGGCGTGAAGGTGGAGATTCCGCTCCAGGCGTACTTCCGCATCAACGCGGAGAACATCGGGCAGTTCGAGCGGACGCTCATCATCGCTTCCCCCGGGAGCTACGTCCACTACGTCGAGGGCTGTACGGCGCCCATCTACACCACGGACGCCCTGCACAGCGCTGTCGTCGAGATCATCGTCCAGGAGGGCGCCCGCGTCCGCTACACGACGATTCAGAACTGGTCCACCAACGTGTTCAACCTGGTGACCAAGCGGGCGGTGGCGTACAAGGACGCCGTCATGGAGTGGGTCGACGGCAACCTGGGCTCGAAGCTCACGATGAAGTACCCGAGCGTCTTCCTCATGGAGCCGGGCGCTCACGGGGAGATCCTGTCGCTCGCATTCGCCGGCCCGGGCCAGCATCAGGACGCCGGCGGGAAGATCATCCACGCCGCTCCCCACACCACGTCGGTCATCACCTCGAAGTCCATCAGCAAGGGCGGCGGGCGCACTAGCTACCGCGGCTACCTCAAGGTGTACCCCGGGGCCGAGGACGTGAAGTCGACGGTGCGCTGCGACGCGCTGCTGCTCGACGAGAAGTCGCGGTCGGACACCTATCCGATCATGGAGATCGACGAGGACCGCGTGACCATCGGCCACGAGGCGACGGTGTCCAAGGTGGGTGAGGAGCAGCTCTTCTACCTGATGAGCCGGGGCATCGACGAGACAGAGGCGACGAAGATGATCGTGAACGGCTTCGTCGAGCCCATCGTCAAGGAGCTCCCTATGGAGTACGCCGTGGAGCTCAACCGGCTCATCGAGCTGCAGATGGAGGGCGCCGTCGGCTAGGCCGAGCGGCGCGATTCGAGGAGCGAACGTGACGAGTGACGTGATCGTGCCTGGACTGAGCGCGGAGGCGGTGCGCGAAATCGCGCGCACGCGCGACGAGCCCTCGTGGCTCCGCGAGCGGCGGCTGGCCGCGTGGGAGCGCTTCCAGGCGCTGCCGATGCCCGACCCGTACCAGGAGGAGTGGCGGCGGCTCGACCACAGCCGGATCGGCGTCAACGGCGTGCGGCCGTTCGCCGGCGCGCCCGGCCCTGTGTCGCGGCCGGCGGACCTCCCGGCGGCGATGCGTGCGCCCTGGGACGAGCGTGAGGAAACCGCCGGAAGGGTCCTGCAGCACAACTCGGAGGTCGTCCACCAGGGGCTGGACGAGACGCTGCGAGCGCAGGGCGTCGTGTTCTCCGACCTGCACACCGCCGCCCGCGATCACGAAGGACTGGTGCGCGAACGGCTGGGGACCGTCGTTCCCGACGGCGAATGGAAGTACGTCGCGCTGAACGCCGCCCTGTGGAGCGGGGGCGCGTTCGTCTATGTCCCCCGAGGCGTCGAGATCGAGCTCCCGCTCACCTTCGGCGTCGGCGTGACGGAGCCCGGCCTCGCGGTCTTCCCGCGGCTGCTGGTGATCGCCGAGCGCGACGCGCGCGTCACCCTCATCGATGAGGCGTGGTCGCCGACGCTTGAAGGACGCGGTTTCGCGAGCGGCGTGGTCGAGCTCTTCGCGGACGACGGCGCGGCCATCCGGTACGTGAATGTGCAGCGTTGGGGCCGCCACGTCAACAACTTCGCGACGATCCGGGCCAGGCTCGGACGCGACGCGCAGTTCCTGGCCATCATGGTCGGCATCGGCGGCGACATCACCCGGCACACGTTGGAGGTGACGCTCGATCAGCCCGGGGCGCGGTCGGAGTTTCTCGGCGTGAGCTTCGGCGACGGGAGCCAGCATTTCGACTACACGACGCTGCAGGACCATATCGCCGAGCACACGGTGAGCGACCTGCTCTTCAAGGCGGCGTTGAAGGACCGTGCGCAGGATGTGTGGTACGGTGTAGTGCGTATCCGGCCGACGGCGCACAACGCCGAGGCGAACCAGACCAGCCGGAACCTGCTGCTCAGCGACCACGCACGCGCCGCTCCCATCCCGATCCTCGAGATCGAGGCGTGGGATGTGACGCGGTGCAGCCACGGCGCGACCGCGGGCCCGGTGGACCCGGAGCAGCTCTTCTACCTCCAGTCGCGCGGCATCCCGCGGCCCGAAGCCGAGCGGCTGCTCGTGGAGGGGTTCTTCGCCGACGTGCTGGAGCGTATCCCGTCGGAGGCCCTGCGGGGCCGCGTGGCGCGAGCGCTCGACGAAAAGCTGGCAGGAGGATGATGAACAGATGGCGCTGGTGACGGTAGCCCGAGTGTCGGACGTGGCCCCGGGGACGGTGAAGTACGTCGAGGCGAACGGCGCCCGCATCGCTCTGTGCAACGTCGACGGGAGGTTCTACGCTATCGATGACGTGTGTACGCATGACGGCGGGCCGTTGGACCAGGGCTACCTCGAGGGCACGACCATCGAATGCCCGCGACACGGTGCCCGGTTCGACGTCACCACCGGACGGGTGCTGGCGCTTCCCGCCGTGCTGCCGTTGAAGACGTATCGGGTCGAAGTCGACGGCGACGAAGTGAAGGTCGAGGTCTGATGACGACAGCGCGAGGCGGAACGCCCGAACGGGACCTCTGGAACGGACGCGGCGACGTGCCGTTCGACGTCGCGCGGGTGCGCCGCGACTTTCCTATCCTCGAGCGGACCGTCAGAGGCAGGCCGCTGGTGTATCTGGACAACGCGGCGACGACCCAGAAGCCGCGACAGGTCATCGACGCGCTCGTCCGCTACTACGAGGGATACAACGCCAACATCCACCGCGGGCTGCACACGCTCGCCGAAGAAGCCACCGCGGCGTACGAGGATGCGCGGGCCCGCGTCGCGCGCTTCATCGGCGCGCCTGGGCCGGAATGCGTGGTCTTCACACGCAACACGACCGAGTCCATCAACCTGGTGGCGCAGGCGTGGGGACGCGCCAACCTGAAGCGCGACGACGAGATCGTCATCACCGCGATGGAGCACCACAGCGACATCATCCCGTGGCAGCTCATCGCGCGCGAGACGGGCGCCACGATTCGCGTCATCCCCATCGACGACGAGGGCGAGCTCGTGCGGGACGAGGCCGAACGCATCATCGGCTCGCGCACGAAAGTCGTGGCCGCCGCGCATATGTCGAACGTGCTCGGCACCATCAACGATGTCGCGCGGCTCGCGCGGCTCGCGCACGCCGTGGGAGCGATCGTGGTGGTGGACGGCGCGCAGAGCGTCCCCCACCTTCCGGTGAGCGTGCGGGAGCTCGACTGCGACTTCCTGGCGTTCTCCGCCCACAAGATGCTGGGGCCGACGGGCGTGGGCGCGCTGTACGGCAGACGCGAGCTGCTCGAGAGCATGGAGCCGTTCCTGGGCGGCGGCGAGATGATCCGCAGGGTCGACTACACCACGGCGACGTGGAACGACATCCCGTGGAAGTTCGAGGCGGGAACGCCGAACATCGCGGACGTCATCGCCTTCGGAGCGGCCATCGACTACCTCGAGCGGCTGGGAATGGGCGCCGTCCGGGCCCACGAGATCGACCTGACGACCTACGCCCTCGAGCGGTTGTCCGAGGTTGAAGGTGTGACCATCTACGGGCCGAAGGACCCCGCGCGGCGGGGTGGCGTCGTCGCGTTCAACTTCGGGGACATCCACCCGCACGACCTGGGGCAGATCCTCGACGGATACGGCGTCGCGGTGCGCGCGGGGCACCACTGCGCGCAACCGCTCATGCGCCGGCTGGGCGTCGTGGCGACGGCGCGAGCCAGCTTCTACGTCTACAACACCCGGGAGGAGATCGACGTTCTGGTCGAGGGCATCAGGGCGTCGTTGAACGTATTCGGTCATGCCGTCCGTACCTGAGCCCCAGTTCGACGAGCTCTATCGGGAGCTCATCCTCGACCACTACCGCAATCCACGCAACCGGGCGCCGCTCGAGCGTCCGGACGTCGTCGCCGAGGGCTACAACCCCTTGTGCGGCGACGAAGTGACGCTGGAGCTCAAGTTCGACGATGACCGGGTGGCCGAGGTGTCGTTCCACGGACACGGCTGCTCCATCAGCCAGTCGTCCGGTTCGATGATGAGCGAGGCGATCAAGGGACGAACCGTCGATGACATCCGGCGCCTGTCGGAAAAGTTCAAGGCGATGGTCACCAATCCCGAGGCGGAGCCCGACCCGGAGCTGGGCGACCTCGAAGCGCTGCATGGCGTCGCCAAGTTCGCGGTGCGGGTGAAGTGCGCGACGTTGCCGTGGCATACGCTGGAGGACGGCCTCGCTCGACGACGCAACGGCGTCACGCACGTGACGCACGAGGAGACGTGAGGCGGATGGCTGCGGCGACCTCAGGAGGCGGAAAGATGACGACGAAGGGGCTGCTGTCCAAGGAGCTCATCATGGAGCGCCTGAAGGACGTGTTCGATCCGGAGATCCAGATGAGCATCGTCGAGCTCGGCCTGGTGTACGACGTCCAGATCGAGGACGACGGCACGGTCATCGTCACGTACACGCTGACGAGCCCGGGTTGCCCGCTGGGCCCGGTGATCGACGGGCAGATTCAGGACGCGCTGATGGACCTGCCCGGGGTGAAGCGCGTCGAGCCGCGGCTGACGTTCAGCCCGCCGTGGGACCCGCGGACCATGGCGAGCGAGGACGTGAAGATGGCCCTGGGGATTTGGTAATCGCAGGCTTGTCAAACGGAAGCGGGCTCGTTACCATTCGCGACACATCCGGGGGAGGCTGAGGCGCGAGGTGGCGCGCGCCGCTCCGGCGTCGCCGGAGCCGCGACGAGGCGAGGGCCCTGGCCCTCGTTCTTACTTCCCGGATCGGCCCCGCGGCGAGCTTTGATTGGGCGAGCTTGTGAAGTGTGGTACAATGCGCGCCCATCGTTCTGGCGATCGAGCAACGTGATTCGGCGAGCGATATGAGCGAGCGAGCGCCTCTCTATCGACCTGAGCAGGAACGGGACGCCTGCGGCGTCGGCTTCGTCGCGGACATCGCCGGGCGGCCCAGCCACGCCATCCTCGAGATGGCGATTCAGTGCGTCACGAACCTCACGCACCGCGGCGCCCTCGATGCCGACGCCAAGACCGGCGACGGCGCCGGCGTGAGCTTCCAGATCCCGCGCCGGTTCTTCGCCGAGGTCGTGCGCGAGCTCGGGCACGACGTGGGCGATCCCGCCGACCTCGCGGTGGGCATGGTGTTCCTGCCGAGGAACGAGGACGACGCCGGGCGCTGCAAGTACCGCCTCGCGAAGGCGGCGGGCGACCGGGGGCTGACGGTGCTCGGATGGCGCCCGGTTCCTGTCGACGACTCGGTGCTGGGCGATCAGGCGCGCCGCACGCAGCCGCGCATCGAGCAGCTTCTCCTACGCCGTCCCCCGGGGATGGACGACGCCGCGTACGACCGGGCGCTCTTCCTCGTGCGCAAGGACGCCGAGCGGTGGGCGCGCGAGGCGGGGGTGAACGAGTTCTACGTGCCGTCGCTCTCGCACCGGACCATCGTGTACAAGGGGCTGTTGGTCGCGCATCAGCTCAACAAGTTCTACCTCGACCTCAAGGACCCACGGTTCGAAACGGCGCTGGCGGTCTTCCATCAGCGCTACAGCACGAACACGTTCCCCAACTGGATTCTCGCGCAGCCCTTCCGGATGCTCGCGCACAACGGCGAGATCAACACGCTGCAGGGCAACCGGAACTGGATGCGCGCCCGCGAGCCGGAGCTGGGCTCCGAAGTGTGGGGCTACGACATCGAGGCGGTGAAGCCCATCATCCAGGAGGGGTTCAGCGACTCTGCGTCCCTCGACAACGCCCTCGAGGCGCTGGTCCTGTCGGGGCGCGACCCGCTCCACGCGATGATGATGCTGATTCCGGAGGCATGGGAGAACATGCCCAACATGCCCCGGAACCGGCGCGACTTCTACGAATATCACGCCTGCCTCAGCGAGCCCTGGGATGGCCCCGCCAGCGTGGCGTTTACGGACGGCGTCATCGTCGGCGCCACCCTCGACCGGAATGGCCTGCGGCCCGCCCGCTATCAGATCACGTCCGACGGCCTCATCGTCATGGGGTCGGAGGTCGGGATGCTCGAGCTCGACTGCGGAAAGATCGTCGAGAAGGGGCGGCTCGGGCCGGGGCAGATGATCGCGGTCGACACGGCGAAGGGCGCGCTCCTCAAGAACGACGACATCAAGAACGAGGTGGCCTCGCGAAAGCCGTACGGGCGCTGGGTGCAGGAGCACCTGATGCACCTGGACGACTACTTGAAGACGTGCTCTGTCGAGGTGGTCCGTCCGGAGATGAACCTGACGCAGCAGCAGGCCGCGTTCGGGTACACGCGCGAGGAGCTGCAGTACGTCATCCGCCCCATGGCGCAGGACGGCAAGGAGCCGGTCTGGTCGATGGGAGACGACACGGCGCTGGCGGTCCTCGAGGAAGTCCCGCGGCTCCTCCCTCACTACTTCAAACAGAAGTTCGCTCAGGTCACGAATCCGCCCATCGACCCCATCCGGGAAGAGCTGGTGATGTCGCTGGACGTGTACCTGGGGCCGAGGCTGAGCCTGTTCGAGGAGACGCCGGAGCACGCGCGGCTTCTGCACGTCGCGTCGCCCCTGATGATCGACGAAGAGATCGACGCCCTGAAGACGCTCGACAACGGCGTGTTCAAGGGTGCGGTGCTGCCGGCGCTGTTCACGCCGACGGGTCCCGATGCGCTGGAGCCGGCGCTCCGCGAGCTGTGCCGCAAGGCCTCGGAGGCCATCGACGCCGGCGCGAACATCCTCGTGCTCAGCGACCGTGGCGTGGACGCCACCCACGCGCCTATCCCGATGCTGCTGGCTGTGGGCGCCGTGCACCATCACCTTATCCGCGAAGGCAAGCGGATGCGGGCGAGCATCGTCTGCGAGACAGGCGAGGCGCGCGATGTGCACCAGATCGCCACGCTCATCGGGTACGGGGCGAGCGGCGTGAACCCGTACCTGGCGCTCGAGACCGTGAGCCAGCTCTTCTTCTCGGGCCAGCTCAAAGACCTCGACGTGCACAAGGCGCTCACGAACTACGAGAAGGCGGTCGACGCCGGCATCCTCAAGATCATGTCCAAGATGGGCATCTCGACGGTGTCGGCCTATCACGGAGCGCAGATCTTCGAGGCCGTGGGCCTCTCGCAAGAGGTGATGGACCTCGCGTTCGTCGGTACGCCCTCGCGCATCGGCGGCATCGGCCTGCGAGAGATCGCCGAAGACGTGCTTCGCCGCCATCGCAAGGCGTTCCAGCCCGAGGATGGCGTGCAGCTCGACGTGGGCGGCTTCATCCGCTACCGCAAGGAGGGCGAGTACCACGGCAACAACCCCGAGGTCGTCCGCGCGCTGCACCACGCGGTGGAAACCCGGCGGTACGAGGACTACCGCGTCTATGCCGACATGGTGAACAAGCGGTCGCCCATCGCCCTTCGCGACCTGCTCGATTTCAAGAGCGACCGGCCGCCCATCCCGGTGGAGGAGGTCGAGCCCATCGAGTCGATCATGCGGCGGTTTGCGACGGGCGCGATGTCGCTGGGCGCGCTGAGCCCGGAGGCGCACGAGACCATCGCCATCGGGATGAACCGTATCGGCGGGAAGAGCAACACCGGCGAGGGCGGTGAAGAGGCCTGGCGCTGGTGGCAGAAGCGCAACAGCGACGACGCCAACAGCCGCATCAAGCAGGTGGCGTCGGGCCGCTTCGGCGTGACCCCGCCATACCTCGCGGCGGCGTGGGAGCTCGAGATCAAGATGGCCCAGGGGTCCAAGCCCGGCGAAGGCGGGCAGCTCCCGGGGCACAAGGTGTCGCCGTACATCGCAACCATCCGGCACACGCTGCCGGGGACGCCGCTCATCTCGCCGCCGCCGCATCACGACATCTACAGCATCGAAGACCTGGCGC
>JBBING010000020.1:0-32440 GCA_037444005.1 Chloroflexota bacterium
TACCCCGCCTCATCTCTAGTGTGGTGTACGGGATCTATCTGGACCAGCTCAGCCCTCGGTTCGCAGCGCTCGCCCGCGGCCGCAGTCCCTGATACGATCGTGTCATGGCCCAGGACGCCAACCTGGAAGGACTGTACTCCGAGGAGCCGCAGATGACCGCACCCGACACCAACGGGGCCCCCAAGGTGGCGCTCGCCGTCGCCGCCCATCCGGATGACGCCGACTTCGGCTGCGCAGGCACGGCGCACCTTTGGTCGAAGGAGGGTTGGGACTTCTACTACTTGGTGTGCACCGACGGAAGCAAGGGAAGCTCCGACCCTTCGATGACGCCCGAGCGTCTGGTGCAGCTCAGGAGGGAGGAGCAGCGGGAGGCCGCCCGTCGCCTCGGGGTGAAGGACTGCTTTTTCCTCGACTTCGTCGACGGCGAGCTCACGTACTCGCGCGCGCTCCTCGAGCGCATCGTGCGCTACATCCGGATGCTGAAACCGTACGCCGTCTTCACCCACGACCCCGAAGCGGTCATCGTCCGCAACAGCTTCATCAACCACGCGGACCATCGGACGACGGGGCTCGCCGCCATCGACGCCGTGTACCCGGCGGCGCGCGACCGGCTCAACTTCCCCGAACACGAACAGGAGGGGCTCCAGCCCCACAACGTGAAGGAGATCTACATCTGGGGCTCGGAGAAGGCGAACCACGAGGTGGACATTTCGGACGTGGTCGACTTGAAGATTCACGCCCTCCTCGCGCACCGGACGCAGTTCGGCGAGGGCGACGAATTCCTCCAGTTCGTGAAGGAACGCTGGCGCGGCGAAGACGGCCGGTACACGGAGCGCTTTCGGCGGGTCGTGATGTTCCGCTGAAGGCTCCTTCTTCTCCGGGCACGCAGATATACACGCAGCGGGGCGCTTCGAGGGATTAGTCATGCCGAGCCCGCCCCTGGCGGGCGCATCTCTCGCCCCTGTGGAGGGCGATGCCTCTTGAGCGACGGCCACGCTGAAGCGTGGCCTTCATTGGTGGGGGAAGGCGACCGTCGCCCCATCGGTCCGCACGGTAGAGGGCCTTCCCCGACGCATGAAGGGCAGGCTTCAGCCTGCCCGGGGTGTCCCATGCTCTGTCGGCCGCGCTGAAGGGGCGATGGTCATGTTGAGCCCGGCCCCTGGCGGGCGAAGCATCTCTCGTCCCTGTGGAGGGCGATGCCCCTCGAGCGACCCGCCTTCGTGAGCGTACGGAGGGCTTCGCCCGGGAGCGCGACGTTCGGGTGCGGGAGAGGAGATGCTTCGTCCCCGCTTCGCTCGGACTCAGCATGACGAAGGGGCGTCGGCCGCGCCGAAGCGTGGCCTTCATTGGTGGGGGAAGGCGCCTGGCGCCCGATGGGTTCGACCGTCAGACACGACCTTTCCCCACGCATGAAGGGCAGGCTTCAGTCTGCCCGTGAACGGGCGACGAGGACGCTGGGGCGGCTCACGCGCGGGCGAAGGTTCACGCGCGGGCGAGGGACGCGATGCGGTGCACGAGAAGGTACAACGCCGTCTGTTCGTCCAGCACGCCCCGTTTGATGGCGGCGTCGGCGTCGAGCAGCGCGTCGTACGCCTCCGTCACGCGGCCGGCGAGGCGCTCGGCGCGCCGCGCCAGGTGGGGCAGGGCGCGGGACGAGACGCCGGCCGCCCGGGCGAGCTCGTCGGCGGGGAGCCGCTCGCGGCGCAGCGCCAGGTAGAGCGCCACCCGACGCAACTCGCCGGCGAGCAGCGCCAGCAGGCCTTGCGGCAATTCCCCTTCATCCAGCAGGTGGGCGAGCGTACGGGTCGCGTCGGCAGCGCGTCCTTCGACGGCCGCCTGCGTGAGATCCCACACCTTCGCCTCGCGGACATCGCCCACCAACGCTTGCACATCTGACGTGGTGACGGGGCGGCCGTCGGCGTACAGGGCGAGCTTCTCGATCTCTGTGGCGAGCAGCGCGAGGTTGGGTCCCACGAGGCGCGCCAGCTCCGCCGCGGCCTCGGCGTCCATCTCGGCGCCTCGGTCCCGCGCGCGACGGACGATCCAGGGGATGAGGTCCTGCTCCTTCGGCGCGGCGACGTCGTGGACCCTAGCGGCGGGGCGCAAGGCCTCGAGGAGGGCGTTGGCGCGTAGAGGGCCTTGCTCGAGAAACACCACGACGGCGCTCGCGGGAGCTTGCGTGAGCTGGCTGGCCGCCTCGATCCAGCCCTCGAGCTGGGCGGCTCTGGTGCGGCCGCGGCCGCCGGCCGTGACGCCCTCGAATCGCTTCAGCAGGTCGCGGACGATGACGACCGTCCGGCCTCCCAGGAACGAGCCCGTGAGCGCCGCCTGGAGCAGCGCCTCGGGCGTGACCTCGCGCCCGTCGAAGCGAATCAGCGTGTCCTCGCCGGGGCGCAAGGGACCCGCGACCGCTTCGAGCGTCTCCTGAGCCAGCAGGTCGTCCGCGCAGACGATGATGTGGAGCACGGCCTCAGTCGATATTGAGCTTCCAGCCGAACCAGACCATAGCGGCGACGGCGGCGAAGATGAGCGCGCCCGGCCAGAGCATGGCGTCGGCGAACGCGCTCCAGCGCGCCGAGGCGGTCGCATCCTCGAGGCCGACAGCGCGGTAGGCCGCGTAGGCGGCGGCGATGGCGGCGCCGATGAGCGCGGCGGCGGCGAGCAGCGCAGCGTCCGCGGGGTTCGGCCTGGGCCGGCGAGTCCGCTCGGTCATCGAGGGCACTCTATCACGGCCGGAGTCGCCGGGCATCGTCGCGTTGGGACGGCTACGGCTTCCCGAATTCGGCGTAGTAGTCTTCCAGCGCGAAGTAGAACACCAGGTAGGCGCGGAGGTCCTCGAGCGGGATGGCCTTGCCGGTGCTGAGCAGATAGCCGCTGACGTTCTTGGAGAAGCCCTCCCCGCCGAACACGAGGATGTGCTTGACCGGCCTCGCGTCGAAATCGTTGATGGTGTGGACGAGCTTGTCTTCGGCGGAGCCGGAGACCGCCTGATACTTGCACTCGATGCCGAGGCTGCGCCCCTGGCGGTCATAGACGAGGAAGTCCGTGACGCGCCGTCTTCCCAGGACGCTCACGCCCATCGAGACCTGGCGCAGGTACGACAGGCCCAGGTCTTCGATGATGCGAGCGACCTCTCGCTCGAACGCGGCCCCCGAAGACGCACGGGTCCGCCCCGGCGACTCGCCGGCAGCGTCGGCGCTCGAGTCCGCGGGCAAGAAGTCGGGCAACGGGGCTTGGTCGCGTTCGATCATGGCGAGCCTTTCTCCCGTTGGGGATCGAAGTTCAGAATCAGTAGCTCCTGGACCGGCGCACGGCCGTTGCCCTTGCAGTTGATGAACCGCGGCGCGGCCACCGTCTCGATGTGAAAGCCTTTGTAGAGGCGCCGGATCTCGGGCGTGTCGGAGTTGCTCACTGCTACGAAGCAGCCCCGCCGGTCGAGTTCGCGGACCACGGACGCGAGGCGCCGCTGATCCTCGCGGGTGAAGCTGTCCTCGGTGTAGCTGGTGAAGTTCGACGTCTTCGACAGCGGGTCGTAGGGCGGATCGCAGTACACGAAGTCGCCCGCGGCGGCGTCGGCTGTGGCCTCCTCGAACGGCGCGCACCGGAGCTCGGCCCTCCGCAGGAGGCGGCTGACGGCGAGCAGGTTCTCGCGGTCGTAGAACCGGAGTGAGCGGGCGTGACGGCCGAAGGGGACGTTGAAGCGGCCGTCGCGGTTCACGCGATACAGGCCGTTGTAGCAGGTCTTGTTCAGATAGACGAAGCGCGCGGCCCGCTCCACGGGGCTGAGCTGTTCGGGGTCCAGCGCCCGAACGCGGTAGTAGTGTTCGCGTTCGTACACGTGGGCGTCGAGCCCGGCCATGAGCCCTTCGGGGTCGTCGCGAACGACACACCAGGCGTTCATGAGCTCGGCGTTGAGATCGGAGAGCACGGCCCGGCGGGGTCGCAGGGCGAGGAAGACGGCGCCGCCGCCGAGAAAGGGCTCGAAGTAGCGGCGGAAGCGTCCTGGAGGCGGGAAGAGCTCCAGGAATCGTGGCACGAGTAGCCCCTTCCCCCCGGCCCACTTCACGAAAGGCGCGGGGTGAGCAGCCGGCGCCGCGGTTCGGGAGGGGGCGCCGTTCGTCCGGCTGCGGACCTTCGCTGGCTCGGGGGTCGGTCTCCTGGTCGCTGGCATGAGTCTCCGAAGGGATTTGTCCGGGGTATCCTCTGAGCCCGGTCAGCGGGTAGGGTACGCCCTTGCCCGAAGAGAAGCAAGCACGCTTGTTCTGTCGAGTGGGTGAGCGGTCAGGAGGATTTCGGAGGGCGGGAGCGCAGCGCTCGCATCCGCTGGTCGATGGTGGAGCGGGCCTGCCGCATCGCACGGCCAGCGTCAGCGGGGCCGGGCGCAGGTGACGCTTCGGTCGTTTCGTCGTCCTCAGGCGGCAGGGATGGCGCGGCGACGGTCGTTTCCGTCACCGTGCCGGCGGACGTCGCAGCCCGCCCGGTGGACTCCGGTCGCGCCAGGGGCTGGGGTCGCGCTTCCAGACGCGCGGCGTCGGGCGCTTGCCGGCCGAGCCACCACCCGGCGACGCCGGCGGCGATGAGCGCCAGCAAGGTGCCCCGTTTCATCGGTGCCTCCATCGCGAGTATCGTCCCGCCGGGCGACATGTTGAGTGCCCGAGGGTGACGAACCGGCGTCTCCGGCCTCGCGGCTACTGGTGGCGCGTCGAAATGCCGCCATCGACGGGGATGACGGCGCCGGTGAGGTAAGCGCCGGCGCGCGACGCCAGGTAGATGGCCGTCCCCGCCATATCCTCGGGCCGTCCGATGCGTCCCAGCGGACAGGAGGCGCGGATGGCGTCGCCGAACCGGCGCAGCGTCTCCGCCATCATCTTGCTCTCGAACGGACCCGGGGCGATGGCGTTGACGGTGATGCGCTTGGACGCGAGCTGGTGGGCGAGCACGCGGGTGAGATGATGCACCGCCGCTTTGCTCGCCGAGTAGGCGTACGTCTCGAGCGCCGGCGCCTGCAGGCCGTCGATGGAGCCGATGTTGATGACCCGCGCGGGGTCGTCGTCGGACGCCGCCCGCTCGAGCAGCGGCACGAGGAAGCGGGTCAAGTGGAAGACTCCTTTGACGTTCAGGTTCATCACCTTGTCCCAACCCGAGTCCGGGTACTCCGCCAGCGGAGCGGCCCAGTTGGCCCCGGCGTTGTTCACGAGGATGTGGAGCCTCTCCTCGCGGGCGGCGATGGCGTCGGCGAGCTGGCGGCAGCCAGCCTCGGAGCTGAGGTCGGCGGGCAGCGCGACGCAGGCCCCCACCTGCGAAAGCTCCTGCACCACCTGCTCGCAGACGTCGGCCTTGCGGGACGAGATGTAGACTTTGGCGCCCGCCTCCACAAAGCCGCGCGCGATCATCAGCCCGATCCCCCGCGACCCGCCGGTCACGAGGGCGACTTTTCCTTCGATGGAAAACAGGTCGTTCATCGCTCGAGGTCCTTCCGAGATGCTCGCCGGTCCTCAGTTGGCCCGCCGGCGCCTGCATTGAACCCGAAACGACGGTCTGGGTCTATGGGGCGGGCCTGCGGGGACGTTGCCGAGGTCAAGTATACTTTGACAAAGTATGGTTTGGCTAAGTATAGTTTGCCCGTGGCCTTCCTGAACCGGAACCGGGAGCTCGCGGACGTGACCGCCTTTCTCGATTCGAAGCGGTCCGAGCTCGTCATCGTGTACGGGCGGAGAGGTGTCGGAAAGAGCGCGTTGTTGGCCGAGGCGCTGCGAAGCCGCCCACACTTCTACTACCAAGCGACGACCCGAACTCTCGCCCTCCAGCTCGAAGACTTGACCGCCGCGCTCGTGTCGTTCGCTCCCGAGCTCGTGGTTCCAGGGGTTCTGCCTTCGTTGGAAGCGGCGCTGGACGCCCTGGCCCGCGTCGCGGCATCGCGTCCCAATGACACGGTCGTCGCCGTGATTGATGAGCTGCCGTATCTCGCGGAGGCTGACCCGGCGATCCCCAGCGTGTTGCAACGCTGGTGGGATCGGCTCAAACAGCGCGCTGTGAGCAATCTCAAGCTCTTCCTGCTCGGATCGTTAGTGAGCTGGATGGAAGAGCACACGCTTTCGGAGCGAGGCCCGTTGCACAATCGAAGAACCGGGCAACTCAGGGTCGACCCACTTCAATACAGGGAGGCTGCGCTCTTCTATCCACACTGGGAAAGTGAGGACAAGGTTGCGGCGTACGCTGTGTGGGGCGGCATGCCGTCCTATCTGGAAACGATCGATCCGGCCCGCGGCCTCTGGGACAATGTGCGGGAGAGCATTCTGAGGCGAGGGGCGCGCCTAGCGGAGGAACCGGCATGGTTGCGGTTCGCCGACCTCCGTAGCGATGCGCTGTACTCGTCTGTGTTACGGGCCATCGCTCTCGGTCACCACCGACCGGGAAGGATCGCGCGAGCCGTCGGGCGGGAGCGCGCTGCTGACGTCATGTTCGCGCTCGAACGGCTTTGCGAATTGCAATTGATCGAACGGGTCGTCCCGGTGCATGAGGTCCACCGAACGGCATCACGTCAGGCGCTGTACGTCTTGGCTGACCATTACGTGGCGTTCTGGTACCGCTTCGTCGACCGATTGCGTCATCTCCTCGGGATGGGGCGATATGGCGAAGCGCTCGATCGAATACGCGAGCAGTTCGAAATGCATGTTTCGGGAAGACCGTTCGAGACGGCGTGCAGGCAATTTCTGTGGAGGGCGCTCGCGGACGGCCGACTTCCCCGCGGGTTGACGTTCGACATCGTCGGCTCGTGGTGGGTCGCGAAAGAAGACATCCAAGACGAAATCGATGTGGTAGCTCTGGATGGTGGCCGAGCCGTCCTGGTCGGCGAGTGCAAATGGTCTCGCCAGCCCATGGGCCGCCGCGACCTCGATGGGCTGGAAGCAGCGCTTCGAAGGGCCGCCAATGACCTGCGTCCCATCGCCCGACCGTGGAAGGTCTTGTGTTCGCGCTCCGGCTTCACCGATGACCTCCGCGCCCTGGCGGCCGATCCCGAAGAGCGTGTGCTGCTTCTCACGCCGGACGATCTCTACTGGTAGATCGCCCGCGTCACTTGCCTCTGCGCCAGCGCGAGGCGACAGGAGCTGTCGTCGGCCTTCGGTACGGTGACATTGAACACCGGCGAGCCGCCGACGTCCGGTCGCCCGGTTCCCCCGCCGAGGGCCGCCCGCCGCCCCGACACTGGACCGCCCCAGGACTCGTGGCCCGCCGACCATCCGCGGGGAGGTGGACATGAACCGCCGCATCGTTGCGTTGCGGATCGCGGCGTTGCTCCTGTCGGCGGGGTGTTTGCCGACGCCCGCCGCCGAGGAGACGCCCGCCCTTCCGCCAGTGCGCATCGCCGTCGTCATCGACCGGCTCGACGATGGCTCCGGCCCGCAACCCGAGGCGCTCGCCCCGCTCGTCGACCTGGCGCGCGAGCGCGGCGGCGAGATCGCCATCGGCGTCGTCAGCAGCGTCGAGCGTCCCCTGGCGAGGCTGCGGCTGGAAGCGCCGTCGGAACCGCCCCGGACGGGGAATCGCATCGCCGACCGTCACGAACGCGCCAGATTCGAAGCCACGGCCCAAGCCGTCGACGAGGAGACGCGTCAGAAGCTGTCGGCCTTCGGCGCCGAGGTCGAGGCGGCGCTGCGGCTCCCCCTCGACGGTGAGACGCCCTGGAAGCTCGTTCAAGAGGCGGCTGTCTTCCTGGGCGAGCCCGGCGAAGGGACACGCTGGCTCATCTACGTGGGGGACCGCGTCGAGTCGCCCGGGTGCGTCGACGTATACGGGGCCCCGGTAGTGGAGCCGGGGTTCACGTTCACCGACGAGGCCGGGGTCACGTACCGGTGCTGCCCCTCGGGTGTGTGGATGCGGGACGACGCGGTCGGCGCGAGTTGCGCAGCCACCGGCGACGCCGCCCGCCTCCCGTTTCCGAGCGGATGGGCTCTTGGCGACGCGCGGGTGCTCACCGTTCGGCGGGCGCCGGGCGCGGGTCCGCTGGACGACTTCGGGGCCATACGTTTCGCATCGCTCGAGGCGGCCATCGACTACGTGCTCGAGGAGGAGGGGCCATGATGTTCTTGCGGTTCGGAACGCGGGCGGAAGAGCGCAGGCGCCGGGAGCGTCGCCTGAAGGCATGGCTGGAAGGCCAGCACGCCCTGGCGCGCCTCGCCGAGCGTGCGTCGGAGCTCGAGCGCGAACTTGCGGCGCTGCGGCGAACGCCGCCGGGAGATCCGCCCGTGCCGGCGCCGCCGCCGATCACGCTACTCTTGTTCGCGGTCGTTATCGGCGTGTATTTCATGGACCGGCTTCTGGCGCGCGACGCGCTGGCCTGGATCGTCGGCGGGCTCGACTACGGCGAGCAGCTCGGCGACCTGGCCGCCGCCGTCATCCCGATTGTGTTCATCAGCGTCGAGATCTGGCTCGGCTACCATCTCGCCCAGGTCTGGCGGGAGTTTCAGGAAGACCGCGCGCCCGGGCAGTGGGTGGCGCTCTGGGCGGTGCTGGCCCTGCTGGTGCCTCTCGGCGTCGTGGCGGCAGTGGTCTACTCCAACTGGGGCGACTGGGGTACGCCCTTCGTGGCCGCGCCCTTCGTCTTCGCGGGGCACCTGGTGTGCGTGATGAGTGGAACGTACATCGACCAGACCCTGCGGTGGATCGGCGATGTCATCTCGAGATGGCGACGGTCGCGTGCGATCCCGCGGGCCGAACGGCAGCTGCGGAGGACGCGGACCGACACGACCGCGACCGTTCAGCGCCTCATGGCCCTGCGTCAGGCGGCGGAAGGCGATGGCCAGCAGTTGCCCGAGCTGGTCCTCGGTAAGCGAACCCAGCGGTGGCTCGCCGAAGTGAGCGGGCGTTCGGCGCTCACGACGCTGGGCGACGGGCGGCTCGCCGGACTGCGGACGGCCCACGATGAGCCCCCGCTCTGGACCCGAGGTATCCGGGCGTAGGTCCTGGGGAGCGCGCCCCGCTCGCCTCGCGATCCGCCTCCGGCTTCGGCAGCGTCAGTGCCCTCGCGCCTTTCGGGGCCATCGATTGAGCATCCATGGGACGCGCTGGAACGGGGGCGTTCCCGCCGGTCGTCGTCTCCCCGGGCCGTCCTCGCCGGTGGCGGCCGCCGCACGGACTCGACCAAGCGTCTATCGAGGCGGGCGTCGTTCTGGTATGCTCGGCCTTTCTCGCGGCGCTGCGTTCCACGAAGGAGGGACACTATGCCGGTCGAGGTCAAGCGAGCCGAGGGGTGGCTGAACATCTCGTTCTGGACGCGCGCCAACCCGGAGGCGGTGTACGACTACGTGGCCGACCTGACCCGCCACGGCGAGTGGGCGGGCACGCTCGGTTCGGTCACACGGACGACGGAGGGGCCAGTGGCGGTGGGCGCCACCTATCGGGCGGAGGAGCGGATGCGCCCGGGCGGCAAGGCCGGGGACGTCACGTTCTCGGAAATCACGGCGCTCGACCCGCCGAGGCGAATCGCCTGGAAGGCGCGCACAGAGCCCACGAGCGGCCCGCTCGCGATGCGTTCGGAGTGGGAGTTCCTCGTCGAACCGGAGGGCGCCGGCTGTCGGGTGACCCAGCGGATGCGCTTCGACCCGCCCAACGTCATGAGCCGTGTCGTTCTCGCCATCTTCACGCCGGTGGCCGACCTGTTGGGCGGGATGGGCGCGTCGCCGAAGATGGTGCGCAAGAACGTCGAGCGCTTGGAAGCGCGGCTCGAAACCATCGCCGGCGAAGCGCGCGCCTGACGAGCGCGTGCCCGCGGCCTCGCTCGAGGCCCCTTCTTGCCGCCCGGCGTGGCGGTCGGCGGAGCCTCAGCGGGCGTCTGGTGCGCCGCTGACCGACGCCGCGCTCGCACCAGGATAGGTCTGGACGGGCCATCGCCAGACAGGGGACGCGTCTGGCGGGAGTGCGAGGGAGTCGAACCCACCCGGGACGGTGCTGCCGCCCCGCAACGGTTTTGAAGACCGCGAGGGCCACCGGGCCCCATCCACTCCCGCACGCACGGTACGGACCCCCGCCTACCGCGGTCAAGGTCTCGCGGACGTTGACACAAGGCCCGCCGTACAGTGCAATGTCGCCGGAATCACGATGACGACCACCGATATCCGACCGGCGCCCGGAGGAACCAACGTGCTCCAGATCCGCGAGGCCGACCTCGGCCATCTCGAGGTCGACGATATGCGGCTCCTGTACGTCGACCTCTATGACCTGGACTTCGTGCCGACCCGCATCATGGTGGGCGAGCGCGAGTTCACCTACCAGCGCAGCTTCCCCGTCCGAGGGCACGGCGCCATCATGCCGCCGTACGTCCGCTCGCTCATCGACGAGGGCCGGGTGCCGCTGATCGTCGAGCGCAACGAGCGCTACTACGTTTACGTCCAATGAGGCCCGTGTCCGAAGAGGCGCCGCGACGTCCGCGCAGGCCGAAGCCGCCAAATCCCCCGCACGTCCGGCGGTACCGGGCGGTTTGCCCCGCGTGCGGCAGGGTGTACGAGGGCAACTTTCCCATGTGGGTCGAGATCGGCGACTTCCCGTGCATCTGCGGGGCCCGCGTGCCCCCGCCGTTGGTGTTCCCCGGAAGGTACAGGGAGCCGGAGGACTGAGCGAAGTCCGGAGCGATCTCGCGCGAGGACTGATCCCCCACGTCGAACGGGTGGTATGATAGTGTCCCTTCGCCCCGGGCGGGGCGTAGAACCAGCGCTTCGAGGAGGCCACGGATGGCGACCTACATCATGCTCACATCGTTGACGGACGAGGGGCGCAAGACCGTCAAGGAGCACCCGAACCGCATCCAGGAGGTCAACCGCGAGATCGAGGCGATGGGCGCGAAGGTGGTGTCGCAGTACGCGGTGCTGGGGCCGTACGACTTCGTGAACGTCGTCGAGGCGCCCGACAACGAGACCATCGCGCGCGTATCTCTCGAGCTGGGCGCGCGCGGGACGGTGCAGATCATGACGCTGCCCGCCATCGCTGTGGAGCAGCTCGTGTCGAAGCTGCGGTAGGGGCGTTGGCAAGGCCGACGCGGGAGACCTAGAATTCGGCGGAGGAGGCGCGCGCCGCTCGCGCCCGTCGGCGCGGGCGCGCGAGAGGCCCTATGCCGGTCGTCACCGTTTCGGGCGGGCTCGCCTCCGGCGCCCGGGAGGTCGCCAGGCTGGCCGCGCGCCGGCTCGACTACGACTACGTCGACCAGGAGATCCTGGTGCAGGCGGCGCGCGCCCTCGGCGTCTCGTACGAGCGGGTCGAGAGCCGCGACGAGCGCACCGTGAGCCTCGGGGAGCGCCTCGCCGCCATGCTGCGCATGTTCCTCGAACGCTCGGCCGCGGCCGGTGTCTCGGACCCGATGATGGGTGGGCCGGGCCTCGAGACGTTGCTCGCCCGTACGTACGGAGAGGCCGCAGGCCTCACGGAGGCGGAGGAGCCCGGCTTCGACGAGCGGCGCTACATCGAGACGCTCACCTTCGTCATCCGGGAGATCGCGAGCAAGGGGGACGTGGTGATCCTCGGACGCGGCAGCCAGCTCATCCTGCGCGACTGGCCGCAGGCGCTGCACGTCCTCGTGCTCGCGCCGATGGAGGAACGGGTGCGCCTCCTGTGCGAGCGCGAGGGCATCGACCGCGAGGAGGCCGTGCGCCGCATCCAGGAGAGCGACCGGCACCGGTCGGCGTTCCATCGGAAGTTCTTCAAGGCGGACCCGTCGGACCCGTGCCTCTATGACCTCGTGGTTCGCCTGCCCCGCGTCAATCAGGACACGGCCGCAGAGCTCATCGCGACGGCCGCGCGAGCGCTGTAGGGTCGTCGCGGTGTATCTGAGCCCCGAGGCCCAGCGGCTCCTGGCGGATGTCGAACAGGCGCACCAGGGGCTCATGCGTCATTTCGAGACCTCGGAGGACATCCGGCGGGGGCTGCTCGCCGTGCGCGACGCGCTCGCCGCGGCGGTGTCCGGCGTGAGCGAGCGCGAGCTCGTGACCGCGCGCGGTGACCAATGGTCCATGGCGCAGGTGCTGGTGCACGTCGCCCGCCACGACCACCAATACGAGGAAGTGCACCGGCGAGGGCTGCTCCACTTCGTCGAGCACGGCCTCGAGCACGCGCGCCAGCTCTGGCTCCTGCGGGACGCCGCGGCGGCCTCCGGAGGGCGATGATCGAGGCGGTCCTCATCGTCGCCGGCAGCTACCTCATCGGCGCCGTGCCGGTCGCCTGGCTGACCGGGCGGCTCCTGCGTGGGATCGACATCCGCTACGTGGGAAGCCAGAACGTCGGCGCCTCGAACGTCTGGCAGACGGTCTCGAAGGCCGCGGTCGTACCTGTGGGCCTCGCGGAGATCGGGCAGGGGTTGGCTGGCGTCCTCATCGCGAAGGGCCTCGGCCATGGCGAGGGGACACAGGCGCTGGCGGGGCTCGCCGCCATCGCAGGGCACAACTGGTCGCCGGTCCTCGGCTTTCGGGGCGGACGCGGCGTCGGACATTCGCTCGGCTTCATGCTGGCGCTGTCATGGCCCGCGCTCGCGGCGTTCATCGTCCTCTCCCTCACGGGCGTCGCGTTGCGGCAGATTCCGCTGTTCGTCGGGCTGGGGATCCTGGCGGCGCCGTTCGCGGCGCTGGCCTGGGGGCAGAGCCGCGAGATCGCGCTCGGCCTCGCGGGGATGGCGGCGCTCATCGCCATCAAGCGTCTCCTCGCGAACCATCCGCCGCCGGCCGATCTCGACCCGTGCGAGGTCTACGTCTATCGCCTGCTGTTCGATCGCGACGTGCGAAGCCGGGAGGAGTGGGTCCGGCGCGGCGTGGAGTGAGGTCAGTCGACGCTGCGGTTGTAGCGGGCGATGGCCCGGTTCGCCTCTTCCGTCGCGCGGTCCAGCGCTTCGCGCGGCGTTTTTCCGCCGACGAGCACCTGCTCGAAGGCCTCTTCGACGCTTTCGCGCACTTGTGTGAACGGACCGAGCACGGCGCCAGCGGTAACCACGTTGCGCGGGGACGCGAGCACCTGATTGCGGGCGACGGTGAACTGCGGGAAGTCGCGGTGGAGCGACGCCGCGGGCTCCATGTCCCAGGAGGAGAGCCGCACGGGAAAGTAGCCGGTGTCGGCGTGCCACTGCGCCTGGATGTGGGGCATGGTCGCGTATTTGAGGAACTCCCACGCGCCCCGCTGTTCGGCTTCGGGGCGGTCCTTCATGATCCAGATGGCCGCGCCGCCCAGCACCATGCCGCCTCCTTCCCCGGGGAACGAGGGCAACGGGCCCGCCCCGAAGCGGCTCGAGCCCTGAGGCCCCAGCGCCAGCAGAATCGCGCGCATCGTCGCGGTGGACTCGATGGCCATGGCGGCCTTCCCGGAGAGCACCGACAGGAGCGCCTGCAGGCCCTGCCGGCCGACGTGCACCGCGAGCCCGGAGTCGACCATGTCCTTCCACCAGGCGAGGATGGCCTCGCCCTCGGGCCCACCGAACAGCATCTCCGTCGCGCGCCCTTCGCGGCCGTTGCCGTTGTTGACGTACAGCGCGCCCTGCTTCGCCAGCATCTGCTCGAAGTACCAGGCGCTGATGTTCAGCGCGATGCCGTGGCGGGCGATGGAGCCGTCCAGGTTCCGCTTGAGGATGCGCTCAGCGTAGGCGCGGACCTCGTCGAGCGTCTGCGGCGGGCGCTCGGGGTCGAGCCCGACCTCCCGGAAGACGTCCTTGTCGTAGTAGAGCACGGGACCGGAGAGGTTGAACGGCATCGCCTGGAGCTTGCCGTTCAGGGTGTAGTAGTCGAGGGCGCGGGGCTCGAAGTCGGCGAGGTCGACGGGCGGCGGGTAGCCATGGGCGGCGTCGCCGGCGGCGGCGTCGAGGTCGATGAAGTCCTGCACGGGCACCGTCGCGCCGCTGTCCACCATGAACTGCAGCTCGATGTCGTCGAGCTGGATCATCGTCGGCATGCTGGCCGTCCCGAAGGACGACACCAGCTTCTTGAGCGACTCGGGGTAGCCGCCCTGGAAGATGGCGCGGACCTCGTACGTGTCCTGGGCGGCGTTGAAGCCGTCGACGATGCGCTGGAGGGCGTCGCCGTTCACCCCGCCCATGGAATGCCAGAGGCGGACCTCGATGCGGCCGTCGACGTGCCGGACGCCGCGGCTCTGGCAGGCCGCCAGCGCGAGGGCGCTCACGAGCGCCAGAAGACCGAGCGCGAGGCGGCGCATCTCACCCCTTCACGGCGCCGGCGGTCAGCCCGCGCACGAGGAATCGCTGGAAGACGATGACGAGCAGGAGCATCGGCAAGAGCGCGATCACAGTCCCCGCGAGCACGACGTTGGTGCGCTGCACCTCCTCGGCTTGGAGCGCAGCGATGCCGATCTGCACCGTCCGCATATCGGGCTCGTTCGTCACCAGCAGCGGCCACAAGTACTGATTCCACGCCTGCAGGAAGCTGAACACCGCGAGCGTGGCGAGCGCGGCCCGCGAAAGGGGAACGACCACGAACAGCAGGAACCGCAGGTTCCCGTAGCCCTCGATGTCGGCGGCGTCCTTGAGTTCCTGCGGCAGCGTCAGAAAGTGCTGCCGCAAGAGAAACGTCCCGAAGGCGGTGGCCAGGAACGGAACCGTCAGCCCCTGGTACGTGTCGAGCCAGTCGAGCCGCTGGATGGTCTGGAAGTTCGGGATGATGGAGACCTCCCACGGTACCATCATCGTCGACAGGAACAGAAAGAAGAGCGGCGTCCGGAACGGGAAGCGCAGGAACGCGAAGGCGTACGCCGCGAGGGCCGACGTCACGAGCTGTCCCGCGGTGATGATGGACGCCATCACGAGGCTGTTGAGCAGGTAGCGGCGCATCGGGATGTCCGTGAGCGCGGACTTGTAGTTCGACCAGAGCGGGTCGTCCGGCCAGAAGTCGGGAGGGAACGTCAGCAACTTCTCGAGCGGCTGGAGGCTGTCGACCACAGTCATGTACAGGGGAAAGAGGATGACCGCGGCCGACGCCGTCAGCAGCGCGTACATGGGCACGCTCGCCACCGCCCGGATGAGAAGCCTCCGCCAGCGCCGCCGTCTCATCGGTAGAACACAAATCGCTGCGCGATCGCGAACTGCGCCAGCGTCAGCAGCAGCACGATGACGAACAGCACCACCGCCTGCGCCGACGCGAGCCCGATGTTGTAGTGCAGAAACGCCTCCTGGTAGATGGAGTAGACGATGACCGTCGTCGAATCGAGCGGTCCGCCGCGCGTGAGAATGTGGATCTGCCCGAACGACTGGAACGCGAAGATGACGCCGACGACGGACACGAAGAGCAGCGTCGGCGAGAGGCCGGGCAGCGTCACGTGGAGGAACTGGCTCCACTTCCCCGCGCCGTCGACGCGCGCGCTCTCGTACAGCTCCTCGGGGATGTTCTGGAGTCCCGCCAGGATGACGATGGTGGCGAACCCGACGTTCATCCAGACGGTGGTCATGGCGACGGCGGGCAGCGCCCAGGTCGGGTCGGTGAGCCAGTTCGCCGTCGGGATGCCGCCGCGGTCGAGCAGGTAGTTCAGCACGCCCACGCCCGGGTTCAGCAGCAGGAGCCACATGACCGAGGTCACGGCGACGGACGACGCCACCGTCGACGAGAAGACGGTGCGGAAGAACACGATGCCCGGAAGGCGCTGGTGGGCCAGCAGCGCGAGATAGAGGCCGATGAGGGTGGCGGGCACGACGGTATAGAGCGCGAACTGGCCTGTCACCAGGAGGCTGTAGCGGAAATCGGGCGACGTGAGCACGTCGCGGTACTGGTCGATGCCGGTCCACACCTCGCGCCGCCCGAACGGGTCTGTCGCGTGGAATCCGAGCCAGATCGAGCGCACCAGGGGATAGAAGACGAACACCGCGAACAGCAGCAGCGAGGGGAGAAGAAACGGCGAGGCGCCGGCCAGCCGCCGCGCCCCGCGGCGCATCCGCCAGGCGGCGTCCCGTCGGACGGCGACCGTGGTCACCCGAGCCTCCTGCCCGTCGCCGGGTCGAACAGGTGCAGCCGCTCGGGCGCGACGCAGAAGCGCCGGACTTCGCCCGCGCGGATCGGCGCGTCCGCGTCCAGCCGCGCGACGACGCTTCGCTCGTCCACCAGGAGCGTCGCGTGGATCTCGTTGCCCAGCGCCTCGACGACGTCGACGTTGGCCTGGAACTGCGCCGCCGGCGGCTGTTCGCCGAACGTCTCGGCGAGCTCGATGTGTTCGGGACGGACGCCCACGATGACCTCCTGGACGCCGGCCTGCTTGACGACGTCGGCGTTCTGGTGCCACAGGCGGAAGGACACAGCGGGCGTCTCGACGACGAGGACGCCGTCGGCGGCGCGCACCGGTCCGCGGAAGAACGACATCGCCGGGCTCCCGATGAATTCGGCGACGAACAGATTGGCGGGCCGCGCATAGACCTCCTGGGGTGCGCCCACCTGCTGGAGGACGCCCCTGTCGAGGATGGCGATGCGCCGTCCCATGGTCATGGCCTCGACCTGGTCGTGGGTGACGTAGAGGACCGTGGCCTGGAACCGGCGGTGCAACCGGATGAGCTCGATGCGGGTCTGCACCCGCAGCTTCGCGTCGAGGTTCGAAAGGGGCTCGTCCATGAGAAACGCCTTCGGACGGCGCACCATCGCCCGGGCGAGCGCGACCCGCTGACGCTGTCCTCCCGAGAGCTGGCCCGGCTTGCGCTTGAGGAGGTCCTGGAGGCCGAGCAGCTCCGCCACCTCGCGCACCTGCCGGTCGACCTCGCGCCGCGGCACGCGGCGCATCCGGAGCCCGAAGGCGATGTTGTCGTACACGCTCATGTGGGGGTAGAGGGCGTAGTTCTGGAAGACCATCGCCACGTCGCGGTCCCTGGGTTCCAGGTCCGTGACGTTGCGCTCGTCGATGTACACCTCGCCCTCGGTCGGTTCCTCGAGGCCGGCGAGCACCCGCAGCGCGGTGGTCTTGCCGCAACCCGAGGGGCCCAGGAGGACCATGAACTCGCCGTCTTCGACTTCGAGGGTGAAGTCGGAGAGGGCGACGACGTCTCCGAAGCGCTTCGTAACGTGCTCGAACCGGACGCTCACAGCGCTCCTTCCCTGCGGCTCGGCCCGACGCCCAGCATACGGCAGGCGGGCTGGCGTTGGAAGCGCCGGACGCTTCAGCCGCCTCGGAGCGCCCGTTCCCTCCGCTCGCGCAGCCACCGCAGGAGGTCGTCGAGCGGCCGCGTGTTCAGGACGAGTTCGGGCGGCGCCCACCCGCGCCGCGCGGTGGCCACGCCGTAGCGCATCAGGTCGAGCTGGTCGTGGTGGTGGGCGTCGGTGTCGATGACGAGCATGACGCCGTGCTGCACCGCCGCACGGATGGCGTCGTCGTTCAGGTCGAGCCGGTCGGGCTGCGCGTTCACCTCGATGGCCGTTCCCGTGCGAGCGGCCGTCTCCAGCACGGCCCCGAGGTCGATGTCGTAGCCGGCTCGCTTGCCGATGAGCCTGCCGGTCGGATGGCAGATGATGTCGACGTACGGATGCTCGATGGCGGCGATGAGCCGCGCCGTCTGCTCCTCGCGGCTCCGCTGGAACGCCGAGTGGATCGACGCGACGACGACGTCGCAGCTCGCCAGGAATTCGTCCGAGCAGTCGAGGCGGCTGTCGACGCGGATGTCGACCTCCACCCCGCACAGGAGCCGCGTCTCCGGAAACGACGCCTGCAGCTCCCGGATGCGCGCGTGCTCCTGTCGCAGCTCGTCCTCCGTGAGGCCGCGGGCGACGCCGAGCGCCTGGCTGTGGTCGGTGATGGCGAGATAGGCGTACCCGCGGCGGGCCGCCGCGCGGGCCATCTCCTCGATGTCGCTGGAGCCGTCGCTGAGGCGGGTGTGGGTGTGCAGGTCGCCCTCGATGTCCTCAAGCGCGACGAGGGACGGGAGCTCGCCCCGCAGCGCCGCTTCGACCTCGCCCATGTCCTCGCGAAGTTCGGGCGGAATCCAGGGCAGGCCGAGGACACCGTACACCTCCTCCTCGGTGCGGCCCGCGATGCGGCGGTCGTCTTCGAAGACGCCGTACTCGTTCAGCTTCCAACCCTTCTCGATGGCGATCTCGCGGAGCCGGATGTTGTGGGCCTTCGACCCCGTGAAGTACAGGAGGGCGGCGCCGTACGACTCCGGCGCGACGACCCGCAGGTCGATCTGAAGGTCGGCGTGCGTCAGAATCGATGCTTTCGTCTCGCCGGCCGCCAGCACCTCGCGGACGGCGGGCAACGTCACGAACGCTTCGATCACATCGGCCGGCCGCTCGGAGGTGACCAGGAGGTCGATGTCGCCGATAGTCTCTTTCATGCGGCGAATGCTGCCGGCGGGAGTGACCTGCAGGACCGCCGGGCACTGGCGGAGCTCACGCGCCATCTCCTCGGCCGCGGGCAACGCGAGCCCCAGCGGCATGCGCCTGCCGCGGGTCCGCAGACGGCGCACCTCTTCGAGGATGCGCTCCGCGACGCGCGCGCCGAGGCGCGGAAGCCGCGCGACCTCTCCCGATTCGAGCGCGCGCTCGAGGTCGGCGACGGTCTGAATGCGGAGCTCGCGCGTGAGGAGCATGGCGCGGCGTGGCCCGATGCCGGGGATGTTCATCAGCATCGCCGCCGCGGGCGACACTTCTTTGCGGAGGTCCTCGAGGGCCTGGATCTTGCCGGTCTGGATGTACTCGATGACCTTGGCGCCGATGCTCTCGCCGACGCCTCGGATCTCGCGCACGCGGCCGTCGCGGACCAGGTCCTCGATAGGCTCCGGATGGTGCTCGATCCGGGTGGCGGCGTCGCGATACCGGGCGATGCGGTAGCGATCTTCACCCCGGAGCTCGAGCAGGTCGGCGTACTCGTTCAGGACGGACGCGACCTCGGCGTTGCGCACGGGCTCCTCCCGGACAGGACCCTCAACGTCGCGGCGCAGGCGCCGGACCGGCCAGCGTGGCCTCCTCGTAGGTGCGCAGCCGCCCGTGCCTGTCGCTCACGCGGACCACGAGCACGGCGCAGCGGGAGTGGTCCAGAGCGTACCGGGCGACCGAGCCGTACCGACGCTGCGTGGCGCCGCCAGCTCCGTGGCTCGTGAGCACCAGCAGCCTGCCCTCGCCCTCGGCCAGGGACGCCACCGACTCGTAGAGGTCGCCCAGGATCGTCTTGACCTCGGCGTCGACGCCATGCGTCCGCAGCAGCCGCTGGCGCACGCCCTCGAGATACTCCGACGCCTGCTCGAGGTGCCGCGCGTCGAGTCGCGAAAGCTCCGGCGGAATCGGCCCCGGCGGCGCCACCGGCCCCACGATACGGGCCAGGATCAGGCGCGCCCCGCAACCGGTCGCCGCTGGCAGGGCCGCATCCAGCGCCCGTTCGGCGGCGACGGAGCCATCCAGCAGCACGACGATCTCGGCGAACATGGCTCCGCCTCCTCTCGTTCCCTACAGCATTCTCCCACGCCCGACAAGAGAACGGACGTGCCAAACGCAACCAGCGGAGGCGGAAAAGCGACTTCGATTCCTCATGCGAGAGGAACGGCGAACGCCGGGACCACTGCGGTCCCGGCGTTCGGCAGTCGTCCGCGCCGGATGGCGTTAGTCGGTAACCTTCCGGACGTCGGCCCGTGTGCCGCGACAGGCTGGGGCGGGCTGCCACTCCGTCGGCCAGAACTTCAGGTGGCCGTAGCCGCCGGCGAGGTGCAGCCACTTGATCATGCCCGGTTCGATGTCCGATGGCCCGTTCCAGTTGGGGAACTGATACGGCTCCCACCCGTTGTACATGATGATCTGCCCGGGCCGGCACGACGCCGAGATCTTGACCGGCGTCCGGTACGAACCGACGTCGTTGAACACCTCGACGATGTCGTTGTCCTGGATACCGCGGACGGCCGCGTCGGACGGGTTCATGAGCAGGTGCGGCTGGCCACGGTGCGTCTGCAGCATCAGCCGGTTCACGATGTTGAGCGAGTGGATGCTCCACCGGTTGTGGCCGCTGGTGATCAGCAGCGGGTAGTCACCGCCGGCCTTCGGCGGGTCCTTGTGCCGCGGCAGCGCCTCGTCCGCCTCCAGGAACCAGTCGTGGTCGATGTAGAACTGCGCCCGCCGCGTAAGGGTGGGGTACGGGTACTTCTTCTCGGTGTGGTTGCGCAGGGGCGCGAACGTGCTGTTGGGTTCGGGGTCGGTGGCCTGACCCTTCGCCCGCGCGTTCATGCCGAGGCCGGTCCAGCGGATGAACCCTTTCTCACGCACCGTCTGCAACGATGATCCCTCCGGGAGGGCGCCCGTGACGGTGGTGTCCTTGATCATCTCGTCGGCGAGGACCTCCTCGTCGGCGAAGGCGCCGTTGCAGGAGTAGCGCTCCCACAGGTCGTCCAGCCTGCGCTCGTTGCCCGCCGCGTCCTTGTACGTAATGAAGCCGCGCTCTTTGGCCCGCTTGGCGATGGCCCGGCAGAGCCGCCCGAAGATCGACCACTCCGATTCGGCTTCGCCCGCGGGTTCCACCACCTTGTCGCAGAACGTCAGGTTCATGGTGTGGACGCTGGGAATGCCGAAGCCGATCTTCTCGTACTGGTTCGCGATGGGCAGCACGTAGTCGGATTCGAGCGCGGTGGCGCTCATCCGGTAGTCGAGGGTGACGATGGTCTTGAGCTTGGGCCAGAGGTGGTTCACGAGCATCTTGCGGCCGCCGCGGGTGCGCCGCAGGGCGTTGCCGCCGCACTCGATGAACACGCGCGGCTCGATGTTCTTCCCCGGCACGCCGGCCCACCAGCCCTTGTCGAGCGCTTCCTTGAGGTACTCGTCGAAGGGCCGCTTCATGGACGGGTCGCTCCAGGCCTGCTGGTTCCAGTTCTTGTCGTACCCCGCGTGGTGGTACCACAGGAAGACGGGCGGAACCCAGGCGCCGGCGCCGCCCTGAGCGGACCGCTTGGTGAACTCGATGGCGGCCAGCTCATCGGTCATCGTCGGGTCTTCCTTCTTGATGGCCTCGATGAACTGGTTGTAGGCGTTGTAGAGCATGCGGGCGGCTTCCTGGCCGGGGGCGGGCTTGGCCGCCGACATCATCCAGCCGTCGAACAGCGCCGCCAGCCACCCGCGGACGCCCGTTCCCTTCCGGCCCCAGTTGCTCGTCAGCGCGAAGAGGAGCAGCTCCGAGCGCTCGATGAGGTCGCCGTGGAAGTACTTCCCGGCGTTGTTCAGGCTCCCCAGCGTCATCGCCCGCCCGCTGGCGACCTTGCGCGCGAGCTCGCGGATGATCTGCGGGTCGATGCCGCAGATCTGCGACGCCTTCTCCGGCGTGTAGTCCTTCAGCCGCTCGAGCACGAGCTCGTACACGGGACGGGCGGTCACCTTCGTACCGTCCTTCAGCGTCACCTCGATCGAGCTCTGCAGCGCCGGGTCGATGTCCCCGAGGTCGAGCGTGCCCCGGGGCGCTGGGGCGAGCGCGTTCGTCTTGCGGTCGAGCCAGAAGAACTGCTCGGGGTGACCCCCCTCCTTCAGGTCCGCCTCCACCAGGAACTTTCGGTTGTCGTCGCGCACGAGCAGCGGGAGGTCGGTCTGTTCCTTGACGAACCGCTCGTGGACGAGTCCCTCCTCAACGACGGCCGCCGCCATGCCGAGGGCCAGCGCGGCGTCCGTGCCCGGCCGGACGGGCAGGTAGTAGTCCGCGTGGATCGCGGACGGCGAGTAGTCCGGGGCGACCGTCACCACTGTCGCGCCGCGGTAGCGCGCCTCGAGGATGTAGTGCATGTGCGGGATCCGGGTGTAGGCCGGATTCGAGAACCAGATGAAGATGACGTCGGCGTGGAACCAGTCGTCGATGCTGCTCACCGGGTCGAATTTGCCGTAGGTGAGGTAGTGGCCCGGCGAGAAGTCGTTCATCTCGGCGTTGAGGTCGGTCGTGATGCCGCCGATGAGGCCGAAGAAGCGGCCGCGCGCGGTCACCCCCCAGGTGCTCATATTGCAGCCGGAGAGGGCGATCATCGACTCCGGGCCCATCTCCTGGATGGCGTCGATGATGCCGTCAGCGATCTCTTCGCAGGCCTGGTCCCAGGAGATGCGCTGCCACTTCCCCGAGCCGCGGGGTCCGACCCGCTTGAGCGGGTAGAGCACGCGCTCGCCGCCGTTGAGCGTCCAGCTCCACCCGGCGCCCTTCTGGCAGCCCATCGGGTTCATGTCCGGCACGCCGGGCTCGACGACGGGCAGGACGCCCGCCTGCTCCTCGTGCCAGACCTTCCCGTCGCGCACGTACACCCGGTACACGCAGTTGCCCGGGTAGCAGTCGATGCAGTGACTGCCGAAGGCGACGCGGTCGAACCTGATGCGGTCCCGATAGCGTTCTTCCGTGGCGATGGGCTCTCGGACGCGGGCCGGCTTCGTTTCAGTAACCACAGGCACCAACCCTTCCTAGCGGCGACGGCCACTATGGTGAACGGGAATCCCGCTTAGCGACAAGGGCCGGTTATCCATTGACATGGGTCAAACGGACTACTGACGGCCGTCGCCCGGCGTACGGAGGGGGACGTTCGGCCCTAGTCCGAGGGCGACGGCGCGCGCAACAGTGATGCCGCCATGACACCGATCATCCGGTTCGTGGGGCGGTCCGGTTCGGGGAAAACCACCCTGCTGACGAAGGTCATCCCCTTGCTGGCGCGCGAGGGGCTCCGCGTGGCGGTGCTGAAGCACGCGCACCATCGGGTCGACCTCGACCGGCAGGGGAAGGACTCGTTCCGTTTCGCGCAGGCGGGCGCGGAGCTAGTCGCCGTCGTCTCGCCTGACAAGCTCGCCACGTTCGAGGCGCCTCGGACGGAGCCGGGGCTCTTCGCCCTGGCGGCGCGGGTCTCGGAGCGGGCGGATGTCATCCTCGCGGAGGGGTTCCACGGCTATCCGACGCCGTACGTCTACGTCCTCGGGCCGGGCGCCGTCTTCGACGGGCACGACGAGCCGGGCGAGCTGCTGGCGCTCGTCGCTGCGGAGCCCGCGAGCGCGGGGCCGAGCGCCCTCTCTCGCGACGATCCCGCCGCGCTCGCGGCGCGCCTCCTCGAATGGGTCCGGACCGGCCGTCATCCGGAGTCGGAGATGGAGCTCGCCCTCGCGGAAGCGGCGGCGTTTCACGGCCACGTCTGTCCCGGCCAGGTGCTGGGCGTGCGAATGGCGCTCCTGGGCTGCCGGGCGGTCGGCCTGCCGCGGCCGCGCGGCTCGAAGAGGCTCATCGTCTGGGTCGAGATGGACCGCTGCGGCGCCGACGCCGTGCAGACGGTCACGGGCTGCCGGCTCGGGAAACGCACGCTCAAGTTCGTCGACCATGGCAAGCTGGCGGCCACGTTCCTGAACAGTGAGACGGGTGAAGCCGTGCGTGTGGTCGCGCGGGCGGAGTCGCGGGAGCTCGCCGCCCGACGGTATCCCTCGCTCGACCGTCACGAGGCGCAGATGGCGGCGTACCGTCATTTGTCCGACGAGGAGCTGTTCGAGGTGCGGCGGGTCGCCGTCGAGTTGGGCGAGGACGACCGGCCCGGAAAGCCGACTGTGCGCGTGCGCTGCTCGGTGTGCGGCGAAGAAGTCAACGATCGGCGGCATGTGGAGACGCCTGACGGCCCGGTGTGCCGCGCCTGCGCCGGAGACGCCTACGTACGGACGCTCGACGAACGGATGGAGGTGAAACCGCCGTGGTCATCGCAAAGCGCGTGAACGTGGCGCAGGACGGCCTGCTCGACCCCGAAGGCGCCGTCTGGAACGGCGTGCCGCACGAGGCCATCGCCCTCGAGCCGACGCCGCTCGTGCTCCAGCCGTCGGAGTACGTGCAGGTGAAGTGGGCGACGCTGCGTCACGGCGTGATCCCGGAGGTCCGCGTTCGGGCGGCGCACAACGGCGACATGCTGTGCTTCCGGCTCGAATGGGATGACCCCACGGACGACAGCCGACCGAACGACACGGCGAACTTCCCCGACCAGGCCGGGGTAATGCTGCCCATCGGCGCCGACGCGCCCATCGCGGAGATGGGCCTCCCGGGGCAGCCGGTGAACATGTGGCTGTGGCGCGCCGATGTGCCCACGCCGTTCTACGTCACCGCCACCGGGCGGGGCACGGCGACGCGACACCGGGATTCCCCTCTGCGGGGCGTCGGCGTCTGGCGCGACGGCGTCTGGAGGGTCACCATCGCGCGCCCGTTCGCGGTGAGCCTGCCGGCGGACATCGTCGTGCCGCTGTCGCCGGGCGCGCAGCACAAATGCACCTTTGCCGTATGGCAGGGGTCGAACAAGGAGCGCGCGGGACTCAAGGCGTATCAACCATTGTGGCAGCCGCTGGAGATCGAGCGATGACCTCCGAGCCCGCCGTTCGCATCGATGAGGCCACCAGCGCCCGTTCCGAGCTGTACGGGCTACTCGCGGACGCGCTGTCGTTCCCCGAGCGCGCCTTCCATGTCCGCGTCACGGCCGGCGCGTTCCGGGACGACGTCGAGGGCCTGGTGGAGGCGCTGCCGTATTCACTGCCGGCGGCCGTCGATTTCGGCGGGCTCGCCGAGGCGGGCGAGTACGTCGACTTTCAGGCCGAGTACATCCGCCTGTTCGAAGTCGGCGCCATTCGTCCCCCGTGCCCGCTGTACGGCGGCGAGTGGGGCCCGGCTCGCAAGCGCACGATGGAGGAGGTGCTGCGCTTTTACCGCTTCTTCGGGTTGAAGGTCGACGAGCGGGCGCGCGAGCTGCCGGACCACGTGAGCATCGAGCTCGAATTCCTGCAGGTGCTCGCGTTCGAGGAGGGGATGGCGCGGGCCACAGGCGTCGACACCGTGCCACTGCTTCGGGCCCAACGCGACTTCCTCGAGCGTCACCCGGCGCGGTGGTGGCGCCTGCTCGAGCGCAAGCTGGCGACCCAGCAGCCGGCGCGGTTCTACGCGGCGCTGGCGTCTCTCACCGGGGCGTTCTTGGCGGGCGACCTGGCGTACGTCCAGCGCCTCCTCGACGAGGGCTAGGCCTCGAGGAGCGGGCCGCCTGCGTCCAGCACTTCTCCCGTCAGCGCCACGACGGCCGGGCGCTCTTCGCAGTATCCCGCGGCCTCGCACTTATCGAACTCGAACGCGCGACGCGCGCGGTCGTAGCGGATCGTCCAGGTCCCCAGGGCGACGTTGTCAGGCCCGCGGGCGAGCTGCTCCTGCAAGACCCGCACCAGGGCTTCGAGCTCTTCGCGTCCCATCGTTCTCCGCTCCCGACATGCGTTCGTCCGTCGCTAGCCGGATTGTGGCCGCGGCGCCGTTCTCGAACAAGGGTGAGAACGCGCGAGAGGGACACTGTCGTCCCCCTCGCGAGGCTACGGCCCCGGGCTAGCCCGTTCAGGCGGGAGGAGGCTGGACCGCCTTCATGGCGGGCGGAACCTTCAGGAAGTTGTACGTCTGCGACGTGAAGAAGGGCCGGGTGAGCTTGATACGGACCTTGAGCTTCCGCCGGAGGATCTCGCGGTACGGGTTCGCGATGCCGGCGAGCGTCTCCGTCTGGAGCTTCAGCGGGCCGCTGATGGCGCCGTCGAGGTCGGCGTCGAAGCCGTTCCGAATGGTCACCCGGCCGCCCTCGAAGATGAGTGTGACCTTCTCGTCGGGCTCGGTGGAGTGGATGCCGAGCTTGCCCCGGATCTTGCGCGCGGCGTCGACCTTCGAGGGGTCGGCCGCGACGATGGCGTCGATGTGCTGCTTGAGCAGCTTGGCGACGATGTTGGCCTTCTCCTCGCCTTCCGCGAAGACGACCTCGAGGGCGGCGGGGCGCGACTCCGTCTGCTGGGTCATGCGGTGACCTCCTTCTCCTCGCGCCGGACGACCTTCTCGATCTCGACCTTGTGCGCCCGCGGGGTGTGGCTGGGCTGGCCGTGGATGGGCCGGAAGCTCAGATGGCCGTAGCCGCCCAACAGGTGCAGCGGCTTGAACGCCGAGCTCACGATGGTCTGGCTGCTCATCCAGTCCTCGAACTGATACGGCTCCCAGGCATGGTAGGTGATGGCCTGCCCGGGCTGCACCGCCGGCGAGATCTTGGCGTGGACCTTGAAACCTCCCACATCGTTGTAGACCCACACGAGGTCGTGGTCGCGGATGTCGCGCTCGAGCGCGTCGCGGACGCTCATGTAGAGTACGGGCTCGCCTCGCTGCAGGTTCAGCAGGGTCCTGTTAGCCCGGAAGATGGCGTGGATGCTGTGGCGCGTGTGGCCGCCGGTCACGAGGATGGGATAGTCGCCTCCCGCGTTGGGGTTCTCCTTGTGAACCGGGAGCCCTTCGCCCGCTTCCAGGTACCACGGGTGGTCGAGGTAGAACTGCTGGCGGCCGGTGAGGGTCGGCCAGGGCTCTTTGCCCTCGACGAACCACTTGTGGGGCGCCAGGGCCTCGCCCTCCTGCAGGTCGGAGCAGAACGCCGAGATGGGGCCGTAGCTGCCGGTGCTCTTCACCCGCACGGCGCCCTTCTCGGAGATCTCCTTCCACGACACGCCCTTCAGCGGCTGCGACATGCTGATGGAGATGTCCAGCGCCTTGGTGTCGTCGCCCTCCTGGAACTCACCGTTGAAGCTCCAGTCGTCAAAGATCCGGCTCAGGTCGTGCTGCATTCCGAGCGCGTCGACGTAGGGCCCGATCTCCCGCTCGCGGGCGCGCTCCTGAATCTTGCGGGCCAGCTTGGCCATCATGTCGAACTCGCGCAAGGCCTCGCCCAGCGGTTCGACCGCGCCGGCGCCCACACAGACGTAGGGCACCAGGGACTGGCAGAACTTGATGCCGGCCTTCTCGTGCCACGCCGCCGCGGGAAGGATGATGTCCGCATGCATGGCGGAGCTGGACATCCGGAACTCCCACGTGACGATGAGCTCGAGATCGGCCCACAGGTGCTCCTTGATGACGTGCGGAGCGGGCCAGCGCCGGAGCGGGTTCATGCCCGTGTAGAGCAGCACCTTCGGCTTCTTGCCCACGGGCATCCATTTGTTCTCGAAGGCCTCCTTCGCGTACTCCTCGACGGGCCGGGGCAGCGCCGGGTCCTGGAACCGCATGTCGTTCACGAGCCTGCGGAAGCCCTCGTCGTGCGCGTAGAGCCAGACCATCGTGGGCGCGTTGGTCGACACGCGGCCGGCCATCGACTTCATCACCATTTCGATGTCGCGGACCTTGGGGCGCTGGTCCGGCGGGGGCGGCTGTAGCGCTTCGAGCTGCCCGCGGTCGTAGTTCAGCGGGATGTTCCACCAGGCGCCGATGCGCATGCCGCCGCCCTGCTTCCCGGTGTGGCCCGCCAGGGCGAGGATGAGGATCATCGCCCGCTGGAAGAGGTCCATGTGGTAGTGCTTGCAGGCGCCCCAGGAAGCGAAGATGCTCGCCGCCCTGGCCTTCGCGAAATCGCGAGCCACCTTGCGGACGGTGTCGGCGTGGACGCCGGTGATGGCCTGCACGCGTTCCGGCGTGTACTGCTCGAGCTGCGCCTTCAGCTTCTCCCAGACCGGCCGCACGGTAACCTTCGTGCCGTCCTTGAGGGTGACCTCGTACACGCCCTCCAGGGCGGGGTCGATACCGTCGAGCCGGATAGAGGCGACGGGGTGCCCCATGCTGCCTGGCGTCTCGGTGAGGCCGCCCTTGGCCCGATCCCAGAAGTAGAAGATGGCGTCGGAGCCGCCCTCCTGCAGGTCCTGCTGCCGGAGGAAGCGCTGGTTGTCGTCGCGCACGAGGAAGGGGAGGTCGGTTTGCTCCTTGATGTAGGCCTCCTGGTACAGCCCCTCGTCGATGATGACCTTCGCCATCCCCAGCGCGAACGCGGCGTCGGTCGCGACCCGCAGATTCACCCACAGGTCGGCGTGCATGCAGGTCGGGTTGTAGTCCGGGGCGACGACCACGAGCTGGGCCCCCCGGTAGCGCGACTCGAGCATGAAGTGCACGTCGGGGATGCGCGTGTAGGCCGGGTTGCCCAGCCACACCATGATGTAGTCCGAGTTGAAGTAGTCGTCCGACGTGCCGTCGGCGTTGAAGAGCCCCCAGGTCTGGATGGCGCCCATCGGGAGGTCGCCGACACTGGCCCACTCGTCGAGGGACGTGGTGCCGATGAGCTGGGTCAGGCGGAACTGCGCCGGTGACCCCGGGCCGAAATCGATGTTGGTCGTCCCCATGTCGTAGACGATGGCCTCGGGGCCGTCGGTGGTGGCGACGTCGATGATCTTGTCCGCGATGATGGTGAGCGCCTCGTCCCAGGAGATGCGCTCCCATTTGCCCGAGCCTCGTTCGCCCACCCGGCGCAGCGGATACTTGATGCGGGTGGGGTCGTACATCAACTCGGAGTAGACCATCCCCTTCTGGCACCCGCGGGGGTTGAAGTCGGGCAGATGCGGGCCGGACGGCTCGTAAATGGGGTTCTGCTCTTCGCGCCAGACGATCCCGTCCTTGACGAAGAGGTTCAGGGTGCAGGCGGAGATGCAGTCCGCCTGATTGCAGGTGCCCTTGACGACGCGATCCCACGTCCACTGCTCGCGGTACAGGTCCTCGGTGGACGAATACGTCTGTGCGCGCGCGCTGGGGATGTCGAGGGAAGTGAGGCGTCGGGTTGCGGGCCGCCTGACGGACCCCGCGGCGGCCGCACGGGCATGCTGAGTCATGGCTCCTCCTGCAACGGAGGCAGCGCCGGGGTCCGACTATGGATGTACTCCGCGCGCGGGGCGGCCCGTCAGGGCCGATCGCTTCCCGATAGGGTGACGGTCAGCACAGAGCGAAGGGTCCATTAGGCCCTCAGTCCTATGGCCGTATGCCGTTCAGACTGGCCGCACAGTCCGATCGGCCCTTCGACCCTTATTTGAGCGAGCGCTAAATTAAGCCATCGCCAGGCCCGAACGGATCGGGCCACGCTGCTGGAAAGGTCGTGCCATGGTCCAGACACGTACGGCGACGCGCAGAGCTCGACAGGCGGCGGGCGCCGACGCGCCCTCCGCGGCCCGCACGTACCGCCCTGCGGTCCCGCGGCCGGTGGAAGACCGCTACCGCGAGAAGATCCGCTGGACCAAGTGGACCTGGGGGAGCCACTGCGTCGACTGCTACCCCAGCAACTGCCCCTTCCGCGTCTACGTGGGACCCGATGGCGAGGTCTGGAGGGAGGAACAGGCCGGCACCTACGGCGTCATCGAGCCAGGGGTGCCCGACTTCAACCCGGCGGGCTGCCAGAAGGGCGTGTCGTGGCACCGGCTGCTGACGGGCAAGGAACGCGTCCTCAAGCCGCTCAAGCGCGTCGGCGAGCGCGGCGAGGGCAAGTGGCAGGAGATCTCCTGGGACCAGGCCCTCACGGAGATCGCCGACCACATCATCGACGCCATCCAGGAGCAGGGGCCCGAGTCGATCATCCGCATCGGCGAGCCGGCCGAGGGCGGGACGCAGTCGCTCATCTACGGGAGCGCTGTCGTCAACGCGCTGGGCGGCACGGTCACCGACGTCCAGGCGGAGATCAACGACTTCTCGCCGGGCATCTACATCACGTTCGGCAAGTTCGACCCCGCGGCGAGCTGTGACGACTGGTTCCACACCGACCTGATGCTCTGCTGGCAGATCAACCCGGCGTACACGTCGATCCCCTGGTACCACTTCATCGCCGAGGGCCGGTACCGGGGCGCAGAGGTAGTCGTCGTGGCGCCCGACTTCAACCCGACGGCGCCTCACGCCGACTACTTCGTGCCGGTGCGCATCGGGACCGACGTGGCGCTGGCCAACGCCATGTCGCAGACCATCATCGCCGAGGGGCTGGTCCACTGGGACTTCGTGAAGGAGCAGACGGACCTCCCGCTCCTCGTCAGGCTCGACAACCAGAAGTTCTTGCGCGCCAGCGACGTCGACGGCGGGCGCGACGACCAGTTCTACTGGTTCGACACGAAGAGCGGCCGCATCGTCGAGGCGCCGCGGGGCACGCTCGCTCTGGGCGACTGCGACCCTGCGCTTGAGGGCGTGTATCAGGCGAAGCTGAAGGACGGCTCCACCGTCGAGGTGACGCCGGCCTTCGCGCTCCTCAAGGAGCTCCTCGACCGCGACTACACCCCGGAGAAGGCGCAGCAGATCTGCGGTGTCCACCCCGACGTCATCCGTATGCTCGCCCGAAAGGCGGCGAAAAAGCGGACGCGGATGCTCATGGGCTGGAACTCCGGGAAGTACTACCACGGCGACCTCATGGAACGGTCGATGATGCTCGTGCTGGCCCTCACGGGCAACTGGGGCAAGAAGGGCACGGGCGCGCGTTCCTGGGCCGTGGGCATGTTCGACGGCCAGTTCTTCGCGCCCAACAAGCCGATGCCGGGTCAGGAGGTGACCCGCCAAGCCATGGCCGGCCGCGACGCCATGTACCAGCAGCTCCTCCAGGAAGACCCCACGATGACGGAGGAGATCCTCAACCACGAGATGGCGTACCGCGGCGCGCACATGGGCGGGACGGTGCCTCCCGCGTTCTTCTGGTACTACCACTGCGGCTATCGCGAGATCTGGAACAAGAAGACGTGGGGCGATGTGGGGATGCGCCGGTCCTTCGACGAGTACTTCCAGGAGGCGATGGAGAAGGGCTGGTTCAGCGGGATGGTCCAGCCGCTGCCCACGCAGGAGCCCCGCGTCATCTTCGAGGTCGGCTCGAACCTGCTGCGGCGCCAGCGCGGCGGGCAGAACATGTTGCTGAAGCACCTCTGGCCCAAACTGAAGTGCATCGTCAGCATCGATTGGCGCATCAACACCACCGGCCTGTGGTCGGACTACATCCTGCCGGCGGCGCACCACTACGAGAAGCCCAACTTCTGCTACTCGACGCCGCACATCATGCACCTCACGTTCTTGGACCGGGCGGTGCCGCCGCGCGGCGAGTCGAAGGAAGAGTTCGAGATCGCGGTGATGCTGGCGCAGAAGATCGAGGAGCGCGCGAAGGCGCGGAACTTCCTCGAGTACACCGACAGCCACGGCGTGCAGCACCGGTTGGACAACCTGGTCGCCCGCCTCACCCTGAACGGCTACTACGACAGCTCCGAGAAGGTGCTCGACGAGATGGTCCGCGACAGCGTCGTGATGGGGAACCTCCCCGAGGGCACGACGCTCCAGACCCTGCGCGAGAAGGGCTACGTCCGGTTCGTCAACTGGGGCATGTCGCCCATGGCGATCGGGCAGGCGTCGGACATCAAGGAGAACGAAACCCACGCGCCGTTCCGCTGGCACACCGAGAAGAAGATGCCCTTCCCGACGCTGACCCGGCGGGCGCAGTTCTACATCGACCACGACTGGTTCCTGGAGGCCGGCGAGCAGTTGCCCGTCCACAAGGAGACGCCGGCGCAGGGCGGAGACTACCCGTTCCACCTCACGAGCGGGCACCCGCGCTGGTCGATCCACTCGATGAACATGACCAACCGAATCATCCTGAACACGCACCGCGGACACCCGTTCTGCTACATCAACACCAGCGACGCCGAGAAGCGGGGCATCCGCGACGACGAAGTGGTCGAGCTGTACAACGACATGGGCTCGATCCGGGTGAACGTGCGGGTGTCGCCGGCGGTGCGTCCGGGCCAGCTCATCATCTACAACGGCTTCGAGCCGTATCAGTTCCCCGACTGGCTCGACCCTTCGAACGTGGAACCGGGCATGGTGAAGTGGCTCGCGTTCGCCGGCGGCTACGGTCATCTCCGCTACCGCGGCATCCACTGGCAGCCGGTGCCCATCGACCGGGCCATTCGCCTGGACATTCGAAAGCTCGACGGCGCCCCGGGAAAGGAGGAGTGAGGCATGCTGGCAAAGAAGGTGGCCGACGCGTCAGCCTTGCTAGACCCCAAGGCCAAGGCCTGGGAGCAGGTCGACCGTGAGGTCATCGACCTGGTGGGAACGCCCATCCACCGTCAAACCTCTCGCTACGTGCGGACGGTCTGGGCCGACCGGCTCATCGGCCGGGTGCGCGCCGTGGCCGTACGGGCCGCGCACGACGGCCAGCGGCTCGCCATCCAGCTCGAATGGAACGACGAGACCGAGAACAACGATTACGGGAACCGTCAGTTCCCCGACGCGGCCGCGGTGCTGTTCCCGAGCAACGGTGACGCCCCGCTCGGCACCATGGGCTCGCCCGACGCCCACGTCAACGGCTGGTTCTGGCGCGCCGACCTCTCCGAAGGCCAGAACATCGTGGCCCAGGGCCCGGGGACGGTCGAGAAGGCGAACGGCGCCACCATCGACGCCAAGGGCGTGTGGAAGGACGGCCGCTGGTCGGTCGTGCTGAGCCGGACGCTGTCCGCCCGCGGCAAGGACAACGTGAAGCTCGCCCCGGGCAAGGCGGCCAAAATCGCCTTCGCGGTCTGGGAAGGCAGCAATCAGGAACGAGGCGGCCTGAAGGCCTACTCGCGCGAATGGCGCGAGATCACGCTGGAATAGGAGGATCGGCCCATGCCGAAGAACGGCTCGAATCCCAACGGCAAGACGGCGATGGCGCCTCGGTCCGAGAACCAGGTCGCCATGGTGTTCGACCTGAACAAATGCATCGGCTGCCAGACGTGCTCGG